>CAYFFS010000064.1:0-1595 GCA_964342765.1 uncultured Nitrososphaerales archaeon | reverse complement strand
CTACGCTGGGGCGGTGGGCTACCTCCTGCCCGGGCTCTCCCAGATGGCCATCTCGATAAGGTCGGCGTTCATGCGCGATGGTGTCGTGAGGGTTCAGGCGGGGGCCGGCATAGTGAGCGACTCCGTGCCGGAGATGGAGCTGGAGGAGGTCGGGCACAAGATGAGGGCGGTCCTCGCGGCGATGGGGGTGGCGCGATGGGCGACGTGACCCTCATAATAGACAACTACGACAGCTTCGTGTACAACATAGCGCAGGTGGTGGGGTCCCTCGGGAGCAGGCCCCTCGTCGTGAGGAACGACGAGATAACAGTCTCCGGGATCAGGAGGATGAGGCCGGATAGGATAGTGATATCGCCGGGGCCCGGGACGCCCGAGAGGAGGGAGGACGTCGGGATATCGGAGGATGTCGTGAGGGAGCTGGGATACGAGGTGCCCATCCTCGGCATATGCCTGGGGCACCAGGTAATAGGGCACGCGTTCGGCGCGAGGATATCCAGGGCCAGGAGGATAATGCACGGGAAGCTCAGCCCGATAGCGGTCAAGCGCAGGTCGAGGCTCTTCGAGGGGGTGCCAGGGCGCTTCATGGCCACCAGGTACCACAGCCTGGTCCTGAGGGACGTCCCAAGGCCCCTCCTGGTGACCGCGGTCTCGGAGGACGACGGCGAGGTCATGGCGGTGGAGCACGAGGAGGCCCCGATATTCGGCGTTCAATTCCACCCGGAGAGCGTCGCCACGGAGCACGGCCGCAGGATACTGAGGAACTTCGTGGGGGTGAGCGCGCGTGTGGTTAGACGATGTCCTCGAGGCCGCCAGGAGGAGGGAGGAGGTGGTCGAGGACAGGAGGAGGCCTCCAAAGGGGTTCGCGGAGGCCCTCCGCGAAGCCAGGTCCCGGGGCACGAACGCCGTGATAGCGGAGCTCAAGCTGGCCTCCCCCTCGGGCTTCAGGGCCCGCGACGTAGACGCGGTCAGCTACCTGAGGGCCATGTCCAGGGGGGCGGCCGCGCTGAGCATAATAACGGAGCCCGTGGCCTTCGGCGGCTCCTACGAGCTGCTGCGCCTCGCGTCGTCCGCGACCGACCTCCCGCTCCTCATGAAGGACTTCGTAATCAGGCGCGAACAGGTCAGGTCCGCCTACTCCCTGGGGGCGGACGCCGTCCTCCTGATAGCGCGGCTCCTCGACGACGAGCAGCTCGAGTTCCTCTACAGGGAGATCACCTCCCTGGGGATGGACGCCCTGGTGGAGGTCCACGACGAGCGCGACCTGGAGAGGGCGCTGAGGCTGCGGCCCCGCGTTGTCGGGGTGAACGCGAGGGATCTCCTCACGCTGAGGATCGACAGGGAGCTCCAGGCGAGGGTGCTCAGCATGGTGCCGGACGGCGTGCTCAGGGTGGCGGAGAGCGGGATAAGGGGGCCCGAGGACGTGCGCCGCCTGAGGGAAGCGGGCGCCGACGCGTTCCTCGTGGGCACGTCGCTCATGGAGAACCCGGGGCTCCTGGAGGAGCTGCTGCGCGCCTAGCGTTTGGGGGATCGGCTTATTTAGCAGGCCGGGCATAAAGGACGCGTGGAGGGCGCGGAGGGGGAGGAGGAGCGTAGGG
>CAYFFS010000063.1:0-1669 GCA_964342765.1 uncultured Nitrososphaerales archaeon | reverse complement strand
GGGGTGGCGAGGGGTCCAGGGCAGGGCGGCCACGCCGTGATACGCAACTCCAACACGGAGCTCTGCGCCGAGCTCCTGGGGCTGGAGGGGCCCAGGAGGTACTACGGCGGGCCCCGCGAGCTCCTCTCCGCCGTAGCCTCCGGCGAGGTCCGCGAGGGAGTACTCTGGGAGCCCTACCTGGCGATGGCCTCGTCCATGGGGCTTCGCGTCGAGCCCTGCGAGATCAGGCAGTGCTGCCTCCTATCCGCGAACGCGGGGCTCCGCGACGAGTACCCCAGGATATCCCGCATAGCCGCCTCCGCGATATCCAGGGCGTCTTCGGCCGACCTATCAGCGTACGCCGAGCTCGTGGGCCTCCCCCGCCAGCTGATAGAGCGCTCCATCCGCAGCTACAGCTTCCACGAGGAGCCGGACGTTCCCTACCTCGAGGGGATGCTCGAGTCCGCCAGGAGGGCCGTGCTCCCGCGCTCGACGGCGCGCGAGGCGGTGGTCGCCTAGCGCTTAATAGCACCCAAGGGAACCGAGCCCCGTGGCGGGGCGCCTGAAGGGCAGGGTAGCGCTCGTGACGGGGGCCTCGAGGGGGATAGGGCGCGCGATAGCTAGGGCGCTGGCGTCGGAGGGGGCGGCCGTCGCCGTCAACTACAGGACGAACAGGAGGGCAGCGGAGGAGCTGGCTTCCTCAATAGGGGGAATAGCCGTCGGCGCGGACGTCTCGAGGAGGGACGAGGTGAGGGAGATGGTGAGGAGGGTCAGGTCGGAGCTCGGCCCGATAAGCGTCCTCGTCAACAACGCCGGGGTAGTTAGGCTGATGGGGCTCGAGGACTTCGACGAGGCCGCCTTCCGCGAGATGATGGACGTCAACCTGATGGGGGCGATCTACACGACGCTCGAGGCCCTGGAGGACCTGAGGTCCACGAAGGGCGTCGTCGTCAACGTGGCCTCCAACGCCGCGATAGGGACAGCCCTCCCCAGGACCACGTTCTACGCGGTCGCGAAGGCCGCCCTCATAGCGCTGACCAGGAGGCTCGCGTTCGAGCTGGGGCCCTACGGGATAAGGGTCAACGCGGTGGCCCCCGGATGGGTCGAGACTGATATGACGGTAGGCGGTCTGTCCCCTGAGGAGGCCGAGTCCGCGAGGTCCCGCATGAGGTCCAGGACCGTGCTCGGGATGACCGGCAGGCCCGAGCACATAGCGTCGGCGGTGCTCTTCCTCGCCTCCCCCGATTCCTCCTACATTACGGGCCAGGTGCTCGTCGTCGACGGGGGGAGGGTGGACTACCTGACGCACGGCATATGACGTCGCTCGAGGCGCGCCTGCCCCTCCTCGCGCTCCCCGTAGCGCCTGTCCAGCACCTCCCTGAGCCTCCTGGCCCTCTTCTCGCCGATGACCCTGGCCAGCATCCCCTCCGGGGCGGAGAAGACCGCGGCCGGGGACCCGAAGCGCCTGAGGAGCTTTTCCGCGAGCTTTGGGCCTATCCCGGGCGCAGAGGCCACCAGGTAGAGCTGCGCCTGGGATATGTCGCCGCGGATCCTCTTCACGACGCGCGGGCCCCCCCTCCCCCCCCCCCCCGCCCCCCTGCCTCCCCCCTCGCGCCACACCGCGGCCTGCGCTGCCCCCGCGGAGAATCTCCCACCGAACCCCTGGCCCCCCCCACGCGCACGCAAGGCG
>CAYFFS010000062.1:0-1794 GCA_964342765.1 uncultured Nitrososphaerales archaeon | reverse complement strand
GGCCGCCCTGGCCAGGGCGGCCCTCCTTATCGCGTCAACGATCTTGACGTATCCCGTGCACCTGCACAGGTTGCCGCGTATGGCCTCCCTTATCTCGCGCTCGTCGGGCCCCCCTCCGCCGTCCAGGTAGGCCTTGGCGGACAGTATCATGCCCGGGGTGCAGAACCCGCACTGGACAGCCCCGGCCTCCAGGAAGGCCTCCTGGATGGCGTCAAGGCGCCCTCCTGCCGAGAGGCCCTCCAAGGTCGTTATCCTGCGGCCATCCGCGCGATATGCCGGTGTCATCACGGAGTATATGGGCCTGCCGTCCATCAGGACTGTACACGCGCCGCATGCCCCGCAGGAGCCCTCGCAGAGCGCTGTCTTCACGCTCTTTATCCCCAGCTTGTTCCTCAGGACGTCGAAGAGGCTTTCCCATGGCTCGACGTCGACCTCAACCGCCGACCCGTTCAGCTCGAACTTGATCCTCAAAGCGCCACCCCCCTGGCCCTTGAGTAGGCCCTGATCACGGATCTCTTCGCCATGGTCCCGATCAGGTGCCTCCTGTACTCCGCCGAGGCCACGTGGTCCTCCAGCGGGTCCACGGAATCGCGCGCCATGGAGTACACCTCCTCCAGGACCCCCGGCTCCGGCGTCCTTCCAACGAGCTCCCTTGGGGAGTCTATCACCACGTGCTTCCTGAGGCCGCCCCCCAGCGCGAGGCGCGCCGACCTGATGGATCCGTCGTCGCCGAGGACCAGGTGGGCCGAGGCGCTGGCTATCGGGTGATCTATGTCGCTCACCACGAACTTCTCGTGGGCGGATCCGCCTTGGAGCGTCCCTATCTCAAGCTCGCGCACGAACTCGTTCACGGCGCGAGCCGGAGATAGGGGCTTGGCCATGTAGTCCCGAAGATCCATGCGCCTGTCACCGGATGGTCCCGAGAGCACGACGCGCGCGCCGAGCGCCAGCAAGGACGTCGCTATGTCGGATTGAGGCATGCCTATGCTGACGCTTCCGCCCACGGTCGCCATGTTGCGTATCTGCCACCCTGGCATCGACATTATCGCGTCGACGAGGGCGCCGAGCGCCCCCGCCACCTTGGGCCTCGAGGAGAGCCACATGTAGACGTCCGCGAGCGTAGTGTAGGATCCTATGTGCAGGCCCTCGCCCTCCCTAACGTAGCTCAGGCCCAGCCTCGAAAGGTCCACCAGCGCTTCCACGTAGTCCAGCAGCCCAGTTCCGCGGAGCCTGAAGAGCATCGTGCCGCCCGCTATTATGACCGCGCTTTCCCCGAGCGATTCCAGGCGCAGGTATGCCTCCTCAAAGCTCCGCGGCATTATAACCTTGGAGGGCCTGAACGTCAATCTAATCTATATACTGGCTTAATGTATAAAAGTCTTATCAACTGGGCGCTGCACCGCAAGCTCCAGCCGTCGTGCATCGACAATCCGCGCCAACCCCGCTAGGCTCGGCCGATCTAGCCGCGTCGGCCGGCAGTCGCGAAGGCGCTCGCGAGAAGGGACGCCCACGGAAAGTCGGCCTCCGCTCGGGAGGGATCTAGCCAGCTGGCCGGCCGCTATCGCGCGCCTAGGCAGCCTCGATGCCTGAGGCCTGCGCCTTCGTCCCCTCCTTGCCCCGGCCCTCCTGGGTAGGGAAGTTCCCGTACTTCTCCCTCAGGACCCTCCTGAGCACCTTCCAGCCGCTCATCTTGGGCAGCTCATCCAGGAATATCACGTCGCGGGGGACCTTGTAGCTCACCATGTGCTGCTTCGCCCACTCGATAATCTCCTCTGCGGTGGCGCGCTCCCCGGG
>CAYFFS010000061.1:0-2445 GCA_964342765.1 uncultured Nitrososphaerales archaeon | reverse complement strand
CATCAGGTTCGGATCGAGCGCGACCTTGACGAGGACCGCTATCCTCATCTGGATCACTTCGACCCACAGCTATTATTTATTAGCTTTCATGGAGAGGCCGCGCCAAACCTTCTCGGGCGTTATCGGAAGATCCCTTATCCTGACGCCTATTGCGTCCGCCACCGCGTTTGCTATGGCGGGGCCAGTGGGTATCACTGGGCTCTCAGCCATGCCCTTTGCGCCGAACGGCCCCTCGGGATCCGGCTGCCCGACCGACACGGCCTCTATCTCCGGAATGTCCGTGACCCTCGGCATCCTGTAGTCCTCGAAAGAGCCGTTGACGACGCGTCCCTCCGAGAGAACCAGCTCCTCCAGAAGCGCCAGGCCTATGCCCATGGCGACCCCTCCGTGGACCTGCCCCTCGAACCCGTTCGGGTTTATCACGCGACCTGCGTCGTGCACGCTAACTACCTTCAGCACCTTAACCTTGCCCGTCTCCCCGTCGACCTCGACGAGCGCCGCCTGGCATCCGCAGCCGTAGGTGGCCGAGACGTTGCCGTACCAGCGCTCGTCCGGCTCCTCGCTGGGCGGCTCGTAGAAGTTATGCGCGAACACCACGGTCCCCGCCGCCCCCCTGAACAGGTGCATCCGCCTGACCACCTTGTCGTACTCAATCCTCTTAGACGGGTCGGACTTGGAGTAGACGATACCATCGCGCAGGTCGAGGTCCTCGGGAGTCGTGCCAAACAGCTGCGCGGCGCCCTCAAGTATCTGCCTCTTAGCCTCGAGCGCTGCCCTCAGGGCGGCGTTCCCACAGATGAACGTCGCCCTGCTGGCGTGCGTTCCAACGTCCCAGAGCCTTAGGTCGGCGTCGCCGTTTATCACGACCTTCACCCTGTCGCGTGGGACCCCAAGCGCCTCCGCGGTTATCAGCTGGATGCCTGTGTCCAGGCCCTCCCCTATCTCGGTGCCGCCTACGGTCACGATAACGGATCCGAAGTCGTCCACCTTGACCGTGGCGCCGCATCCATCCGACCTGTAGATCCTGGCGCCCCCTCCCACGTGGAAGTAGCAGGCGAACCCTATGCCCCTGTTAGGGCCGGCCGAGCGCCGCCCCCTCCAGCCTATCCTCCTGGCGGCCTCCCTTATCGCGTCGGACATGGCGCAGGTCGTTATCCTGGCCCCCTGCGGCGTCACCGTGTTCGGGGCGTTCGCGTTCAGGAGCCTGAACTCCACGGGATCCATCCCCAGCCTCTCCGCAAGCTCGTCGATGTTGCTCTCGATGGCGAACGTTATCTGGGAGTTCCCGGCGCTCCTCATGGCCGCCGTGTAGGGGTTGTTCGTGTAAACGACCACGCTCTTGAACCGGACGGCGGGAACCCTGTAGAGCCCCGTCGCCGTGTACTGCATGACCCTGGCGTCGAAGACCCCCCAGCCCACGTAGGCCCCGGCGTCTATTATAGCCTCGACCTCCCTGGCCACGAGCCTTCCGTCCTTCGTCGCCCCCTGCCTCACCCTTGCGATGAGGGGCTGCTTCGTGGGCGCGTTCTGCAGCTCCTCCGAGCGCGTGAACTGCAGCTTCACGGGCCTCCTAGTCCTCAGGGCGAGGGCGGCGGCTATCACGTCGTGCGGATATACGTCCAGGTTCCTCCCGAAAGCCCCTCCTATGTACGTCTGAACTACCCTTATCCTGTGGGCCGGCATCCCCAGCGACTCGGCCAGCCAGCGCTGGTAGAGGAAGGGGGTCTGCGTGTTCGTCAACACGTTCAGGATCCCATGCGAGTCGACCCAGGCCAGCGCCCCCATGGTATCGCCCGGGTTGTGCGCTACGTATTGGGTGCGATAGGTGCCCTCCACCACCACGTCCGCGCGGGAGAACGCCTCGTCCACGTCCCCGAACTCTAGGCTGAAATCCACGTTCGCGCGGTTGGTGCCGAGCTCCTCGTGCACCAGCGGGGCCCCCGGCTCGAGCGCCTTGATGGGATCCGTCACGGCTGGGAGAGGCTCGTACTTCACCCTTATCGCCTGGATTGCCTCGAGGGCCCTCTCGGGGTCGACCGCCGCGACCGCGGCCACCTCGTCGCGGACGCTCCTCACCTTCCCCCACTTAAGGGGAGGATTGTCCTTCAGGTAGCCCAGGTTGTTCAGCTTCACGTCCCTCGCCGTTATCACGTCGACGACGCCGGGCATCCTGAGCGCCTCAGACACGTCGATCGACTCTATCCTCGCGTGTGGATAGGGGCTCCTCAGTATCTTCGCGTAGAGCATCCCCGGCATCTCGACGTCCAACAGGTACCTAGCCTCGCCAGTCACCTTCTCGGGGGCATCGTACTTGGGGACGCGGGATCCTATGTGGGAGAACTCGCGGACGACCTGCTCCACGGACGTCATGGGCCCACCCCCTCCCCGCTGGCCGCCCTGGCCAGGGCGGCCCTCCTTATCGCGTCAACGATCTTGACGTATCCC
>CAYFFS010000060.1:0-2896 GCA_964342765.1 uncultured Nitrososphaerales archaeon | reverse complement strand
CCCGGGCGGCCGGCGGGGGCAAGCTCCTGCAGCCGGGGGCTGGGGGAGGGGATGGAGGGGGCGGGGGGGGGGGCGTACGCGAAGAGGTAGCCGAGCACGGGGGGGAGCAGTATCGAGTACGGGACCGCCTCGTCGTGCCTGGCCTCGTCCATCACGATGAGGTCGGCTCCCCTGAAGAGCTCCCGGGCGACCGCCAGCTCCCGGTCGACGTCCTCCACGGGCGTCAGCGCCACGGGCCTTCCCGCGAGCCCCCTGGCCCCCCTCCCGAAGAGCGGGTGAACTGAAACCTTGGCCGCGCCGCCGCCCAGGGACCTGAGGACGCCGTTCACCTCGGACTTCAGGGTCGAGACGTCCACGTAAGCCCCATCCCCCCGGATCCTGGGGTATACCTCGCGCGCTACCTCGGCGCTCCTTTCCAGCGGGACCGCGGCCAGCACCGCGTCGTAGCGCCAGGGCTCCGGCCCCTCGACGACCTTTATGCCAGAGGAGGCCGCGCGGCGCGCCGCATCGGGGGAGGGATCGTAGCCGCTCACGTCGTGGCCCAGCGAGGACAGCTCGGAGGCCAGCAGGAGCCCCATCCTCCCGAGCCCCAGGATCAGGATCCTCACGGCGCGCGATGCGCAGGTAAGAAATATATTTGATGCGGGGAAGCTCCGTGCCGTTGGCCAAGGCAACCGTTAACGTTATCGTTAACGGCTACGGCGTGATAGGCAAGAGGGTCGCGGACGCCGTCGCCAAGCAGCCCGACATGAGGCTGATCGGGATCTCGGACATAGTGGGGGACTACCGCGTTAAGATGGCCGCTGCCAAGGGGTACGACGTCTACGCCTCCCTGCCGGAGAAGGCCGAGGACATGAGGAGGTCCGGCCTGGAGGTGGCGGGCACGCTGCCGGACCTCCTGGCGAGGGGCGCGGTGGACGTGGTGGTCGACGCGACCCCCGACAAGGTCGGCGCCGAGAACAAGAAGGTCTACGAGAAGTACGGGGTGAGGGCGATATTCCAGGGGGGCGAGAAGCCGGAGGTGGCTGAGGTCTCGTTCGTCGCGCAGAGGAACTACTCCGAGGCCCTCGGCAAGCGCTACGTCCGCGTGGTGAGCTGCAACACGACCGCGATATGTAGGGTCGTCGGTGGCATACACGCCAAGCTCGGCGTGAGGAAGGCTAGGGTGAGCATATTCAGGAGGGCGGTCGACGTCTGGGAGTCCAGCCACACAGGGATAATGAACACCGTGGTCCCGGAGCTGAAGGTCCCGTCCCACCACGGGCCGGACGCCCAGAGCGTGGTACACGACCTCGACATAGTGACCATGGCCGCCAAGGGGAGCCACAACCTGTTCCACCTGCACATGGGGATGCTGGAGCTCAAGGGGCGCGCGACCAAGGAGGAGGTGCTGCAGGTCCTCAGGGAAGAGCCCAGGGTGGTCACGGTCTCAGGCCAGGACGGGGTGAAGGGGTTGAACTCGATATTCGAGATAGCAAGGGATCTCGGGAGGAGCAGGGGGGACCTCTACGAGATCCCCGTCTGGGAGGACGCCCTGACGGTCTCGGCCGACGGGCGCGAGGTATACCTGATGTGGGCCACCCCCAACGAGTCGGACGTGGTCCCGGAGAACGTGGACGCGATAAGGGCGATGATGGAGATAGAGGAGAGGGCCGATCGCTCAATAGCGCTGACCGACGAGCGGCTGGGGGTCGTTAAGAGGCTCTATTGACGCGGCGCGCCTGTGCCGCGGGTGGGACTTGAACCCACGACATCCCGGTCTTCAGCCGGGCGCTCTCCCAAGCTGAGCTACCGCGGCGCCCATCACTTTCGGCCGCCGGTTTTTAAGTTTCAATCCCGCTGCCCTGGATCGTTTTCGGGCGCGTTTTCCGAGGAAAATGGCCAAGGGCGCGGGCGCTCCCGTGGGCGCCCTACTGGTGGCCGTGCTGGGCGCGCGCTTCGCTTGACCTCTCGGATCCGCGGGGCGTGCCCCGCTCATACTAGGGTAACGTTTTTAGGACGAGATCGCAGCACGGGCTTGGGGGCCGTTGCCTAGCCAGGCAAGGCGTCGGGCTCCAGAGGCCAAGGGAAGTTTGACCGCACGGGATGATGAACCTCTGGAGCGGGGGAAACCCGAAGATCGGGGGTTCGAATCCCTCCGGCCCCACGGTGGGGCTGTGGGCTAGCCTGGTTAGGCTGCCGGCCTCGGGCGCCGGCGGTCGCCGGTTCAAATCCGGCCAGCCCCACCATCTTCCCCGCGCTCGCCTTCATCCATATATAACCGGGATTTCCTCCATCGTCAGTTGTCCAAGGGGAGAACTAGGGTCGCAAGGATCAGGTTCCAGCCCAGCGGCTTCCAGCTTTGGGCCTCCGGGAGCGACCTCGAGTACCTGGTCTCCTTGGACCCACCTATGTGCACTTGCCCCGATTTCTCGTTTCGGCTGGCCCGGGGTACTCCATCGCCATGCAAACACATACGCGCTGTCCTGGCCGCGAGCTACTGGGGGACCTACGAGGACGTGGAAGTTTCGGACGAACGCCTCGCCGACCTGCTGAAGGGATCGATCAGCATAGGCCAAGTCGTCCTCGGCGGAGGCGAGGGTCAATCTAATAAGCGACCGATTGACCTCATGTGGCCGCCCCGGTCGCATAGCCTGGTCAATGCGCCCGCCTTGTAAGCGGGCGATCGCGGGTTCAAATCCCGCCCGGGGCTGGCCGATCGACTAGGCGACGCTTCTTCCTGAAGCCGGCGGCGCAGGCGAGGCCCTTGGATGTGGACGCGATAGCGGCCGCGGCCGTCTCAACCTCCTGATGGGTGAGGATGGGGCCAGGGCCATCCACGTGGTTTTCCGCGCGTGGAGCGGTGGGGCTGGCCGGATTTGAACCGGCGACCGCCGGCGCCCGAGGCCGGCAGCCT
>CAYFFS010000059.1:0-2986 GCA_964342765.1 uncultured Nitrososphaerales archaeon | reverse complement strand
GCGCGGCCGTCCACCGTGGCCACGACGACCCTCCTCAGGGGGGCACCATCGTGGCACCGTCCAACCCACGGGGATATAAGATTCTCGAGGCATACGTTAGCTACCTCGGCGGCCACTTAGGAGGTTCCCTGCCCGCGCAGTGCACGCGCCCTTTAACCCTCCTAAGGAAGCTCGGGCACTGGAAGCATACCAGGAAGGGCACCTGGGAGCCCAGGAGGGGGCAGATGACCGCCTCCTTCTTGAGCGCCGAGATCTTCTTCTGTCCAAGGACCCCCTTGAGCTGCTCCACGTACTCCGAGGGAAGCCTGACCTGTCCCTCGGCCTTGACAACCTCAACCACGTATCTAGGCTCCTCCGCCATCTGCGGGGGTGTTCATGCCTCAAGCTTTATACCCACCGCCTGCAGCCGGCCACGTGGATCTGCTGGGCTTCTACGAGCTCGCTTCGAGGCTCAAGCGCGTGAGGAGGGCCGGTTGGGCGAGGCGTTCGCCAGGGGCGGACGTCGAGAGCGTGGCCGACCACTCCCTCATGACCGCCCTGCTTTCCCTCGTGCTCGCGCACGAGCGCGGGCTGGACGAGCTCAGGTGCGCCGCCATGGCCGCGGTTCACGACCTCGCGGAGTCCGTGGTGGGCGACATTTTGCCGGATGAGGTCGACCCCGACGTCAAGCACTCCATGGAGCGCGATGCCCTCCAGAAGATCCTGAGGCCGCTCGGCGAGGACGGGTCTCCGCTCTGGAGGGCCTACCAGGAGTACGAGGCGGGCGTGACGCCGGAGGCGCGCCTGGTGCACCAGATCGACAAGCTGGAGATGGCGCTGCAGGCGGTCTCCTACTACAGGGACGGGGTCCTGGGCGCCTCAGACGCATGCGAGTTCGTGAGGGGGGCGCTTCGCTACATAGACGATCCGGAGATCGAGGGCTACGTGCGCGCGGCCGCCAAGGGGGCCGGCCTCGACTGCGGGCCCGACGTCGATCCCTTTATTTCTGGGTAGTGCGATGGGGCTGCCGTTTGAAGGTCCGCGTAGCCATTTTGGGCCAGGGGCTCGTAGCCTCCCACTTCGAGGTCGGGCTCGAGCTCCTGAGGGCGGGGGAGATCAAGCCATACGGCGTTCCTCTAGCGGAGGCCCCCCTGCCCTACAGGCCGGAGGACGTGGAGGTCGTGGTCGCGTACGACGTGGACGACTCGAAGGTCGGCAAGACCGCGTACGACGTGGTCGCGTCCGTGGGAGGCCTTCCGACCCCGAAGGGCCTGAAGGACATAGAGGTCCGCAGGGGCATAAGCCTCGGAAGCGCGAGGGGCATGCCCTATTCGTCGAAGGGCCTCGAGGAGTCCATCGGCCTCGAGCCCGCGATAGGCTCCCTCGTTGACGACTGGCGCTCGCTTGGCGTCGACGTCGTGGTCAACGTCATAACGACCGAGAAGGGCGAGCCCTTCGGATCGGCCGAGGCGCTCTCCAGGGCAATACGGACGGGCGACCCAAGGCTCACCGCCTCCCACGCCTACGCCTACGCGCTCGCCGAGTACGCCTCAGGGAGGGGTGCGGCGTTCGTGAACTCCATACCCACGCCTCTCGCGAACGACGGCGGGGTCATAGAGCTCTACAGGGAGAGGGGCGCCGTGGTCTTCGGGGACGACGGCGCCACCGGCGCGACGCCCCTCACCGCGGATCTCCTGGAGCACATGGCGGAGCGCAACAGGAAGGTGGAGTTCGTGGTCCAGTTCAACATAGGCGGCAACACCGACTTCCTGGCTTTGACGGACCCCGGCAGGAACTCGATGAAGGAGGCCACGAAGGGCGGGATAGTCGGCGACATACTTGGGTACGACGCGCCGCACTACATAAGGCCGACGGGCTACCTCGAGCCCCTAGGGGATCGCAAGTTCGTCGCGATGCACCTGAGCTACATAAGCTTCAACGGCGCGGTGGACGACGTCTACGTGCTCGCCAGGATAAACGACAGCCCCGCCCTGGCGGGAATACTCGTGGACCTGGTCAGGCTCGCCAAAATATCGCTCGACAGGGGGCTGAGGGGGACGGTCTACGAGGTCAACGCGTTCTACATGAAGCGCCCTGGGCCGCCCGGGAGCCGCTCGATAGCGAAGATACTGGCCTTCAGCGGCCTCAAGAGGTGGCTCGGGGTCAGCTAGCGCGGCGGGCTCGCCGGCCGATCCGCGTCGGTGAGGATGCAGGGGTCGCTACGGGGCAGGCGCTTCACTAGCCGTCATCCCTTCGCGGACAAAAAAAGATGGCGCAAACATGCCGATTAGTACACTTAATTTAAAACTGAGGTTCGCCGATGGAACATGTGATCGATGAGAGGAGCGCGGGCGCCGTCGTGTTCAGGGGGTCCGACGGCGCCCGCGAGTACCTCCTTCTGAAGTACCCCTCGGGATACTGGGAGTTCCCGAAGGGCAACATAGAGCCCGGCGAGTCGCCCATCGAGGCTGCCAGGAGGGAGATAAAGGAGGAGACCGGGCTCGACGTCCAGTTCGTGGAGGGGTTCGAGCGCCGCATAAGGTACTACTACAGGAGGGAGGGGCAGCTGGTGAGGAAGGAGGTCGTGTTCTTCCTGGCGAGGGCGCTGGGCGACGAGGTGAGGATCTCCTGGGAGCACGAGGGCTATAAGTGGGCTAAGTACGATGAGGCGCTGAAGGACGTGGCGTTCGAGAGCTCCAGGGAGGTGCTTGAGGCGGCGGAGGAGTACTTGAGGCGCATCGAGGGGCCCGGGAGCCTTGACTATTACCTACAGGGCGATAAGGGCTAGCGCTTTCTCCTCCTGGGCTGTATGCTTATCCTGAGCCCGCTCTCCCTCTCCAGGGCCTCGAGCTCCTCTCCGCTTCTCCCCAGCAGCTTGGGGAGGCTGTCCTTGGATATCCTGATAACTGCCCTTGAGCCCGAGACCTCGACCTCGGCGTCCGGATCCACGCTCCTCACTATGCTGAGCAGCCTCTCGAGCTCGGGGCGCCCACCTCCCCCTCTCCTG
>CAYFFS010000058.1:0-2996 GCA_964342765.1 uncultured Nitrososphaerales archaeon | reverse complement strand
CACGTGTGGGGGCTCTTCGGGGAGCGCGTCGGGAGGAGCCTCAGGGGCGCGGGCATAGAGTACAGGGTCCTGCTGGTCGAGTCCCCGACCGTGGACGAGGCCAGGAGGGCCGCCCAGGAGGGGAGGGGCAGCGAGCTGATACTGGGGCTGGGCGGCGGGAAGTCGATAGACGTCGCCAAGTACGCGGCCCACCTGTCGGGGGGATGGTTCGTGAGCGTCCCCACGAGCGCCGCGCACGACGGAATAGCCAGCCCAATGGCATCCCTCAAGGGGTCCGGCAAGCCCTACAGCGAGGTCGTGGATCCCCCTAAGGTGATAATAGCAGACATAGGGGCCATCTCCTCCTCCCCGCCCAGGCTCTCCAGGAGCGGCTTCGGGGACCTGGTGGCTAAGCTGACCGCCGTGAGGGACTGGAGGCTCGCCAGGTCCGAGGTGGGCGAGTACTACGGCGAGTACGCGGCCCACCTCGCGCTGCTCAGCGCGCGCGTCGCAATATCAAACAGGAGGCGCATACGCGAGATGGACGGCGAGGGGCTGAGGGCCCTCGTTGAGGCCCTGATAAGCGCTGGGGTGGCTGCGGGCATCGCGGGGAGCAGCAGGCCGTGCAGCGGCTCGGAGCACCTGATAGGCCACGCGCTGGACTCGCTCTCGCCGGGCGCGGGCCTGCACGGCGAGAAGGTGGGCATAGCGACCGCGGTCGCGGCCAGGCTCCACGGCATGGACTGGCGCAGGATACTCAGGACTCTGGAGGACGCCGGGGCCCCGACGTCGTTCCGCCAGCTGGGCATACCGAGGGAGGTGGTCTGCAGGGCGATAGTGATGGCCCCCGGCCTGAGGGGCGACAGGTACACGATACTTCACAAGCTGAGGCCGAGCCTCGATCAGGCCTGCTCGCTTGTGGACGAGCTCGGCGTCGCCTGAGGCTGCTGCTCGCCCTTCGCCTGCTCCTGGGCCGGCTGAGCCCTGCCCTCGGGGCGCTCGTAGACCTCCTGGAACACGACCCTGTTAAGCTCGGGAACGTACTTGAATATGTAGCTGACAGCTATCTGCCTAAGGTAGCGCGCGTCCTCCCCCTTCCCCTGCGGGAGCACGACCGTGGCCGAGTCGCCGTCCACCGTGACCTTGAGCTCCTGCTCCTCGACGCCTAGCACGTAGGATACGAGGGCCCTCACCCTCTCGTCGACCCCCCTAAGGACCTTCACCACCTCGACGTCGTAGACGAGGGTCTTGCCGGCCAGCCTGTGGTTGAAGTCCACGGCCACCCTGCCGGAGCCCACGTAGCTCACGACGCCTGTCTGGCCGTCCACGCTTACCTGGTCCCCGACGCGTATCCTTGAGGCGTCCTCCCCGAACTTCCTGAGCGGTATCAGCTTGATCTTGGACGGATCCCTCTGGCCATACCCCTTCTCGGGCGGGACCTCCACGGTCCTCTTCTCCCCCTCGGACATCTGGAGGAGCGCGTCGTCGAGCCCGGGCACGACCCACCTGTCGCCCAGCGCCACGAGCGCAGGCCTGTACCTGACGTCGGGGCTGTAGATGCCGGCCTGCCTCGCAACCTCCTCGATCGTGGTCTCTATAGGCTTGTCCTCGCCCTTAACCCTGAGCGTGTAGTTGACGTAGACGAGCGAGCCCTTGTCCAAGGCTGTCGGCCCCGAGTGCTCAGGTCGTTTTATAAACGTTGTTCGGAGAGCAGGCGGCCCAGCTCCTCGCGCGCCGCCGAGAGCATCGCGGCGGCGTCGACCCTGAAGCCCAGCTCGTTTAGGGCCCCGGCTATACCCATCAGGGTCTGCGCCACGGTTATCGCGCTTATGTCGCCCATGTTCCCTATCCTGAATATCTTGCCCCTCAGGCTGCCGAAGCCGCCGGCGACCACGACCCCGAACTCCCTGTCGAGGACGTCCCTGAACGCCGCGTCCTGGACGCCCGGCGGGTACTCGACCGCTATCACCACGTTGGACCTGACGCGGGGCTCCACGAAGGGCCTCAGGCCCGCGGCCTCCAGGGCCTTGTAGTAGGCGGCGGCCGCGACGCGGTGCCTCTCTATCCTCCTGTCCAGCCCCTCCTCGAGTATCATGTTGAGCGACTCGTCCAGGGCGTAGAATATCGGTATGGCAGGCGTGAAGGGTATCTCGAGCTTCTTGTTGAACTCGAAGTACTTGCTGAGGTCGAAGTAGACCGTGGTCTGCGGCGGGCTGCGCGATATGTAGTCCTTGAGCTCCTTGCTCACGGAGAGGAGGGTTATCCCGGGCGGGAGGCTCAGGCACTTCTGCGCCCCGGCTATCACGAGGTCCAGGCCCCAGTCGTCCTGGGGAAGCTCGTCCCCGCCGAAGACGGATATCGCGTCCACGACCACGAAGGCGCCGACCTCCTTGGCGGCCCTGGCGACGTCCTTCAGCCACCTGTAGGTGACGCCCGGCGACGTGTCGTTGTAAACCACGAACAGGGCCTTCGCCCCTCCCTCGGACCTGAGGGCCCTCTCGACCTCCGACGGCTCCGGGGCGGTCCCGTAGGGCGACCTGACCTCGACGACCTTCCCCCCGGCGCGCTTCACGTGCTCCACCATCCTCTCGCCGAACTCCCCGAAGACCGGGACCACTACCCTGTCCCCTGGCCTGACAACGTTGAGCGCCGCCGCCTCGACCCCACCGGTCCCGGAGGCCGTCAGGACGACTATCTCCCCCTCCTTCGTCCTGAAGAGCTCGCGGGACTTCCTGAGGATGCCCTCGTATAGCTGGTGGAACTCCGGTCCCCTGTGGTTTATGATCGGCCTCGCCATGGCGAGGAGGACCCTCTCGGGGACGTTCGTGGGGCCGGGCAACATCACCAGCTTGTGCCTCGGGAAGAACGGCTCGGGCTTCTCCATGTCGGCCCGGCGAGGTTCGCTGCGCTTAAAAACATTCCCAAGGGGGCGGGGCCGTCCCGTCTGGAAAAGCCTATAACTTCGCGCGGGCCGCCGGGCCACATGGGTATATTCAGGGCCTACGACATCAGGGGGG
>CAYFFS010000057.1:0-3036 GCA_964342765.1 uncultured Nitrososphaerales archaeon | reverse complement strand
TGAAGGAGCACGTCATGGTCCCGGAGGCGCTCGACGGGGGGATGCAGAGCGGCTTCTCGCACCCGAGCGCAGCGCTCGCCGACGAGATGGCGGAGGAGAGCGCGGACGCCCTGGCCTCGTCCCCGCGGTGGCGCAGCCCCCTCGCCTCCACTATCACCTTCCTGTACATGCCCTCTATCGCGGAGGAGAGCGCCGACCGGAAGTCCCCGTCGATGCGGGCCGGCGGCTCCCTGGACCCCTCGTGCACCCGGACTATCACCGGCCTGCCGTGGACGTCCAGTACGGCCTCGGGATCCATCATCGGCGCTCGCCCTCCATACTATAAGAGAATTGCCGTGAATGCGCGATCGATGGGCGCGCTCAGGATGATGCCTTCGCCCTCGTCGGCCCGCGGAGGAGCTTCCTCATGACCATCTGGAGTATGCCGCCGTGCTCGTAGTACTCGACCTCGACGTCCGTGTCGAGCCTCGCCATCACGTTGAACGTCACCTCCGAGCCGTCGTCCCTCCTGGCCCTGACCCTCAGCACCTTCTTCGGCTTCAGGCCCTCGCCTATTCCCTCTATGCTGTAGACCTCCTTCCCCGTCAGCCCGAGGCTCCTCCAGCCCTGTCCGTCCATGAACTGGAGCGGCAGTATCCCCATGCCCACCAGGTTGCTCCTGTGTATCCTCTCGAAGCTCTCCGCTATGACCGCCTTCACCCCGAGCAGATAGGGTCCCTTGGCCGCCCAGTCGCGCGAGCTGCCGGTGCCGTACTGCTTGCCGCCCAGCACTATCACTGGCACGCCCTCCTGCTTGTACCTCATCGCCGCGTCGTAGATGCTCATCAGCTGTCCGTCCGGCAGGTGCACGGTCCACCATCCCTCCCTGTCCGGCACGAGGAAGTTCTTCAGCCGGACGTTCGCGAACGTCCCGCGCATCATGACCTCGTGGTTCCCCCTCCTGGCGCCGTACGTGTTGAAGTCCTCGGGCTTCACCCCGTGCTCCATCAGGTACCGTCCAGCCGGGCTGTCCGGGGGTATCGAGCCCGCCGGCGATATGTGATCCGTGGTTATCTTGTCGCCCAGGAGCACGAGCACGCGCGCGCCGGTTATGTCCCTCGGCTTGCCCGGCTCCGGCGGCATCCCCTCGAAGAACGGCGGGCGCTTCAGATAGGTGGAGCTGGGGTCCCACTGGTAGATGGTGGCCCGCGGGGCCGGGAGTCCCCTCCAGTCCTCCTCGCCCTCGAAGACCTCGGAGTATATCTCCCTGAAGTCCCTCGGGTCCAGGACGCGCTCCACGATCTCCCTGACCTCCTCCGTCGACGGCCATATGTCCCTCAGGTAGACGGGCCTCCCGTTGGGATCGTTCCCTATCGGCTCCGCGTTGAAGTCTATGTCCAGCCTGCCCGCGAGGGCGTAGGCCACGACGAGCGGCGGGGATGCGAGGAAGCTGCCCCGGGTGAGCGGGTTGATCCTGCCCTCGAAGTTCCTGTTGCCGCTCAGGACGCTCACCGCGTAGAGGCCGTTCGCCTTTATGGCGTCCTCCACCTCCTTTATCAGGGGACCGCTGTTCCCTATGCAGACCGTGCAGCCGAACCCGGTCAGGTGGAACCTCAGGGCCTCCAGGTAGGACATCAGCCCGGCCTTCCTCAGGTAGTCTATCACGACCCTGCTGCCGGGCGCGAAGCTCGTCTTGACCCAGGGCTTCACGTCGAGGCCCCTCTCCACGGCCTTCTTCGCCAGGAGCGCGGCGCCCACCATCAGGTACGGGTTCGACGTGTTCGTGCAGCTGGTTATGGCGGCCAGCGCGACGAATCCGTGGCCCACCTCGTACCTCGCGCCGCCGATCGATATCTGGACGCGCAGGTCGGGGCTCGAGGGCTGCTTCGCCGTCTCCAGGTACTTCCTCAGGATCTCCGAGAACCTGGACTTCACAGCCCCGAGGGGTATCCTCTCCTCAGGGTTGGCGGGCCCGGCTATCGAGGGCTCGACCTTCGACAGGTCTATCTCTATGACCCTGGAGTACTCGGGATCCGGGGATCCTGGCTCGCGGAGGAGGCCCACGCGCCTCGCGTACTCCTCCACGAACTTGACGTGCTTCTCGCTCTTCCCGGTGAGCCTGAGATAGGATAGGGTGACCGCGTCCACGGGGAAGAAGCCGGTGG
Organism: uncultured Nitrososphaerales archaeon; assembly: GCA_964342765.1. Classification (GTDB taxonomy): domain Archaea; phylum Thermoproteota; class Nitrososphaeria; order Conexivisphaerales; family Conexivisphaeraceae; genus Conexivisphaera. Next base: position 892 of record CAYFFS010000057.1, on the reverse strand, counting down.
TGGCGCCGTACTCGGGCGCCATGTTGGCCACCGTCGCCCTGTCGGGGGCCGTCAGCTTCTCCACCCCGGGGCCGAAGAACTCGACTATCTTGCCGACGACGTCGCTCTTCCTCAGGATCTCGGTCACGGTGAGGACGAGGTCCGTGGCGGTGGCGCCCTCCGGGAGCTCGCCCGTCAGCTTCACCCCGACCACCTCCGGGATCGGTATGTAGTACGGCTGGCCCAGCATCGCGGCCTCCGCCTCTATGCCGCCCACGCCCCACGCGAGGACCCCTATGCCGGCGGCCATGGTCGTGTGGGAGTCGGTCCCGATCACGGTGTCGGGGAAGGCCGCGAGGCCCCTGCCGTGCTTCCTGAGGTGGACGACCTGGGAGAGGTACTCCACGTTCACCTGGTGGATTATGCCCCTGCCGGGCGGGACCACGCGGAAGTTCCTCATGGCGTCCTGGGCCCAGCGGAGGAACGTGTACCTCTCCCTGTTCCTCTCCATCTCGAGCCTCATGTTCTGGACGATGGCGTCGACCGACCCGAAGTAGTCCACCTGCACCGAGTGATCTATCACCAGGTCAGCGGGTATCGTGGGGTTCGCGAGCGCGGGATTGCCCCCCATGTCGCGGAGCGCCTCCCTCATGGCCGCTATGTCGGCGACCGCGGGCACCCCCGTGAAGTCCTGGAGGACTACCCTCGAGGGCATGTAGGGTATCTCCCTCCCCACGTTCTCCCTCCACTTTGCCACGGCCTCGGCGTCCTCGGCCCTCACGACGTAGCCGTCGTAGTTCCTGAGCATGTTCTCGAGCAGCATCCTTATCGCGTAGGGAAGCTTGGAGACGTCGTAGCCCTGCTCCGAGAGCTTCCTGAGGTTCCAGACGTTGGCCTTACCCCTGTAGGTCTC
>CAYFFS010000056.1:0-3167 GCA_964342765.1 uncultured Nitrososphaerales archaeon | reverse complement strand
ATGGGGGAGGATGGGGCCAGGGCCATCCACGGGGTTTTCCGCGCGGGGAGCGGTGGGGCTGGCCGGATTTGAACGGGCGACCGCCGGCGCCCAAGGCCGGCAGCCTAACCAGGCTAGCCCACAGCCCCATCCCTCGTTCGGGGATCCCCGTTATAATCCCAGCGCCGCCCGCTGGCCCCTTTTGTCAAATATATTTAAACAGTGCTCAACAATGTTTAATTAAATGGGCCGACCATGCGTAGAGGGTTGTCGGAGGGCCAGTTCAGGCGCGCCATCGGCATATTCTCGGTGGTGTCGTCCCCGAGCAGGCTCGAGATACTGAGGCAGCTGAACGCCAAGGGCGCCATGAGCTATTCGGAGCTGAAGGCGAGCACAGGGTTCAGGGCCAAAAAGGAGTCCGGCAAGTTTGCCTATCACCTGAGGAAGCTCCTGAAGCAGGGCCTGATACAGCACAACCGCGCGGACAGGAAATACAACATAACGCCGCTCGGCCGCCTGGTCCTTAACGCGGCCAGGGAGATAGATGAGCGCGCCCTCCTCCACGTGGACCAGGCGATGGTCAGGACGTCGCATGAGACGATGGAGCCCTTCAACCCGAACAAGCTCGTGCAGAGCCTGGTAAAGGAGGCAGGTATGACGAAGGAGTCGGCCCAGAAGGTTGCGTCCGAGATAGAGCATCAGGTCGTGAGCCGCGAAGGGCTCTACCTGACGTCCCCGATGATAAGGGCCATCGCGTACTACCTGTTGGTGTCGGAGGGCAGGGAGGAAGAGGGGGCCAGGTTCTCGAAGCTCGGGATGTCCCTCTGGGATCTGGAGCAGATGCTCTCCTCGGGCCCCGGGCTTCAGCGCGCAGTCCGCGAGGCCGGCGCCCGCGTCCTGCGCGAGCGCGAGCTGTTCTCCTACTACCCGAAGGACGTGGTGGACGCGCACCTGGAGGGCGAGCTGAACCTGATAGACGTGGGCACCTCCACGGTGGCCCCCGACTTCGTCTCCGTCCCGCTGGACGGCTCGATGGGCCTCGAGCGGCTGCTATCGCTGGCCCTCTCGACGAGGATAGAGCTATCCTTGGTCGTGCGCGGCGGGGATCCCGGCGAGATCCGCCGCCTTCTGCTCACCGCGGAGCAGGCCCTCAGGGCGTACGAATGGCCGGTGCTCATCAACGCGGTCCTCCTGAGCGAGGGCCTCCTGGACGTGGCCCGCGGCCTCTCGGGCACGAGCTCCTCGAGGATCTCGTTCACGCTGGCCTTCCCCAACGGCTCGGCCGCGCTGAGGGAGATGGCGTCCCGCGGCCTCGCCGTCTCCTCCTCGCCCTCCGATCAGCTCAGGTCGTTCATGGGGGCCCCCGTGGACCCGGAGCTGCCGACCCTTACGCTGATCGGCGCGTCCGTTAACATGCCCCGGCTCTCCTACGAGACGCAGGGCGACGAGGCGTATTTCAGCGCTAGGCTGCTGCAGGTGGTGGAGAAGGCCTCCTCGGCGCTCGACTACAGGGCCAGGGCGGCGTCGACCATTGGGGATCGCCTCCCGGGCGCCAGGATGTTCAGCTTCGTGAACCTTATAGGGTACGCCGAATCCCAGCCGGCCCGCAGGCTCGGCCCGGGCATAGTGAGGCTCGTAGAGAGCACGGGCGTCCGCGCCGCCTTCATCTACGATCCCAGGTCGGCGCTCAGGCTCCGCCGCCTTGACGCCGAGCGCATACCCTCGTCGGAGCTGCCGCGCGCTCCCGGCTGGGTGCTCGATAGCTACACCAGCGGGCACTACGCGCCACAGGAGGAGCAGCGGCTCCCGGCCCTCGCCTACGCGCGCGTAGTCCAGGCGCACGAGCTGGATGGCGTGGACGGCCACGTGGCGGTTATACCGACGATGCTGGAGTGCGGCGCCTGCGGCGCCCTCAATCCGCCCGGCTCCAGCTCTTGCACAAGGTGCGGCTCCGCGGCGCTCTCGCCGCTCTACTCCGGCTCGCTAGCCCCTTGACTGCTGCAGCTTCAATATTGCGGCCGCGAGGTCCCCGCCGGACTCTATAAGCGCCTGTATCGCCTCGTCGCGCCCCGCGCCGGTCTGCTCCATAACGAGCCTCACGTCCTCCTCCGATAGCGTGACCTCCTCCTCCTGGACCTCCTCCTTCCCCATCACGTTGTAGATGACAACGTCCTTCTCCTTCGTCCTCAGCCTGTAGACAGTGGGATCCCTAATGCGCAGGATCCTTCCATCCTCCATCATGAGAGTAACCTCCTTGACGCCCTCCACCTCCTCCACGTTCAGGCCCAGCCTCTCCATCATCCTGCGCGCCTGCCTGTTGGAAATCACGGTGGACGTGCGCGCCCGGGCCCCTATAACAGTATCGCGCCCACGAGCGACTCGACGACATCCGCGTAGGCCTCCTCGCTCATCTCGCGCTTGTACCTCCTGAGGGATTCCAGGAGGCGCCCCTGGGGCCTCAGCCCGATCATGCGAGCGATCGCGCCGCCCAGGGACGTCACGTTGGACGGCCTCCTGGAGGAGCTCGCCGAGCCGAAGTCTATTATCTCGGCGCCGTCGCGCGTCGCCAGCACGTGGGATCCCGGGTCGTGGAGCTCCCCGTGATCCAGGTGCGCCCTGTCCAGGGCCCTCGCCTTGTCGAGCGCGGCCGCGACCGCGCGAACGCGCATCTCGGGGCTCGCCTCCGAGCGCAGGAACTCCTCGAGGGGCATCCCCCTCAGCAGCTCCATGACTATGGCGTCCCTTCCCCAGGCCAGGAGGCGCGGGCCCACTCCGGCCGAGTTGGCGATCCTCAGCATGGAGGCCTCCAGCGCCAGATCCGGCACGGGCGCGTCCAGGCGCCTTATCTTGACGGCCGCCCTCCTGCCCCCTATGCTGCACTCCAGGACTATGGATGACTTGCCCTTGCCGAGCAGCCTCACGTTGCCGAGCGAGACCTCGCCCACGAAGTACAGATCCTCAACGCCCAGCAGCTCCAGCTCCTCGGCCACGCGGGCCGCCTCGTCGGGCCCGCCGTGCGGGTAGGCCAGGATCCAAGGTACCTCCCTCGCCGCCTCCCTCGGGCTAAGCGAGGGGCCGGCCGGCCGCGAGCCCCTCCAGGCTCCTCCTTGCGGCCCCTCCAAATCCTAGCGCCTCCTGCCCGCTCATGACGCGCCCGACCCGCAGCGCCCCCTCGAGCCCCCTGGAGG
>CAYFFS010000055.1:0-3510 GCA_964342765.1 uncultured Nitrososphaerales archaeon | reverse complement strand
GCCCATCGGGCCTCCAGAGGTGGTCGTCGAGCCAGATCGAGACCCTCCTCACCTCTGGGAGCTTGCTCCTAGCCCTCCCGCGCTCCCTCAGCCTCAGGAACGATTTTGATCTGGCGGCGGCGTCCTGGCACGCGGTGTAGGCGTAGTGGCTCGGCAACTCGGGATGCATGGATCTCAGCTCCCTGTACTTCTCAGCCTTGAGGGACGTGAACGACCTGATCCCGTTCTCGACAGCATACGGCAAGAGGAGCTCGACCATGCCGCGGTACATCCCCTGGAGCTCCAGGAGGATCATGAGGATCCTCCTCGGCAGCCTGGCGCTCCTGACCACGACAGTCCTAGTTACCCTCCTCACGATCCTCGGCCCCCTTCATATTACGCGCTCCGAGGCGTTTGCAGACCTCGCGCGGCGGCAACCTCTCGTTCATCCGTTACCCTCAGTAGAGGAATGTTATATATGGTTATATTAAAGCATTACTGCCCCATGCCCTGGGGCGGGCCCGCGCGGAAAGGCTTAAGACAGCGGCGGGCCGCCCGGCCCCATAAGAGTGATGGCCATGGAGCGCCAGAGGCTTCGCCAGCCCATAGTGGTGGTGCTCGGCCACGTGGACGCGGGCAAGACGAGCCTGCTGGACAGGATCAGGGGGACTGCCGTCCAGGCCAGGGAGGCCGGGGGAATAACCCAGCACATAGGGGCGAGCTTCATACCGGCGGAGACGCTAGCGGCCATCTGCGGCCCCATACTCAGGCAGTTCAGGTTCGAGCTGACGATACCGGGGCTCCTCCTCATAGACACCCCCGGCCACGAGGCATTCAGCAACCTGAGGACCAGGGGAGGGTCCGCGGCCGACCTCGCGATACTGGTCGTGGACGCGACGAAGGGGCTGGAGCCCCAGAGCTACGAGAGCATAGAGATACTGAGGTCCAGGAAGGTCCCCTTCCTGGTCGCCCTCAACAAGATAGACCTGATATCCGGGTGGACCCCCCGTCCGGGGTCCCAGCTCCTGGAATCCCTCAGGTCCCAGCCCAAGGCCGTCGTGGACAGGCTGGACGAGGCGATATACCGCGTCGTGGGCCAGCTGTCCCAGGTCGGGTTCAGGAGCGAGGCGTTCTACAGGGTCAGGGACTTCACGAGGGAGGTGGCCATAGTCCCGGTGAGCGCCAGGACAGGGGAGGGCGTGCCGGAGCTCCTCGCGGTCCTCGTGGGCCTCGCGCAGCAGTACATGAGGAGGAGGCTCGCGGTGTCCGAGGGGCCTGGGAGGGGGATGGTCATGGAGATACGCGAGGAGCCCGGGCTGGGCCACACCGCGAACGTGATACTCGTTGACGGGGTCCTCAGGGTGGGGGACGAGGTGGCCTTCGGCACGAGGTCCGGGGCTAAGGTGGTCAGGGTCAGGGGGCTCCTGATGCCGAAGCCCCTGGACGAGATGAGGGACCCGCGCGACAGGTTCACGCCGATCGAGGAGGTCTCCGCCGCGGCCGGCGTGAAGGTGGTGGCGCCGGGCCTCGAGGACGTGATACCGGGGACCCCGTTCTACGTAGTCGTCCCGGGGAAGGAGGGCGAGATAGAGGCGGCGATAGCCTCGGAGCTCAGGGCTGCGATAAGGGAGACCGAGAAGGTCGGGGTCGTGGTGAAGGCGGACGCCCTCGGGTCGCTGGAGGCGATAGAGTCCATGCTCGAGAGGCGCGGGATACCCGTGAGGATAGCCGACATAGGGCCCATAACCAGGAGGGACGTGGTCGAGGCCTCCGTCGTGAGGGAGAAGGACAAGTACCTGGGGGTCGTCCTAGGGTTCAACGTAAGGCCCCTCCCGGAGGCCCAGGAGGAGGCGGAGGCCAGGGGCGTCAGGATAATACTCGACAGGGTGATATACTCGCTCGTGGAGGGGTACGAGAGGTGGGTCCAGGAGGAGAGGGCCAGGGAGGCGGCAGAGGCCTTCTCCAGGCTAACCCCGCCGGCCAAGATCAGGTTCCTTCCAGGGTACGTGTTCAGGAGGAGCGACCCAGCGATATTCGGCGTGGAGGTCCTGGCGGGGAGGCTGAGGCCCCACGTCCAGCTCATGGACTCGGAGGGGCGCGAGCTGGGGGAGGTCCTCCAGATCCAGTCGATGGGATCCCCGATACAGGAGGCCAGGGCCGGGGACCAGGTGGCCATCTCCGTCAGGGGGCCGACCGTGGGGAGGCAGATAAAGGAGGGGGACGTCCTATACACGTCCCCGAGCTCGGAGGAGGCCAGCGCCCTTCTCACGAAGTACAGGGGGGCCCTATCCCAGGACGAGCTGTCGGCGCTCGAGGAGATAATCAGGATAAAGAGGGCGAGGAACCCGCTCTACGCGATTCGATAAACGCTAAAATAGATCCGGCATTCAGGGGCCCCGTGCCGGAGTTCCAGCTGGTGCTCTCAGACCCGAGGACGGGCAGGTCCGCGAAGATAGCGCTCAAGGACCCCCAGTCCTCGATTCTCATAGGCCTGAGGATAGGGGACGTGGTCGACGGGTCCTCCATAGGGATAAAGGGCAAGTTCAGGATAACCGGGGGGAGCGACAGGTCCGGGACGCCCATGAGGCCTGACGTCCACGGAGGTGTCAAGAAGTACGTCCTTCTGTCGGGGCCCCCCGGCTTCAGGCCTAGGAGGAAGGGGGAGAGGAGGAGGAAGCTGGTGAGGGGGGACACGATAACCCCCGACATATACCAGGTGAACGCCGTCCTGGTCGAGGGGGAGCTGCCGTCCGGGGGAAGCTAGCCTTTGTCCTCCAGGAGGATACCGAGGCAGCCCGAGGTCAACATAGGGACCGCCGGCCACGTGGACCACGGGAAGACGACCCTCGTTGAGGCCCTCACGGGGAAGTGGACGAGCGCCCACAGCGAGGAGCTGCGCAGGGGCATAACGATAAAGGTGGGGTACGCGGACGCGGCCATCTACAGGTGCACCGGGTGCGACCCCCCGGCCGCCTACAACACCGAGGGCGACTGCTCCGGCTGCGGAGGGGAGCCAAGGCTGGTGAGGGTCGTGAGCTTCGTCGACTGCCCTGGGCACGAGTCGCTCATGGCGAACATGCTGAGCGGCGCCTCCGCTATGGACGGCGCCGTCCTCGTGGTGGCCGCGAACGAGCCGATACCGAGGCCCCAGACGAGGGAGCACGTACAGGCGCTGAGGATGATAGGGATAAGGAACGTGGTCGTCGCGCTCAACAAGGTGGACCTTGTTAGCTGGGACGGCGCCATGTCGAGCTACGAGAGGCTCAGGGAGTTCCTGGAGGGGAGCGGCTACGGGGACGCCCCGATAATACCGATATCTGCCCAGAGGAGGCTGAACCTGGACGCGCTCATCCAGGCCATGGAGGAGCGCATACCGACGCCTCAGAGGGACAGGTCCAAGCCGCCCATGATGCAGGTCCTCCGCTCCTTCGACGTGAACAAGCCCGGGACGGAGCTCGGGGACCTGAAGGGAGGGGTCCTGGGCGGGACCCTCGCCCAGGGGGTCCTCAGGGTGGGGGACGAGGTGGAGCT
>CAYFFS010000054.1:0-3546 GCA_964342765.1 uncultured Nitrososphaerales archaeon | reverse complement strand
GCTACCTTCAGTAGAGGAATGTTATATATGGTTATATTAAAGCATTACTGCCCCCGGGCATAGGGAGACCTGCGCGGTCGTCGGCCGCGTATCCATGTCCCCTTATGGAAGACATGGCCGCCGAGGCCACCAGCAGCGCCGTCGACACCGCGAAGGCGAAGGACTGCCCCCTCAGGTAGGAAAGGGCCATAGAGGTCGGGAGCCTTCCGCTGAGGGTGCCTATGAACAGGGAGTAGACGACGCTGGCCGGGAGGACCGAGGTGGCGGCGCTGAGCGCAAGCACGAAGCTGAGTATCATCCCCGTGTTCCTGAGCATGTTCATGACGCCCGAGGCCACCCCGTACCTCCTCGGCGGCGACGAGGACATTATCGCGCTCGTGTTGGCGGGCCAGAACATGCCGCCCCCTGCGCCGTATATGGCCTCTACGAGCGCGACGTAGGCTAGCGGGGTGCTGGGCGTCAGCCTCGTGAGGAAGTAGAGGGCCGCCGCCTGCACCAGGAGGCCGGCCGTCGCCACGATCCTTGCCCCCACGCGGTCGCTCAGCCTGCCCGCGAGGGGCCCCACCGTCATGGACATGATGGACATCGGCAGGAGCAGGTAGGCCGCGGTCAGGATGGGGACGCCAGCTATCCCCTCGAAGTAGAACATCAGGAGGAAGTTGACGGCGAAGAGGGCGAGGCTCTGGAGCATCGCGACGCCCACGGAGAGCGAGAACAGCCTGTTGCGGAAGAGCGAGAAGTCCACTATCGGATCCCTGCTCAGGAGCGCCTCCCAGGCCGCGAAGGCCGCGAAGAGGGCCGCGGACGCGGCGAGGAAGAAGTAGACCAGGGGGTCCGACCAGGAGTACAGGAGCCCCCACGTGAAGGCCAGGAGGAGCGAGAGCAGGGCGCCCGTGAAGGTCCCCGCCCCCGGCAGGTCGAAGCTCTCGCCCCCGCCTGCCCTCGCGTCCGGCCTTATGGTCCTGTAGGCCCACAGCGTGCCGAAGATCCCTATTGGCACGTTTATCAGGAATATCACCCTCCATGTCGTGTACGTTATTATCAGGCCGCCCAGGACTATCCCCAGGATCGACCCAGCTCCCCAGACTATCGAGTTCATGCCGAAGGCCCGCCCCCTCTCCTGGGGAGGGAATGCCTGCGAGATCAGCGCGAAGGAGTTCGCGGTCAGCATGGCCGCCCCTATCCCCTGTATCCCGCGGAAGATCACGAGCGAGAGGCCGTTCGGCGCCAGCCCGGAGAGCGCGGATCCTATGATGAAGACCACGAAGCCCGCGTTGTACATGCGCTTCCTGCCGTAGAGATCGCCCATCCTGCCCAGGCTGAGCACCAGCGCGGTGTTCACGAGCAGGTATGCGACGACCACCCACACCATCGTTATGTAGTCGGTGTGGAGGTCCTCCGCTATCGGAAGTATCGCGAGGACTACGATGGTGCTGTCTATGGACGACATCAGGCTGCCCACCATCGTCACGGACCATACCTTCCACTTGTACTCCACGGCCGTCCGTCCTCGGCTGCTCATTTACGCGTTTTCGCGCTGGCCGCCATCCCGTCGCCGTGGGCGCGAACCCCCTTGCCGCCCTCGGGCGCGGCCGTCGGCCCGGGCTGCTCAGCTCGGCAGCCCGACCACAACGTATTTAAGGGGACGGCTCAACCCCTTGAGCCAAGGTGTATCGGGCATGTCCTCGCAGTCTCAGCCATCAAATGTGGTCCTGGTCGGCAAGAAGCCGCCCATGAACTACGTCCTGGCCGTCCTCACCCTGTTCCAGAATGGCCAGAACGAGGTCGTTCTGAAGGCTAGGGGGATGGCCATAAGCAAGGCGGTCGACGTGTCCCAGATATTGAAGAACAGGTTCCTCAAGGACGTCGAGGTCAAGGAGATACGCATAGGGACCGAGCAGGTGGAGAACCAGCAGACCGGCGGCAAGAGCAACGTCAGCAGCATCGAGATAGTGCTTCAGCGCACCGCCTGAGCGACAATCCCATCCGAGGTTTTCTGGCGCGTTCCGTGATGCGTAGGCTAACTTTTAAAGGATCATGCGCTTTTATCCCCAGGGATGAGCGTCTCCATAGTCGAGTACGGAAAGGTGGAGCTCAACAACCCGGTCCTCATCGAGGGGCTGCCCGACGTCGGGCTCGTGGGCGTCATATCCAGCGCCTTCCTCGTCGACCAGCTGAAGCTTGTGCCCTACGGGCACGTGGAGTCCGAGCTGATACCGCCCGTCATGGTCCTGCACAACGCGGAGCTGATGAACCCGATAAGGCTCTACGCGAACAAGGAGGGATCCCTGGTGATCCTGACCTCCGAGATAGCGCTTCCCCCTCCCATGATAGTGCCCCTGGCCTACTCCGTCGTCGACTGGGCCGTGAGGAGGCGCGTGAGCAGGATAATATCGCTCAACGGGTACCCCGTCCCCAACAGGCTTGACATAGAGAAGCCTGCGGTCTACGGCGTGGGCAACGGGAGCGCCGCGGTCGAGTTCCTGCGCAGCCACGGCGTCGAGGTCATAGAGGAGGGGTTCATAGCGGGGTTCTACGCGATGCTCCTGAGGGAGGCGGCCAGGTACAGGATAGACGGGATAGCCCTCCTGGGGCAGTGCTTCCCCAAGTACCCGGATCCTGGGGCGGCGGCGAGCGTCCTGGAGAAGCTGTCCGCCATGCTCGGGATAACGCTGGACGTGAAGCCCCTCCTGGAGAAGGAGGACGAGATAAAGCTCAGCATGAAGGACCTCATGAGGCAGACGGAGGAGATGGGGAGGTCCCACAAGGTCCTGGAGGAGTACCTACCCGCCATGTACAGGTAGGTGATGGGCATGGCCTGGGACGAGGGGAACTACATAGAGCCCTTGGTCGAGGTGAGGGAGACGGGGAAGGAGATAGAGGTGTACGTCGACCTGCCGTTCGTCGAGGACCCAAGGGACGTGGGCGTGGAGCTGCTGGGGGACGAGCTGGAGATAACCGCCACGATGAGGAGGAGCGTGAGGTGGGAGAGGTGGGGGGTGCACCAGAGGTACCAGGCGTTCTCCCAGTACAGGACGAGGATAAGGCTGCCCAGCGAGGTCGACCCCGAGGGCGCCAGGGCGACCTTCAAGAACGGCGTCCTCAAGATAGTGCTCCCCAAGAAGATCAACAAGGTCAAGGTCAACGTGGAGTAGATCTCGATGGATCCGTACGAGAGGCTGCGCGCCGACTACAGGGAGTGGCCGGAGCTCCTTGAGGACCTGGCGGCCATGGAGTACCCGGGAGGGGAGCCCCTGGAGGGCACCGCGTTCATACTGGGGATGGGGGGCTCCGGCCACGGCGCCAGGACGATCTCGAGGTGCCTCAGGGAGCGCCGCGTGCGCGCCTCGAACGACTTCCGCGTGAGGGAGCGCCTGGGCAGGGGGGACCTCGTGATAGCGGTCAGCTACTCGGGGGAGACGGCCGAGACGATAAACGCGTTCCTGGAGGCGATATCCCAGGGGGCTGAGGGGGTCGCCGTAGCCGGCGGGGGGAGGCTGCTCTCCGTCGCGGAGGGCGCCGGGGCCCGCTCGCTGAGGGTCAGGG
>CAYFFS010000053.1:0-3693 GCA_964342765.1 uncultured Nitrososphaerales archaeon | reverse complement strand
GGAAGGGAGGTGGCGAGGACGACGACCGACGCGTTCGGCCAGTTCCACTTCGACGGGCTCGAGCCTGGCAAGTACGGCGTGAGGATAGAGTACCCAGGGTACAAGGAGCTCTCGGTCGACGTGGAGGCGAAGGAGAGCACATACCTAGGATACCTGTTCCTGGAGAAGGCGTGAAATAGTTATTCGCGGGCGCTCGGAGCCCTGGCTATTGGGGCTCGGGGATCTAAGGGAGCTATCGGGCGACGCCAGGGCGCTGGCGGCCTACAGCCTTGTGTACTACTTCGCCTACTCCCTATACGGGTTCATCATGGTGTTCTACGTGCTGGCGCTGGGCTACTCGATTGCCTTCTTCGGCGCCCTTTCCGCAGCGGGCGAGGCGGCGCTGGTGCTCTCGCTGCCGCTGGCGCCGCACGTCGCCTCCAAGGTGGGCGCCAGGGGGACAGCCTTCTTGGGCACGGCGATCACGGCGCTCTCGATCGGAGCCTCCATCCTGCCCAATCCCATGTCCCTGGGCGCCTCCTTCGTAGGCGTGGGGGTTGGTCAGGCGATGATCTCGCCCTCGCTTTCGTCCCTTGTGTCGGCGGCAGAGCCGAGCGAGAGGAGGACGGCCGCGTTCGCCGTCAGCGGCGCCGCCAACCAGCTGGGATCCTTCGCCGGCACAGCGCTTTCCGGCACGCTGGCCGACCTATTGCAGGGGGGGCTCGGCAGGGTTGACGCGTATCGCGTGGTGCTGGCCCTGTCCGCAGCGTCCGCCGTTCCGGCAGCGGTGATCGTGCGCAGGGGCCGCGCGGACGTCAGGTCCCGCGGCAACCCCTGGAGGATGGGCGAGGGCAGCAGGAGGGTGGCCTGGAGGCTCATATTGGCGGCGATCCTGATAGGGGCTGGCGCGGGATTTCTGATACCCTACTTCCCACTTCAATTTAAGTATAGGTTCGGGCTCAGCACCGCTTACATATCGCAGATATTCTCGGCCACGAACCTGGCGATGGCGTTCCTCATGCTCTACATGCCGGAGCTGGAGCGCAGGCTGGGATCCCTGAGGTCCATAGTGGGCTCGTGGACCGTGGCCACGGCCGCTATGCTGGCCATGCCCTCTGTTGGAGCCCTCCTCGGCGCCCCCGCGTTCTCGGCGCTATACCTTATTAGAACTACTATAATGAACGCGATAGGGCCCGTCCAGTCCTCGTTCGAGCTCTCGATGATAGACCCGGGGGATCGCCCGGCCTTCTCCAGCCTGGAGTCCATGGCGTGGAACGCCGCGAACGCTGCCACCGTTGCGCTTGGCGGCGTCCTCATGCAGATGTCCTTGGACGCGCCCTTCTACGTATGCGGGGCGTTCTACCTGGCGGCCGCCGCCTTCTATTATTCCTCGTTCGCGCACGACGGGCCCGGCGGGATTCGAACCCGCGACCGCCGGGTTAAAAGCCCGGCGCTCTATCCTGGCTGAGCTACGGGCCCTGGGGGGACACGTCGCCTCGCGCTTATAGGCTTGGCGCCGAGTTAACTTACCAAACCTTTAATTGGGCCGCCTTCGGGGGGAGGGGGGCACATGGTCGCGCCTCCCGACCTAGAGATACCGCTCCACGCCTTCGCGCCCGGGCGGGAGCTCGTAGCGGTGATGGCGACTTCCAGGTCCGTGGAATCCCTTGGGGAGCTCCTGAGGCGCCTGGAGGGCCTGGGCGTGGAGGTGCACGGCGCCATGATCAGCGCGCGCCCGGAGGGCGTGGCCATGATAGGCATACTCGACGTGACGGAATTGGGAAGGGATCGCGGGATCGGGGCCATCTTGTCCATGAGCCAGGAGGGCGTGAGCGTGGAGATCGTAGGGCGCGGCTCAAGGGGATTCGCCGCGCTGGGCGGCCGCGTCCTGAGGGTCGGGGGAGCTCGCGCCGTCGTCGCCACCGAGAGGATACTGAAGGGCCTCTTCGAGGGGGCCAGGGAGCTCGTGGGCGAGGAGGCAGGGTCCACCCTGCTATATTACATAGGTTTGCTCTCTGGAGAGGAGTGGGGCAGGTTCCTGAGGAACCTGCTGGGGGACCCGCACGCGGCGGTGACGACGTTCGCGGACATCGTGGCCTCCGAGGGCTACGCCACCTCGGTCGTCGTCCTCGAGGGCGAGGGCAGGTACAGGATAGAGGTGCGCGATCTGGTGGAGTGCAGCCTCCTCTCGAGGTACGCCGCCGAGAGGGGAGGGCGCATGAGGACCGCGCACTGGTCGCGCGGGCTCATCGCGGGCTTCCTTTCAGGGTTGGAGGGCGGCAGGTGGGACGTGGATGAGGTCGCGTGCGTGAACGAGGGATACGATCGTTGCGTCTTCGAGGCCAGGAGGAGGTAGGCTAAACGGAGGCGCGCCTGTAGAAGCCGCGCTCGTGCTCGTATATGTAGCCCTCCCTCCACAGCTTATCCACTATCTTCCTGGCCTCCTCCTCCTCGACGCCGAGCTTGGCGGCCAGCTCCTGGACAAGCTGCTTCGCCGGTATGAGGCCGGTCTTGGGGTCCTCCAGCTTCTTCAGGACCTCCAGCGCCACCTTCATGCGGCTCCTCTCCTTCAGCGGATAGCCGTAGAGCTCCCCCATGTCGACTTCCCCGGACTCGACGTCTATGCCCATCCCCCTGAGCGAGACCTTCATGAGCCTCACGGCGGCCTCGGCGTCCTCCCTCGTCACGTGGTCCCTGAGGAGAAGGCGCGCCCGGGCCGTCGCGAGCCTCGCCAGGGACTCCAGCTGCCTGGGCGTCACGGCTATCGCCTCGGGCGGCGCCCTGGACCTGAGGTCCGCGTAGAACTCAACCAGGACGTCCATGGCCTCCTCGGTCAGCTTGGGCTCTATCCTCTTAGAGTACGCTATGTACTTCCTCAGCATCTCGAAGCTGAGGGGCGGGACCTCCTTCTGGCCCTCCGACCTCGCGCGGAGCATGTGCCTGGCCAGCTCGACGTCCCTCTCCCTCTGTGGGATGTCCCTCACCACGAATATCAGGTCAAACCTCGTCAGCAGCGGTATGGGCAGGTTCACGTTGTCGTAGAGGTACTTCTCCTCGTCGTACCTGCCCAGGTTCGGGTTCGCAGCCGCCAGTATGGAGGTCCTGGCGTTGAGGGTCGCGACTATGCCGCCCTTCGCGATGCTGACGGTCTGCTGTTCCATAACCTCGTGGAGCACAGCGCGATCCTCGGGGCGCATCTTGTCGAACTCGTCTATCGCCGCCAGGCCCTCGTCAGCGAGCACGACCGCCCCGGCCTCCAGGACCATGAGCCCGTTCTTCTCCCTCACGATCGCCGCGGTTAGGCCGGCCGCGGTCGAGCCGCGGCCGGTCGTGTAGAGGCCCCTGGGCGCCACGCGCGCGGCGTACTTCAGCAGCTCGCTCTTGGCCGTCCCTGGGTCCCCGACCAACAGTATGTTTATGTTCCCGCGGACCGTCGTGCCGTCCGGCAGGGTTATCTGGGGGGCCCCGGCCAGCATCAGCAGTATTGCCTCCTTGAAGTCCTCGTAGCCGCTTATCGAGGGGGCGAACGAGCTTATGAGCTTCCTGTAGGCGTCCGGATCCCTCGAGAGCTTCAGTATCGCCGCCTCGTCCTCCGGCGTTATCTCCAGCTCCTCCGGCTCCTTGCCCACCACCTCTATGTAGTTGGCCTCGAGGCGCGTGTCGAATATCGCCAGGGCCCCTCCCTGCCTCCCCCTCGCCTCCTCGAGCTCCGGC
>CAYFFS010000052.1:0-3791 GCA_964342765.1 uncultured Nitrososphaerales archaeon | reverse complement strand
GCGTAGGGCCCCCTGCCCACCCCTTCCTCCTCCGCGATTATCCTCATGGAGATCGGCTTCGGCGCCCCGCTCACGGTCCCAGCCGGGAACACGGCGCCCAGGACGTCCAGGTCGTCCAGGCCCGGCTCGAGCGTCCCCGTGACGCGGCTAACCATGTGCTGCACGTGGCTGTACTTCTCGACGTACATGAGCTCGGGCACCTCCACCGACCCTGGGACGCAGACCTTGCCCAGGTCGTTCCTCGCCAGGTCCACCAGCATCAGGTGCTCGGCCCTCTCCTTCTCGGAGGACCTCATCTCCTCCTCGAGCTCCGCGTCCTCCTGGGGCGTGCGCCCCCTGGGCCTCGTGCCCGCTATTGGGAAGGTCTCCACGAACCTCCCCGAGACCCTGAAGAGCGTCTCGGGGCTGGCCCCGACTATCTCGGAGCCGTCCAGGTGAACGTAGTACATGTGGGGCGACGGGTTTATCGCCCTGAGGGACCTGTAGACGGGCGCCAGGTCCCCGGAGATCTCGTAGCGGCGGTACTTGGAGAGCACCGTTTGGAACGTGTAGCCCTCCTCTATCAGCGCCTTCACCCTCCTGACGGATCTGAGGAACCCCTCGTCCGACGGGTGCTCGTCCAGCTCCCTCAGGCGCGGCGGCTCCGGGTCCGGGGCCGCTCCCTCGGGCAGGGCCGTCAGGTAGGCGACGCCCTCCGAGCGGTCGTAGACCACCACGTCCTCGGGCTCGAAGAGCTCCGCTATCGGCCATCCCTCGGGATCCGGGGGCAGGCGAAGCCCCTCGAAGGCGGCGGCCGCCTCGTACGATACGTAGCCGATGAGCCCCCCGTCGAACCTGGCTGGCAGCCCCAGGCGCCTCGCCTCCCTCATCGCACGCCGTATCTCCCTCAACCCGTCCTCGGAGGCCGACCTGAGGGAGATCCTCCTCCTGGACCCCCAGGCCACCACGCTGAACCTGGACCTGCTCTCAGGGCCCTCCGCGCTCTCGAGCAGCGCCGCCGGCCCTCCCCTCTCCCTCGCCCTGAGGAACAGCTCCAGGGGGTCGGGGAGGGACGACGCGCTCACCACGTATACGCGGTCGCCCATCGCCGTCCCCTCCCCAGGATCCTCAGCAGCGCCGCTATCCTCTCGGGGTCCTTCACGCCGACCTCCCCGGGGCGCTCCGCCCCCCTGGAGACGTCGATGAAGAGAGGGCGGCTCCTCATGCCCAGGAAGTCGCGCGCGTTTTCCGGCCCTATCCCCCCGGCTATCCCTGAGCCCGAGAGGTCCCCGAAGGGCTCCAGGTCCCCCGGCTCCAGCCGGCCCCTGGTGGAGTGTATGAGCGGGGTCAGGCCGTGGGCCCTCACGAGCTCCGCGTAGCCCACGCCCTCCTCCGTCGCTGGGACGTAGGCCAGCACCCTGAGCCCGCTCCCCCCGAGGCGGCGCATCTCCCACGTCGACATCATCCTGTGGACCTGGAGCGCCCCCGCCAGCCTGCCGACCTCCAGCATCGAATCGACGGATTCGTAGTCCACGACGTAGAAGACCTCGCCGACGGCGGACCTGAAGCGCGCTATCTCATCCGGCGGGACGTACCTGGGGCTGGACCTGACGCCCACCACGCCTATCATGTCCACGCCAAGCCTCCTCGACAGGACGGCGTCCTCGACCCTCGTGTGGCCGCAGACCTTGAGCATCAAGCCCAGCTCGCCTCCACCGCGCGGCGCACCCTGTCCTCGGCCCCCTCCAACATTTCGACCGCGTCCTCCACGCCCTCCCTCGGGCTGCCCGCGCGGCCGGCCGCCCAGAGCGCCACGCCCGCGTTGGCCAGTATCAGCTGAAGCGCCGGATCGTCCCGGCCCCTGAGGGCCGCCAGGAACCTGGACGCGGACTCGCGCGCCCCGCCCACCCTTAGGAGCTCAAGGTCGACCCTCCGTATCCCCATCTCCTCGGGCTCCAGCGCCAGCTCCTCCATGGATCCCCTCCTGAGGAGGAGCACGCGGGTCCTCCCGGAGGGGCTCACCTCGTCCATGCCCGGCTCCCCGTGCACGAAGGCCGCGGCCTCGAGCCCCAGGATAGCCGCGGCCTCGGCCATCTTCGACATGAGGCCGATCGAGGGGACCCCTATCACCCTGGCGCGGGGCGACGCCGGGTTCGTCAGGGGGCCCAGGAGGTTGAATATCGTCCTTATCCCGAGCTGCCTCCTCACCCCTGCGACTGCCCTCATGGCCGGATGGTAGACCTGGGCGAACGCGTACGCGAACCCCGTGCGCTCTAGGGAGCGCAGCGCCACGTCGGGCCCCGCGCTGACGTTGTAGCCGAGCGCCTCCAGGAAGTCCGCCGACCCGGATACCCCGCTGGCGGAGCGGTTCCCGTGCTTGAAGACCCTCAGGGGGCCGGCCACGAGCAGGGCAGCGGCCGTGCTCGCGTTGAGGGTCCTCAGGCCGTCCCCGCCCGTCCCAGCTATGTCCAGGTCGGCATCCACGTCGACCCTGATCGCCCTCTCCATCATCCCCATCGCGAAACCCGCTATCTCCTCCGGCCTCTCCCCCCTGGCGGCGAGCGCCGCCAGAATCCCGGCCACCTGGGCCTCCGTCAGCCTTCCGTCCAGGATTGCGAGAGCCGCCTCCCTGGCGCCCTCGAGCCCCAGGGATCCCGAGGCGGCGCGCGACAGGATCTCGGCGGCCGATTGCATGGCGGACCTCCCTCAGAACGCCGACCGCCTCCCCAATCCCCCTCTCGAGGGCCCTGAGGACGGCCGTCCCAACTGCGACGCCGTCCGCGCCCGCGCGCACGGCCTCCGCCATCTCCTCCGGCCTCAGCCCGAACCCGACGATCAGCCTGCCGTCGTGGAGCTCCCTGAACCTCCTAACCAGGGCGGGCACGGAGACCGGGACCGGGACGCCCGTCGATGGCCTGACCCCCAGGTAGAGGAAGCCGTCGGCCTCGCGCGACGCCTCCCTCACGACGGAGTCCGGCGTGGAGGGCGAGACGAATATCGCGTTCGACATCCCCTTGGACCTGACGGCCGAGGCCACGCGGCGCAGGTCGCGGCGGAAGTCCACGACCAGGTCCGGGAAGAGGACCCCGCGGAACCCCGCGCGCCTCAGCTCCTCCAGGAACTCATCGAGCCCGACCTCCAATCCCTCCAGGTAGGTGAGGGCGTACTTCTCGGCCTCAACCTCCGCGGCAAGCTTCAGGAGCCTGTCCCTCCCCAGGGAGGAGGCCACCTCGTAGCTCCTCCTTATCGTCGGCCCATCGTACTTAGCGAACCTGGGCGGGATGCCCAGCTCCAGCAGGTCGTAGTGCGGCCTCAGCTCGGAGGCCGCGCGCAGGAAGGCGTCCGGCGCGGGATACCCTACGGTGAGGTAAGCGACGAGGAGCGCCATCCGCGTCACCAGCCCAGTATCCTCGCGTAGTTCTCGAGCTCCAGGAGGCCGTGGCCGCTCATGTTGAACAGTATGACCTCCCCCTCGTCCGCCCCCCTGGCGACGTCTATCGCTGCGGCCACCGCGTGGGAGCTCTCCAGGGCGGGCACGATCCCCTGGGACTCCGCGAAGAGGACCCCGGCCCTCGCCGATTCCCTCTCGTCGTACTCAACGGTCTCGACGCGCCCCGTCCTCACCAATATGCTGAGGCTCGGCGCCACCCCGTGGTACCTCAGGCCGCCCGAGTATATGGCCGGCGGCGTGAAGTCCCTTCCCAGGGTCAGCATCTTGACCATCGGCAGTATCCCGGCGGAGTCCGGGAAGTCGTAGGCGTAGGAGCCGCTGCTGAACTTCGGGACCTCCGAGGCCCCAACGGCCAGGAACC
>CAYFFS010000051.1:0-3826 GCA_964342765.1 uncultured Nitrososphaerales archaeon | reverse complement strand
ACCTGGCGTGGGTCGGATAGGGCTCCGAGAAGAGCGCCCCGAAGATCGTGAAGTACGAGTTGACGAAGAACCCGGTGAGGAGGGACGCCACGAGGACCTGGGACGCCGTCCTCGACATGGCGAAGTAAACCACGGAGAGGGTCATCCCGATGAACCCGGCGCTTATCGCGACCCTCCTGCCCACTAGGTCCGATATTAGGCCGAAGACGAGCATGCCGAGGAGGATCATGCCGTCCGTCGCGAGGAGTATGTATATCGTCCTGGCGAACGCTATGTGGTACTCCGTGAGGAGCGCGGACGGCAGCCATATCATGATCCCCCAGTAGCCCATCTCCGCGACTATCGCTATCACGAGGAAGACTATCGTGAACCTCAGGTAACCCCTCGAGAAGAGCTCCCTGAGGGGCGCGCCGGCGCCCTTGCCCCTCCCACCTCCCACCCTCTCGACCCACATCGGGGACTCGGGGATCCTCCACCTGACGTAAGCCGCGAGGAGCGCGGGCAGCACGCCTATGAGGTACATGGCCCTCCACCCGTAGAGGGGCATCAGGAGGAGCGCGAGGGCGGTCGCGATAATCACGCCGACGGTCCAGCCCATGGAGACGAACGTGGAGCCCATGCCCCTCCACTTGGCGCGGAAAGCCTCGGACATCAGGGTCATGCCTATCCCGTACTCCGCGCCCGTGCCGACCCCGCTCAGGAACCTGGTCACCAGGAGCCAGGGGTATCCCGTGGCCGCGGCGGTGAGCGCCGTGAAGACGGAGTATATCAGGATCGAGTAGGTGAACGTGCGCACCCTGCCGAACCTGTCCGCGAGGATCCCGAACGTGTAGCCGCCGACCACCATGCCGCCCGTTAGCACGAACCCCAGGAGGCCCTGCTCCGCCGAGCTGAGCGCGAAAGCCGCGGCCAGCGCCGTGAGGGTGAGGGACAGCACCATGGTGTCCATGCCGTCAAGCATGTACCCGAGGATAGCGGCGACCGTGGCCCTGAGCTCGTATCCCCCGTCCCCGCGCCGCTCGTTCCGGAGGTAGAGCAGCCCCCCAAGCGTCGTGGCGCGCCCCCGCTCCCCGACGTCCATTGCGGTCGTGCCCAACGTCAGCATCTTTAACGTTATCCGTATTTTTAACGTTAATAGCGATTAGCCGCCTGGGGTTAATTCGTTAATCCAGCTCATTCGGTGGATCGGATCGAAATTGCCCGCTATCTATATTCCTTCATCCACCTGCGGGGCGCGGCGCCCAGGATCTCCGGCCTGACCCTCTCCCAGCCCTCGACTTCCCCGGGGACGGAGACGAAGAGTTCGTTGGGCTCCGCACGCTCTATCCCCCTGATCAGCTCGTAGAACTCGGGCGACCGAACGGCCAGCTTGTGCCTGAGGAGCGCCAGCTCGTAGTCCAGCTGGCCCTGGGTGACCGGTATCTTGATCCCGAGGTCAACCCTGTCCATGTCTATCTTGCTCCCGTCGAATCTGTAGCCTCTATTGATCGACTCCCTGCGCACGTAGTAAAGGTACGTGTTTATGGCGGCCAGAGGGTCGCGATATCCCCTGAACCTCAGAAGCTGCGGGTGCTGCCTGTACCCTGCGGTGCGGCCCTCCAGTACGGCCTTGGCGAGCAGGGACTCCCTCCAGAGGGCCACGAGGCCTATTCCGTCCAGGTACCTGAAGCTGATCGACCAGAGCCTCATGCGACGTCGCGCCTAGTTCCGCCTGCGCGAAGAAGCCCCTTAAGACCGCTCCGGAGGGCCTTCGCCTGGGTACTAGGACGGGGCGGATGGGCGCGTGGGTTAACGAGCCATCAGCGTTGTTTGTCGCCCTTTGGCGGGATCCGGGGTTCGACGCGCGAAGGAAGAAGTGGGAATTAATTAGATGAAATCCGACGTCCCGGGGCTCACTGTTTCTGCTGTTGCTGCTGAGGCTTTGGGAGCAGGTAGATCTTGTTACCTAGTATAGAGTTATTCGGTATCAGGACCTTCGTGCCGTCGTCCTTGACTACCTCCGTGAAGAGCAACGCGACGTCGTTCACCACGCCCGCTTCGCCTAGTATGTTCACGTTGTCGTGGATCCGGAAGGGCCTGGCGAGCAGCAGGAAGAGGCCCGCCACCGCCTGTCCGAGGACCTGCTGGACGGCGAAGCCTATGACTATGCCCAAGAAGCCGCCGGTCGCGACGCCGGCAACCCCGCCTCCGATGGCCCCCGCTATGCTGGCCACCAGAGCGCCGATCCCTATCAAGAGGAAGACGTTCCTCATCGCCCTGGCGGTCGAATGATCGTACCTGAACCGCATGGACCAGTAGATGACCTCGGCGAACGCGTAGACTATCAGGTAGCCGAAGGCGAGGGCAAGGAGGACGTTAATGTAAACCGTGTACCCCGATAGGCTCACGTGGAACGTTGGAAGGATTGAGGTCACGAGGAACTGAACCAGCGCCGAGACGACGACGTAAACTATTATGTAGACCACCAGCCTAACGATCGCATTGAATTGGCGTTTGGCTATGTTCTCGCCAGCAGCGTTGGAAGTTGACGATGACATTGCGTTAAGTTTTAAAATGGAAGATCTTAATTAAATTTTCGTCCTTAAGGCCTCCTTTAGCGCGAGAACACACGGCCAGCTCAGGAACTGCGATCCATAGCCGAATCATCCTCGCGCTTTGCAAGACCTTTCGCTTTGGCGGCCAGCAAGTTTTACGGCTTGGATGTCCTTGCGCTCTCACGCGTCGCCATCCGCTCTGGCCGCGCAACCGCGGCCGACGCCACCGTTGAGCTGGATCCCTAGCGGGAATGCGCGCTGGCCCTACATAATTGCCGATCAACATGGCCGGATACGGCCCGCCCCTCGCCGCCAAGGACCGTGGCCTCCGCTATGGCCCGGCATTCCCCGAGCCCCTTCATGAGGCAGGGGAAAAGCCCGCCCATCCGCCTGATCCAGCGGACCGCAAGGGGGCCCAAGCCCCGTGGCCCAGGGCTATTGGAGCTCACCCGGACGCTAGATAGGGAACAAAACGCTATTTCCCACTGCTCCCACCTCTTCGGACGTGGAGAGGAACCCGAGGGCCGAGGCCATAGTGCGCGAGATACTCAGGAGGAGGCCGGACCTGAGCGAGGAGGAGGTCTGGGACATGATATACAGGAAGATGAGGGAGATGGGATCCGGGTACCTCACTGAGGTCGGCGCTGGATACCTTGTGGCAAGCGACCTGGGCGTAGACCTGAGCTCGCTGCCGAGGCAGGTCCTCGGCCTGTCCGAGCTGAAGCCGGGCCTCAGGAGGATCGACGTGAGGGCGCTTTTCCTATGCAAGCGCAGGGAGCTGGCGTTCGAGGGCCACGGGGGGACCGGCAGGGCGTTCGAGTACAGGGTGTTCGACGCGGGGGTCGTCAGGCGCCTCGTTGTCTGGGGGGATCCGGAGTTCAGGAAGATCCTGGACACGCTGAAGCCCGGGGACCCCCTGATAATCAGCGGGGCCTCCACGCGGCTCGGGCGCACTGGCGAGCTGGAGGTCCACGTCGACGGCAAGGGGACCCTGGACCTCCCCCACGAGCCTCCCCCCAAGGAGGTCTTGGAGACCATAACCCTGGACGCCTCCGAGGTGGGCGAGGATTCCCTGGGCAAGGAGCTCGTGGTCAGGGGGCGCGTGGCCTCCGACGTCCAGGAAAGGGGCTACCTGAGGGGGGAGACCGCCCGCCAGATGACGTCCTTCTCCCTGTCGAGCGAGAGGGACCCGAACGTGAAGCTTAGGGTCGTCATATGGGGGAGGTCCGCCGAATCCCTCCAGGGGGTGGGCCCGGGCGCGGTCGTGAGGCTCGTGTGCTTCAGGGCCAGGA
>CAYFFS010000050.1:0-3923 GCA_964342765.1 uncultured Nitrososphaerales archaeon | reverse complement strand
GGCGCCTCTCCAACCGCTCGAGGTCCTCCTTGGTGGCCATCTTCTCCTCGAGGCGCCGCACCTCGTTGCGCAGGTCCTCCTTGGTGGCCATCTTCTCCTCGAGGCGCCGCACCTCGTTGCGCAGGTCCTCCTTGGTGGCCATCTTCTCCTCGAGGCGCCGGATGTCGTCCTTCGTTGCCAGGTCCTTGAACGGGGAGATCCTCGCGATGCTGTCGTATATTATCTCTGGATGTCTCAATATTGCCCTCTCGACGATCTCCGGCTTCTCCTCCAGCAGCCTCTCGACGGCCTTCTCGATCTCCTCCACGGGACTTCGAATGAGCGACGAACTATTAAGCGTTCCCGAGATCTAACTACGATCTAGGAGGCCTTAGCGGCGGCCGCACGAGGCCATCCGCTGGGCACTGCGGATCCCTTAGCGATCCCGTTTATATGCCGCGATACGGTTGTCCATGTGATCCGGGGGCGGCGGTCGAGCGGCCTTGAATGAGGCGTGCAAAGGTGTGCCAACGGTTTTATCCGGGCGCCCCGACGGCGCTGCGCGTGAGGATAGTCGTGCCGAGCAAGGAGGACAACGGCCTGGATTCCAGGGTGACAGCGCACCCAAGGATGGCCCCATACTTGATAGTCGTGGATGTGGACGACTCAGGGAACGTGGTTTCCGTGAAGGCGATCCCCAACCCATATGCGGGCGAGGAGCACGAACACGCGCGTGGACATGGGCATTTGGGCAGGGGCGAAGGCATGAGACATGACGAGCATGGGTACGCGTATGGGATCGGGCATGGGGGCGGCGCCGGTTTCTTCCGCTTCCTCAGCTCCCTGA
The DNA here is from genome assembly GCA_964342765.1 of uncultured Nitrososphaerales archaeon. GTDB lineage: Archaea > Thermoproteota > Nitrososphaeria > Conexivisphaerales > Conexivisphaeraceae > Conexivisphaera. Next base: position 3,097 of record CAYFFS010000050.1, on the reverse strand, counting down.
GACCAGACGCCATAATCGCATACACGATCGGACCTGGAGCCTTCTATAACGCAAGGGAGATGGGGATAAAGGTGTACAGGCCCAGGCGCACCGTAGGCGAATCAGTGAGGGCCCTGCTGGCGGGCGAGCTCGAGGAGATACGGGAGCCCAACGAATAGATCAGCCCCACAGATGATGTCGGCACGCGGTACACGACTAAGTCGAGGCGCCTTTGGCGAGCGCGAGGTGTTATACGCTGCGAGGAGGGAGGCGATGGGGGAGTGCCTGAGGGAGAGGCTCACAAGAAGTAATAAAAAATTATATATTAAGGCATAAGAGATTACATTCCTTCATGTCACGGCCACGTCGTCTGATAGTCCACGTACGCGCCGCCGCTGGTGGCCACCTGTACGATGACCGGGGTTCCGTGTGCGGGAGTGGACATGAGGCTGCTCAGACTTCCTGAGAGCTGCACGGTGCTCCCAGCCGGCACTGGATTGGTGCCTGTTGATGATGATACTGATATCGTTCCTATCAGTGAGTCGTTGCTCGCGTAGAGGACGTTTATCGCCGTCACGGTCACGGGCGAGGAGCCGGTGTTCGTCACGACCACAGTGACTTTAGGAGGGCTACTGCTACTGATCGTCGCGCCCTGTATCGTCAGCGTCGATCCAGAGAACGTGCCGGTGTTAGCAGTAGTTTTAGCCATGAACCCGGTTACGAACCCGTAGAGCATTATCCCTGCGACCACCGCTATCACTATCAGTATCAGAGTCGCTATGATCGGCGATATCGCCTTGGACTTCCTCCTGTGGATCATTCAGGACTACATCCTTCAAGGATATATTTAAACTATACCGGTTAATATTCCTCAATTCCGGGTTCCCCTTTGACTACCTGGGACGCCCCCCACCATATCCTGGCGGGACCATGGACGTCAGGGCCCTCTCCGCGAGGACGAAGGCGCGCGGGTCCGAGGAGTCCACGACCGCTATCCCCTCGCCCGGCTGCCCGTAGGCGACGAGGGCCCCCCTCCCCAGATAAATCGCGAGGAGCGCCAGCAGGTCCTCCTCCCCCTCCACCAGGACGCGCGCAGGGGAGCCGCAGGACATGGCCTCCTCCAGCGCCTCCGCCGCCTGCCTAGTTATCACGCCAGGCGGGTTCTGGGCCAGGAGGAGCCTCTCGAAGGGGCAGGGCGGGGGGGAGCGCGAGGGCGCCCTCCTCTCCCTCATGTCGACCACGTGGACCCAGGGGCGCAGCCCGGCGGAGCAGAGCGACCCGGAGACGCGGTCCCCCACGAGCACCGCCCTCCCGCGCGAGAGGACCTCGAGCGCCTCGGGCTCGCTGAGGACAGGGCCCGGGGGCCTCCTGAGCTCCTCCTCCAGCCCGGGCCCCACGACGAGGGGCCACCTAGTGAACCTCGACAGCGTACCTCCCAGCCCTCGACACCCCCATGAGCCTCGCTACCTCCGAGGCCGAGGGGTCCAGGATTATCACGAGCCCGCTCCAGCTGTCCGTGAGGTCCGTGGACCCGCAGACGGGGCACGTCTTCTCCGTCGTGAGGGCCCTGCAGGAGCGGCAGGCCATCTCCCTCGGCATATCCCATCACTTCGCCTTCGCCTGGGCTGGCTGCCTGGCCTTTCTGACCTCCTCCTCTATCCACTCGAGGGCCCCCAGGAAGGGCTGCCTGCTCGTGACGCCCACCTTGTCCATCCTCATCCCTCTCCCCATGCTCACCACCGATATCCTGACGCGCACCCTGCTCCCGCCCTTGAGGACCTTCCCCGTCCCCTTCCCAACTATCGCCCCCTGCCTCATGTCGACCGTCAGGTAGTCGTCCGTGACCTGGGATATGTGGAGGAGCGCGTCTATCGGGCCTATCCTCACGAACGCGCCGAAGTCCGTCACCTCCACGACCTCGCCCTCCACCACCTCCTGGAGCTTCGGGTAGAAGACCAGGGCCCTGAACCTGACCCTGTAGTAGACCGCCCCGTCCCCGTGGACTATCCTGCCGACGGGGTCGACCTCCACGTCTACGACCCTTATTATGTAGCCCAGCTCGGGGTTCGCGGTGCTCCCGTACTTCCTTGAGAGCTCCTCCTCAGCGGCCCTCCTCAGGTCCATCCCCAGCATGTGCGGGGGTATCCTCACGACGTCCTCGAGCTCGACCAGCTGAAACAACCTGGGCCTCGACCCCCCTCCCTTCTTTTATAATTTTCACGCCTGCCCTCGACCAGGACCGGCATCCCGCCGTGGAGCGTCAGGGTCGCAAGGCCCCTGCGGCGGGCCTCCCTGAGCATGGCCTTGTCCATAGAGGCGACTATCCCGCCGACCCTCGAGGCCACCTCGAGGACGGATTCGTCCGGGTCCCCCTCCGACTCCACGACCTCCGACGAAGCCGCGAGCCCCAGCGCCACCTCCGCCTCCGGGAGCCTCCTGGAGAGGGACCTGAGCTCCCTCACGACGCTCGAGGGCACCACGATCCTGAACCTGCCCAGGAGGCGCCCCAGCTCCTCCATCGCGGCCCTTCCCCCCGGCTCCGATAGCTGGATCAGGAAGCTCGTGTCCATGACGAGGATCGGGACCTCACCCAACTATCCTCCCCGATCCTATCAGCCTCCACCTGTCGTCCACCCTGCGGCTTATCGCCACCCTGGCGTTCGGAGGGGGGCAGACGGGCCTCCTGAGGGCTATGGAGGCGCGCCCGTCCCTGACCTCGGCCACCGAGCCGAGGGTCACCATCGTGCCCACGTTAAGCCTCAGGGGCTCCCCCTTCCTAAGGGGCTCGACCCTCATGGGGACCTCCGCCCCCACCACGGAGTCCAGGAGCTCGAACTCCAGGACTATGCGGTCCACGACCTCCGGTAGCTCGCCAGGGGGGCCCATGAGGTTCCCCACCATCTGGTCCCCCTTCGTGAAGAAAGGATCGAGCTCTGTCCCGACGGCTATCAGCCCGCCAGGCTCGACCGAGTCCACGAGCCCCGCGCTCGTTCCGAGGCTGACGACCTTCGTGGTGACGGGGACGTACCTCTGCTTGTCCGGGTCGAAGATGCCCGGCCTCAGCTCCACCTCGTCCCCCACCCTGAGGACCCCCTGGGCGAGGGTCCCGCCCAGGGGG
>CAYFFS010000049.1:0-4213 GCA_964342765.1 uncultured Nitrososphaerales archaeon | reverse complement strand
TCAGTAGAGGAATGTTATATATGGTTATATTAAAGCATTACTGCCCCCCTGCGGCTTGGAGCAGCTTGCCTCGGCCTCCACGGCTATCTTTATCGGCGGGCTTGCGAGGCCCCTGCCGTGTTCCGCGCCAGGTCGCCGACGGACTGGTCTCCCTCCCCTGGGAGCTCGCGCGTGGTAGTCCTAGGAGCGCCGTACGACGCCACCCAAAGCTATAGGCCGGGGGCTCGCATGGGGCCGGCAGCGCTCAGGGCGGCGCTGCCGAACCTCGAGTTCTACAGCTTGGAGCTCGGCAGGTCCCTCGAGGAGCTATCGATCGAGGACGCCGGCGACCTGGAGTACACGACCGACATGCCCTCCGCCCTCAGGTTCGTGGGCGAGGCTGTTTCGGAGCTCAAGGAGTCAGGCAAGGTGCCGGCGGTGATCGGGGGCGAGCACACGATCACGCTGGCGTCCTACGGCAAGTTCTGCGGCGCCAAGCTGATAGTGCTTGACGCTCACCTGGACGCGCGCGACGAGCTATACGGCCTAAGGATCTCGCACGCGACGTTTCTCAGGAGGCTCCTGGAGTCCTGCGACGCGGACGTCATCCACGTAGGAGGAAGGGCCTTCTCGGCCGAGGAGCTCGAGTTCGCGCGCTCCCGCGGGCTCGAAATGTACGGGCCCTCGGAGCTGGACAGGGCTCTCAGGGCCCTGTCCGCTCTGGCCTCGGCTAAGGAGGAGGTATACGTCAGCCTGGACCTTGACGTCCTAGATCCCGCGTTCGCCCCAGGCGTGGGAAATCCGGAGCCGGGGGGCCTGACTTCCTCGGAGCTTATGCGCCTGCTGGCGACACTTGACGGCTCCAAGCTAGTGGGCTTCGACGTCGTGGAGCTCACGCCCCCCTACGATCCCTCAGGGATCACCTCCGTGCTGGCGGCAAAGGCCCTTCTAATGCTGTCGTACGTGGCGGCGCGCGGATGAACGTTTATAACAAGGGCCTCGGCCGCAGTGTTACAGCAGAGGGGGTGTTGGGCCGCGCTCCGGGGCACCTCCTACGCCGCGGTCTCCGTCGTCTTGGACCTCACGCGCGGACGCCGCGCGGTCCTCGTGGTCAAACGCGCCGAGAGCTCGAAGGATCCATGGTCCGGCGACTGGGCGCTGCCCGGGGGAAGGATGGAGCCGACGGATCCCGACCTGCGCGCGACCGCGATAAGGGAGACGCTGGAGGAGACGGGTATAGATCTGAGGAGATCGGCGGAGCCCCTGTTCGAGCTCCGCTTCTTCACGCCGTCGAACGCGCCTTGGATGCTCGTGAAGCCCTTCGTCTACAGGCTGTTGAGTCCAGTGGAGGTGAGGCTCTCCAGCGAGCTAACGGAGTACATCTGGATCGACCTTGAGGATTTAAGGGTCTCGTGGGATTGGCTCGGCAGGCCGGAGTTCAGGCTGGAGGGGAGCAACAGGATATGGGGCATGACCGCAAGGATACTTCTGGAGGTAAAGAGGAGGATGCGCTGAAGGGCAGGGAGATACTGCGCAGGTTAATGGGGGATCCCTCGCTGAAGGACGGGCTTTTCCTGATAGACGTCGCGTCCCCCGGCTGCTCCGATCCCTTCAGGGCGCTCGTGGCCACCGTGCTCTCGCAGAACACAAGCGACAGGAATGGCCTCAGGGCCCTGAGGTCCCTTGAGAGCAGGGTGGGCGTTGGGCCGAAGGAGCTGGCGGAGGCATCGATCGAGCTGATAGAGGAGTCCATCAGGCCCGCCGGCATGTATAGGGAGAGGGCGAGGAGGCTCAAGGAGCTGGCGGCCGCGATCATCGAGCGCTACGGAGGAGATCTGTCCCGCGTCCTCTCGAAGGGCTTCGAGGACGCCAGAGCGGAGCTCATGTCCCTCCCGGGCGTCGGCCCGAAGACCGCGGACGTCGTCCTGCTGTTCTGCGCGCACGCGCCCACCTTCCCAGTTGACACGCACATATTCCGCGTCTCGCGCCGCCTGGGGCTTTCCAGGGGCCGCGGCTACGAGGAGGTGAGGTCCGCTCTTCAGGCGATCTTCGATCCGGAGGACTACGCAATAGCGCACAGGGCGCTTATACAGCTGGGCAGGGTATATTGCCGCGCCCGTTCCCCCAGGTGCGGCGAGTGCCCGCTCAGGGACCTATGCCCGAGCGCGGCCCGCGGCCGCGAGGAAAACGCAATATAGAGGTCCTCCAAGGCCTCCCAGACGGCCGATGAGGGCGCTGATATGGCACGTTGACGAGTTCTCGTACTGGCCCGTCGGCGTCGAGTCCGAGGCGCACGACGCTGAGGCCGGGGGTCCCCGCGAGTTCAGGGATTCCCTGGTGGCGCTCGTGGCCGTGGAGTCAGGCGATGGGCCGGCGGAGGCCGAGGGCATGGCCTCCGAGATAGCTGAGGTAGCGGGCCAGGTCGGGTGCAGGAAGGTGGTCATATACCCATACGCCCACCTGAGCAGCCAGCTCGCGGCGCCAGACGTCGCTCAGGGCGTCCTGTCCAAGCTGGAGGCTTCGCTGTCCTCGATGGGGCTGGAGGTTCACAGGGCGCCCTTCGGCTGGACGAAGGGCTTCCAAGTGCGCATCAAGGGCCACCCGCTGGCGGAGCAGCTGAAGGTAGTGTCGCCCGGGAGGAGGCGCGCGGCGGCCCGGGGACCTAAGGAGAAGTTCCATCGGTTCATAATAATAGACGAAGACGGATCCGAGTACGAGGTGACCAAGGACAACTGGAGGAGCGCGCCCCCCCTCGCGAAGGACGACGTGAGGCATAGGATGCTGGCCGAGTTCATCAGGAACGAGCTGGAGGGAAGGCCGAGCAAGGGCTCCCCTCCCAAGCACATACACTACATGAGGAAGCTGGAGCTTGTGGACTACGCCCCGGAGAGCGACGTCGGCCACATGAAGTGGTATCCCAACGGGGTGCTGGTTAGGGACCTCATACTGGATTACGCGTACTTCAAGGTGGCGCGCGAGTGGGGGGCGATGAAGATCCAGAACCCCCTGCTCTATAGGACGGACGTCGAGTCCATACGCATGCTGCAGGGGGAGTTCCACGAGCGCGACTACTCGGTGGACGAGGGGCTGGTCCTCAGGTTCGCGAGCGACCCAGGCGCCTTCCCCTTCGTACAAAAGGTCAAGTTCACCTACAGGCAAATGCCCCTGAAGGTCTACGAGGAGGCCCAGTGCTTCAGAAAGGAGCAGAAGGGCGAGCTGACGGGCCTGATGAGGGTGAGGGCCTTCCTTATGACTGATCACCACGCGTTTCTGGCGGACGAGGAGCAGGCGAAGGCCGAGTACAGGAGGCTGAGCTTGCTCTTCAAGAGGCTGATGGACGACATAATATCAGGGGGGCACTGGGTCCTTGGGTTCGAGTTCGTGGAGGACTACTACGAGAAGTTCAGGGACTACATAAGGTCGCTCGTGTCCGAGATGGGCGTGCCCGCGTTCGTGAAGATAATGAAGGAGATGACCCACTACTACGCCTTCAAGAGCGAGTACCAGGCGATATTCCCGGACGGCAACAACGTCCAGATATCCACCGTCCAGTGGGACGTGAAGAACGGGGAGCGCTTCAACATAAGGTACGTCGCGGAGGACGGCAGGGAGAGGCCGGTCCCCATAATATTGCACGCCTCCAGCTTCGGCAGCATAGAGAGGACCCTCGCATCCCTTTTGGAGAGGGCGGCCTGGGAGGAGGCGGAGGGGCGCAACCCGACGCTTCCGTTCTGGCTCTCGCCCGAACAGGTCAGGATTGTCCCGGTCAGGGTGGCGGATCACATGCAGCAGGCCCTCAGGTTGGCGGAGGAGCTGGAGCGCAGGGGCTTCAGGGTCGGGATAGACGACAGGGATCTGACGCTCGCGAAGCGCGTCCGCGACGCGAAGTCCAGCTGGATACCCTACCTCGTGGTCGTGGGGGACGAGGAGGTGAAGGGCGGCTACTACTCGGTGACGCCGAGGGAGGGTTATCCTATAGGGAAGGAGCCAACGCTGCGCATGACGCTGGAGGAGCTGGTCGCGGAGCTCGAGCGCAGGAGGGGCGACATGCCGACCAGGCCGCTCTACGTGCCCAGGGAGCTCTCCATGAGGCCCATCTTCACGGGGGTCGAGTGAAGCGGTGGGCTCCCTTGGATCCGGCGGAGATCCTCGAGCTCTCGAGGGGCATCGGGGCCGACGACTTCGAGGACCTGCTGGAGAGATCCATGGAGCTCCTGAGGGGGGAGGGGGAGCG
>CAYFFS010000048.1:0-4428 GCA_964342765.1 uncultured Nitrososphaerales archaeon | reverse complement strand
TCTCCAGGCCGTCCAGGCCCCTCCTTATGTCGTCCATGCTGGCAGCGAGGGAGAGCCTGATGTGCCCCTCCCCGCCCCTCCCGAAGGCGGACCCGGGGACCACGGCGACCCCCTCCTCCAGCAGCAGGGCCCTCGCCAGCTCTGCCGAGCTCATTCCCGCGTCGACCCTCGGGAATATGTAGAACGCCCCCCTGGGGCGGACCACCCTCACGCCCTTCATCGAGGATAGCCTCGAGTAGGCGTACTCCATCCTCCTTCCCACCTCCGATACGTAGCTGGAGGTGAAGTCCTGGGGGCCCCTCAGGGCCTCGAGCGCGGCCCTCTGCGCTATGGAGCTTGGGCAGACGGCGTCGTACATCTGGAACTTGACCGCCGCGTCCACCACCTCCCTCGGGGCTATCATGTAGCCTATCCTCCAGCCCGTCATGGCGTAGGTCTTGGAGAACGAGTTGACTATTATCGTCCTCCTGCGGACGTCCTCGTCGAAGGAGGACAGGCTGACGAACTCCGCCCCGTAGACGAACTTCTCGTAGACCTCGTCCGAAATTATCCAGAGGTCGCGCTCCACGGCGAAGGATATCATCTCCTCGATCGCCCTCCTGCCGTAGACGGCGCCCGTCGGGTTGCTTGGGCTGTTGATTATCAGGGCGCGGGTCCTTTCGTCCGCCGCCGCCCTTAGGGACTCGACGGTGGGAACGAACCCTTCCTCCTCCCTCGTCTCCACCTCTATCGCCCTTATCCCGAGGAGGGATGCGGACCCGGAATAGCCGACGAACGCCGGGGTGGGAACGAGGACCGAGTCGCCCTCGTCCATCACCGCCGCCATGGCCTCAAGTATCGCCTGGGTCCCTCCCTGGGTCACCAGGACCTCCTCGCGCTCCACGCGGGCGCCGTAGTCCCTAGCGTACCTCTCGGCTATGGCCTCCCTGAGCTCCGGGAGCCCGGCGTTCGGCGTGTAGTGCGTGAATCCCTCTTCGAGGGCCCTGCGCGCCGCCTCGCGGACGTGGGGAGGGGTGGCCGCGTCCGGCTCCCCCAGCGTCAGGTTGACGACGCCGGGGCGCCCGGCCGCCAGGTCGAAGAGCTCCCTCACCCCTGACGGCCTTATGCCGGAGAGCCTCCTCGAGAGTGAGGGCATGGCATCACCGGCCGGCGGATCCCCGGCCAGCCCACTCGAGCAGCAGGGGATCCGGCTCGAACTCGTCCGACCCCAGTAGGGACCTCAGCCTTCCGAGGGCATCCACTATCGAGCCGAGGCCGAACTGCTCGGCGTACTCGAATATGCCCCTTGGGTAGTTGAGTCCCAGCCTCACGGCCCTCTCGATGTCCTCCCTGCTCGCCACCCCGTCCCTCAGAAGGTAGGCGGCCTCGTTGACGGCCGGGGATATGAGCATCACGTGGTCAACCCTCCCGGCGAGGGAGCGATCCAGCTCCGGCTTCCTGAACTTGGACCCGGGGTGCTGGTAGAACCCCTGCCCGGACTTGACGCCGAGCTTCCCCTGGGAGCGCATCGCCTGGTAAAGCCCGCACTGGGAGGCCCTGAACCCCCTCGATACCATGGCCCTCAATATGTCGTCCAACACGTCTATCCCTATGTAGTCGGACAGCTCGAACGCCCCCATGGGCATCCCCAGCGAGTAGCGGGCAGCCGCGTCCACCTCCTCCATCCTGTAGATCCCCCTCTCGACCAGGGAGCAGGCCGTGTTCAGGAACCTGACCATTATCCTGTTGACTATGAAGCCGGGGACGTCCTTCCTGACGAGGACGGGCTGCTTGCCCAGGGACGAGGCGAGGCCGTACGTCGCCTCGACGGCGCGGTCGCTCGTGTGCTTCCCCCTGACGACCTCCACCAGCTGCATTATGACGGGCGGGTTGAAGAAGTGCATCCCTATCACGTTCCCCCTCCTCTCGCCCTGGACCGACTCAGAGATCTCGGTTATCGGGAGGCTGCTCGTGTTCGTGGCGAGAACCACGTCGGGGCGGGCGCTCCTGCCGAGCCTCGAGAATATGTCGCGCTTTATCTCCATCCTCTCGGGCGCCGCCTCTATGACGAAGTCAGCGGACCTAGCGCCCTGCTCCAGGTCGAGTGTGGTGGTTATGCGCCCGAGGACCTCTGACGGGTCCCTCACGCCCCCCTTCTCGGCGAGCCTCTCCAGGCTCCACCTTATCTTGGAGATCGCGCCGTCAAGGAACTCCTGCTTTATGTCGTAGAGCGTGACCTCGAAGCCCCTGAGGGCCGCGACCTCCGCTATGCCGTGGCCCATGGTGCCGGCGCCGACCACGAATATCCTCCTGACGCTCGACAACGCCCACCCTCGGGTCAGGCGCCCTTATTTGCGTTAGGCGTTGGCCTGCGCCCATTAACCGCACGTCCTCCACAAAGGAGATCAAGCGGCGCCAAGCGACGATCTCGCGCACCATATAAGCCGCGCGGCCATGATCGGGTTGACCCTATCCCGGGTCCTGAGGACCCGGATAGAGGATCGGAAATCCGCCTCGATCGGAAGGGCTTGGATCCGCGAGGCACAACGCCTATTAGATGGGCCGCCCCTTGAACCCCGTGACAAAGGTAACGTACACGAGCTCTTCCCTCGACGAGGAGTCGAACGCTAGGTATGAGGAGGCTCTGGCCGAGGTCGAGCGCGAGCTCCTCGGGAGGGCCTACCCGATGTCGATAGGGGGAAGGGAGGTGCTCGCCGCCGAGTACGAGGTAAGGAGCCCGATAGACACGGAGATAGTTGTCGGGCGCTTCCAGAGGGGAGGGAGGGAGGAGGCATCCGCGGCCCTGGAGGCGGCCGTCAGGTCGTTCGAGGACTGGGGCAGGAGGGACTGGAGGGAGAGGGCGGGGATCATGCGCAGGGTGGCCGACGCGATAGAGCGCAGGAAGTTCCTGATAGCCGCGGCGATGGCCTACGAGGTGGGGAAGAACCGCGTGGAGGCGGTGGCCGAGGTCAACGAGGCCGTGGAGGCGATAAGGTACTACGCGTCCCTGGTCGAGAAGGAGGATGGGTACGTCAGGAGGATGGCCCCCGGATCCCCGGGGGAGGAGACGTGGAGCGTCGCCAGGCCCAGGGGCGCCTGGTTCGTGATCTCGCCGTTCAACTTCCCCGCCATGCTGGGAAGCGGGATGGTCCAGGGCGCACTTATAACGGGTAACACCGTGGTTTGGAAGCCCTCGGAGGAGGCGACGCTAACCGCCCGCCTGGTCTACGAGGCGTACGTGGAGGGAGGGGTCCCGCCGGGCGCCATAAACCTCCTGACGGGCCCCGGCGAGCCCTACGAGGATGTGATAGTGGGCGATAGGAGGGTGGCAGGCATAGCGTTCACGGGGTCCAAGGAGGTGGGGCACCACCTATACAGGGAGTTCGCCTCCAGGCAGCCCTACCCGAAGCCCGTGGTCCTCGAGACGGGGAGCAAGAACCCGACGATAGTTACGGCGAAGGCCGACCTGGGGAAGGCGGTCGAGGGGGTCGCGAGGGCGGCCTTCGGCTACGGCGGCCAGAAGTGCAGCGCCACATCGAGGCTTTACGTGCAGGAGGAGGTCATGGACGAGTTCCTGGGATCCCTCGCCGAGTTCACCAGGTCGCTCAGGGTCGGCGACCCCAGGAGGAGGGACGTCTTCATGGGGCCTCTGATAAACGAGCGCGCTTACGTGGCCTTCGCCCGGAACGTGCAGGAGGGGCTGGCGGCCGGGGGCAGGGTGGTGGTCGGCGGGAGGCAGATCAGGGATGGCTGGATGGCCAGGGGCTTCTACGTCGAGCCGACGATAATGATCGGGGTCCCCGAGGACCACTACCTGTTCAGGGAGGAGCTCTTCATGCCGCTCCTCCTCGTCGCCCCCTTCAGGACGCTGGATGAGGCCATAGCCAAGGCGAACGACACCGAATATGGCCTGACGGCCGGCATATTCTCGGAGGACGAGGAGGAGGTGAGGGAGTTCATGGAGCGCGTCGAGTTCGGCGTCCTATACGCTAACAGGAGGGGAGGCGCCACCACGGGGGCCTGGCCTGGGGCGCAGACGTTCGTCGGGTGGAAGGCGAGCGGCGCCACCGGGAGGGGGATAGGCGGCCCCTACTACCTGCTGAACTTCGTCCAGGAGCAGGCGAGGACGTACGTGAGATGAGGTACGGCGTCGCGGTCCTCGGCGCCGGGATCGTGGGCCTCGCGACCGCATATCACTTAATGCTCATGGGGGAGGGCAGGGTTCTGGTCGTGGACGAGCTAGGCGGCCCCGGCCTGGGCGACACCTCCAGGTCGCTGGGCGGCTTCAGGACGGCGTTCACGTCGGAGGTGAACCGCGTCCTCGCCAGGTCCAGCCTGGGCTTCTACGAGGAGCTGCAGAGGGGAGGGCACGACCTGGGCCTGAGGCGCGCGGGCTACCTCTTCCTCGCCACGGCGGAGGGGGTGGAATCCCTGGGGAGGCTCCTGGGC
>CAYFFS010000047.1:0-4844 GCA_964342765.1 uncultured Nitrososphaerales archaeon | reverse complement strand
GGGTTTACCTGGGGTGGGCGCCCGCCTCCCCCTCGGGCGCCGAGTCCCTCGAGGAGGCGATCGTGGACTTCCAGTCCCAGACGCACGCGGCCGACGAGCGGGACCTGATGGGGATGGCCCGCGTCATGTCCAGGACGAAGTACCCAAGGATCCTGGGAAGCGCAGCCCTTGGGATAGCATACGTCGCTGTTGGGAGGTCGGACGCGTTCGTCGCCCACTACGGCGGCCTGAGGACCTTCGACTGCGTCCCCTCGATGTTCCTCCTGGAGTCGGCTGGCGGATACCTGGCGACGCCGGGGCTCGAGCTGGAATCCCTCGACCTGAGCTCCCCGGCGCGCATAAGGCTGGTGGCAGCCGGGAGCAGGGCCCTGATGGAGGAGCTCCTGGGGATCCTCGGAATAGGGGGCTCCGCCGAGGTCAGAGGTGGTAGGGCTTACCGTTAGCGGCGACGTCGGGGACCCTGTCCCTGTAGCGGGACAGGAACTCCAGGTCCCTGTTCCTGTTCCTGAGCTTGTCCGGCAGCATGTGCGGTATCTCGTCTATTATCGGGTACCAGCGCCCGCACTTGGGGCAGATCAGGATCCCGTTGACGACGACGTGCCTCATGCACTCCGCGCAGTTCTGGACGTACGACCTCCTGTCGACGCCCTTCATCGAGATCCCCCTGTAGGCGCAGATCTCCTCGCAGGGCGCCTCCTCCAGCTTGACCTCCACGTCCTCCACCCTCTCCTCGAAGACGCGCAGCTCCAGGGGGAAGCCCTTGCACATGGGGCAGGCCAGGACGTCCAGGAGCCAGTACCTCACGCTCCACCGGGCGGGCGCCTCCCTTAAATCGTTAGCCGCGACAACCTTTTTCTCCCTCGGGCCCCCAAAGGGCGCGTGGAGAGGTACGTAGTAGGGATAAGCGGGGCCAGCGGCATAATCTACGGTGTCAGGCTGGTCCGCGCGCTCCTGGACCTGGGGCGCGAGGTCCACGTCATAGTGAGCGACGCCGCCAGGCTCACCGCGAGGTACGAGCTGGACGAGCCGCTGGACTACCTCCTGAAGGGGGCACGCGTCTACGGGGAGGGGCAGCTGGACGCGCCCCCATCGAGCGGCAGCTTCCTGACGGGCGGCATGGCCGTGGCGCCCTGCAGCATGAGGACCCTCGCCGCGGTGGCCCACGGGCTGGAGGACAACCTCCTGACGAGGGCCGCCATGGTCCACCTGAAGGAGAGGAGGAGGCTGGTCCTCCTGATAAGGGAGACCCCCCTCAGCACGCTGCACATAGAGAACATGCTGAGGGCCTCGTCGGCGGGCGCGGTGATAATGCCGGCCTCCCCCGGCTTCTACGGGAGGCCGAGAAGCGTGGACGACCTCGTGGACTCGGTGGTCGGGAGGGTCCTTGACCTGCTCGGCGTCGAGAACCCCCTCGCAAGGAGATGGGCGGGCCCCGACGAGGGCCGATTCCTCGGCGGCGAGCCTCCAGTCGCCCGAGGCCCCAAGCTCCAGGGAGGGAAGGGACCCGGCGATCGCGGCGCACCCCTCGTCCCCGTAGCCGGCGACCACGCAGCACTCCCCCCTCCGGGAGGCGGCCCTTATCGCCTCCTCTATCCTGTCGGTGCGCGCGAGCCTGAGGAGAAGGTCTATCTCCGGCTTCCTTGCCACGCATATCCCCCTCCTCCTTGACTCGTAAGCCTGGGCGGCCGCCTCGAGCGCGAACTCGAGGGCCGGGACCATGGAACACGGAACGGCCTGGACCACGCACGAGGGCGGCCACCTCCCCGGTATCGAGCCGCAGGGCACCGCGAACGCGAACGCGATCACGTGAACTCGACCACCTCCTCGTCGTAGCGCCTCCCGCGGACCACGGACCCAGGGGGGAGGCGCCTGAAGCTCGAGGCCCTGCGCCCCAGGACCTCCGGCGAAGGCTCCTCCGACCTCAGCTCCGAGAGGGGCACCCCCAGGCCGAGGGGCCTCGCCCTGAAGACGTGCCTCGTGCTCCTGGGGGGGAAGAGGGTCCCCGACTCGGCCGCGGCCAGGACCTCCTCCTTCCTGGGGGTCGGCGGGTAGACGACCGCGCGGCCCGAGCCGAGGGCCTTGGCGACCTCGTCGTCCCTCACGAGCTCCACGTGGGGGGAGGCCCTCCAGATCGGTTCCGCCATCAAGTGCGCGCCCAGGGAGCCCTCGGACTCCGGCCCCAGGTAGGATGGGCCCGAGGGCATTAGGACGGCGGCCCTCCTGCCGGAGGAGTCGACCTCCTCCATCGCCTCCTCCCACCCCCCTACGCGGCGCATCCCGGCGCGCTCGGCCGCGGCCGACGCGGCCCCCGGGTCAACGGCCCTCAGCCAGCGGCCCACGCGCACCCCGGGGTCGCGGTAGTCGACGAGCGCCACGGCCGCCCAGATGGCCCCGAGCCTCCTGAGGGCCTCAAGCCTGTGCGTCCCGTCCAGCACCACCATGGTGGCGGAGTCCACCATCAGGGGATCCAGCTGGACCCCCTCCCCGGCCATCGATGATGCTAGGGACCTCACGTCCTCCTCGAGCAGCCCCTCGTGGGGCCTGAGGGAGGAGATCCTGGCCAGCCCCAGGCTCAGGCCGAGCCCGGGGACCTCGAAGGCTCGGCCGGCCCTCAAGGCGCGGCCGCCTCCGCCTTCTGGGCGGCCCTGGTCCTCGCAACGTACCTAGTTATGTAGCCGGCAAGCGTGTTCCTCACGAACTTCGACTCGGCGTCCACGAGCTCCTCCAGCACCCTCTTGTTGTGCTCGAAGTCGTCCGTGAAGCGGTCCGGGTACCTCCTGAGGAGCTCCTCGGCTATCTTCCTCAGCTTGGCCACGCCCCGCCCCCACGGCGGAAAAATAAAAGCTCTTCCGAAGCCGCGCGGACAGCCCCTCCGGCGCCTTCCGGCCAAAAATCGGGCTTTCCGAAGAAAAGAGCTTTATATTGGTCCTTTCATTGCGGGGACGTCATGTCGGAGCCGGATTTCGGCGCGGCCGCCATTTATCGCATATTCAAGAAGGCCGGGGCCGAGAGGGTCGGGGAGGACGCGATAGAGGACCTCCGCGGGGCCCTGGAGGAGATAGGGATAGACATAGCCAAGAGGGCCGTCGAGTTCGCGACGCACGCGGGGAGGAAGACCGTGAAGTCCTCGGACGTGAGGCTGGCCCTGAAGACCTACCTGAACCGCCGATCGGAGGAGGTCACGCGGCCGCGAGCTCCGCGGCCAGGAGGCCCACGAGCCTCCCCTTCGAGTCCACGACGGGCGCGTACCTGGCGCCCGCCTCCTCCATCCTCCTGAAGGCGGACTCGAGCGGCTCGTCCTCCCTAACGGTTATCGGGTCCTCGGCCATAACAAGCGATACAGGGGCCTCCATCAGGCCCCTCCTCCTCGCGTACTCCACCTCCTCCTCGGTGATGAGCCCGATCGGCCTTCCCTCGTGGTCGACGACGACCACTGGTATTAGGCCCTCGACCTCAGATACCTTTGCGCGGGCGCCCACGGAGCGCGCCCTGGCCATGGCCTCCCTGGCCCTCCTCCTTGGGGCGAACGCCCCGAACATCCTCCCACCTCCGAGGGGCCATCGGATCTATCGGCTATTTAATCGTTATTCCTTTCCAATTGGCGGCGATTTAATTAAAGGAATCAGGGTTATATCCCCAATAATAGAAAACAATTAGTAAATAGATGGCCCCCTTCCGGCCCCGGCCATCGCGGAATTTCTATATAGAATTTTCCCTCAGGGACGCTAGGGACTCGAGGAACCCCTCGAGCCCCGACCTGTCGGCGCCTATCGGAGAGACGTACAGGTGGGACCTGAGGTCACGCGGGACGCGCTCGAGGGAAGCCAGGAGCTCCCGGGGGGATGGGGCCCTTAGGCCGAAGAGGGACTCGAAGCGCGCCCTTGCCCCCTCCGTCGGGGCGTACGGGATACCGAGCGCAACAGGGATCCCCAGGGGCCTCAGCTCGGAGAGGGCCCCGGCCGCGGCCGCTGGGTCCGGGAGAAGCTGGGACACCAGGATGTTGGCCCCCGCCTCCGCCTTCGACCTGGCAAGCCTCAGGGACCTCTCGCTCGAGGGATCCACGGCGGCCCCGATAAGGAAGCAGGGGCGGCGCTCGAGCGAGGAGGCCAGGGCGCTCGAGACCTTGACCCCCTCCGGAGGGCGGACCTCCGGGAGGGCGGCCGCCATGCGGATCGCGTCCAAGACGCCCATGGCGCCCGGGCACTGCCTCGAGTCCCCCGCGACCACGAGTATCCCGTCGACGCCGGAGAGGTATGCTGTCAGTATCCTGGAGGCCGAGGCCGCGGGGCCCCTGGAGCCCAGCGAGATGGCGGCTATCGAGGGGACCCCCTGGGAGTGCAGGATCCAGGAGGCGAGGAGCGAGTCGGCGTTCGCCGCCCCGAAGGGTATGTCGGGGGCGAACGCCGCGTCGACCAAGCCCCTCGAGTGCAGCCTCCGCACGAGCTCGGCGTCCCTCGGGTACCAGACGTCGATTATGACGCGCGGCGCCGCGCAGCCCAACTCAGAACAGCTCGTACCTGCGCTCCAGGACCCCCTCCCAGATCCTCGGGAGCCTGGAGAGGACGTCCTCGACCAGGGACTCCGCGTACGACCTGACCCTGTCCTCGCTCGCGCTCCCGTGGTACTCCACCTGCACGGCCTGCGGCTCGTCTATTGGGTGGCCTATCTTGCTGAGCAGGTAGCAGTAGGCCTCCTCGACCCCCTCGACCTCCGAGGCCAGCCTGTTCGCTATCTCCTGCGCGGCTATGTTGTATATCTTGCCCACGTGGTTCACCGGGTTCTTGCCGGCCGCGGCCTCTAGGGACATGGGCCTCATGGGGGTTATGAGCCCTCCCACCCTGTTC
>CAYFFS010000046.1:0-5406 GCA_964342765.1 uncultured Nitrososphaerales archaeon | reverse complement strand
TGTAGTACGCGGCCACCCCTCCCACTACTACGACGACTATCACGACGGCTATTATTGTCCAGAGGGCCGCACGAGAGATCGCTCTCCTTCTCATTCCTCAGGAAGTTGGGACGAAGGCGTAATATAAATATTACTATCGGCTACATACTATATTTGCTGCCAAACCACAATCTGAAAAATAAATATAAAGTATCATTAAATAAATTCAGATGGCTATCTCCTCCAGCTCGCGCTGCGGGGGTATGTTCCTCATTATCGCGGCAAAGAGCACTATGGCCACTACCTCGGGAACTATTTCGATCCATATCCAGGCGCCGTTGAAGCCAAGGAACGGGATCATGGAGCTGAAGACGAGCGGCCAAGCCGCCTGGCCGAGGCTCCAGAAGGCGCCTGACCAGAGCGCTCCGGCCGCCCTGACCCTTGTTGGGAAGGCCTCAGTGTTGAGGCGTATGAGGCCTGCGAACTGTCCATTGTGCGTGAACAGGTACAGGAAGTACCAGGACCAGAGCGCCAGGTAATCCGGGAAGCGCACGAGCACCACCAGAGCGAATATGCCGACGGTCTGGAGGGCCGCGAAGATGACGACCGGCCATTTGCCGCCTATGCGGTCGTTCAGGTACCCGTTGACCAGGTATCCTACTATGCCGACGAATGAGAGCGTCGCGAACATGGACACGAGGGTCAGGTAATCGAACCCCTTTACCTGTGACAAGTAATACGGGAACATCGAGTCGCCCACTATTGCTACGCCCGTCGTCATGAAGTTATAGAACGCCAAGATGAGCGCGGTTCTCCTGAGGTCAGGAGAGAGCAGCTGCTTGTAGGAGGGCCTCACCGACGCCTCCACGTCAACGCGATATCTCTCCATGAGCTCCTTTACCTTGGCGTAGTCGCCGCGCTTCCTGGCCTCCCTTATCTCCTTGAGGTGAAGGAACCTGTCGGTTTCCCTGAGGCGCGAGCGTATTACGAGCACGATAATCGCCGGCAGAAACGCGAAAAGGAAGGCGACCCTCCATCCATAGCTCATTCCGAAGCGGCTTAGCGTGAAGAGCGCGATGGCGCTCGCCAAGCCGTAGCCGAACACCCAACCCGACTGCATTATGGAGAGAGCGAGGCCCCTTATCCTCTTGCCTATCGTCTCGGTGAGGTAGGTGGCGCCCGCCCCCCACTCGCTCCCCGTGAAGGCCTCCGCGCCCATCCTTATCAGAAGCCAGCTAGTGAACCCGTTGATGAAGTACTGCAGCATCGAGAACACAGCGGTGCCGAGGAGCGTCAGCTGCAGCAGGAACCTGCGCCCCAGCTTGTCCCCGAGCGGGCCCAGCACGAGGCTCATGGCGAAGCTCGTGAAGAAGCCGGCGGACAGCACGTAGGAGTACTGCTGGACCGTCATGTGGAGGGTCTGCATTATCGGGGTCCCGAGCAGGAGAACCAGGTTGTCGTCGGTATTTATGAGCCCCCATCCCAAGTATATCACGACGGCGATCAGGACGAGGTCCCTCGTCCTCAGCCCCCGCCGCTCTGACCTCCCGGCCTCGGAGCCGTCGGAGGACATCTTCAACTCTAATTACCCCTAGCACTAATAAATAGTTTTATTGAAGGCGCAATTTCTTTAGCGGCGCGGAAGAACCTCAGGAGCGCCTAGGCGAGTTGCATATCTCGAGCGCGGAGAGCAGGTAGACCTTCGTGCCCGTCACGAGGTCTGAGAGGCTGATGTACTCCCTGTCCTTGTCGGCCATGCTCAGGCCGCTCAGCCTCTTGGCGCCTCCAGGCCCGTAGTTTATCGCCTTGCTGCCCACCGAGTTGTACTTGGCGGCGTTGGAGTACCAGAGCTCGTATATCACGTCGACGTCCCTGCCGGTGACCTCCCTGTGCGCGCCCTTAACCGCGCGGACCACCAGCTCGTCCTCGCTTATCTCGGTGGGCGGGTTTATGGCGTAGGGCACCTCCTCTACGTTGTAGCCCGGATGCCTGCGGTTGAAGTCCTCTATGAACTCGTCCAGGTCGTCCCTGACCTGCGTCCAGGACATGCTGGGCGGGAACCTCACGTCCACGTATATTGATGCCTCGCCGGGGGTCCTCGAGGCCTTCCAGGGGAACCCGCCCTGGATGGCGGCTATGTTCACTATGCCCTTGTAGCCCTTGTAGGAAAGGCGCTCCTCATACCTATCCTTCCACGCCTTGAACTCCAGTATGAACTCCGCCATCTGCTCGATCTTGTTGGGCACGCCGCGGGACCAGGCCGTGTGTATCACGGTTCCGCCCGACGCCGTTATCTTCGCCCAGTAGGAACCGTAGTGGCCTATCATGAGCTTCAGGCCCGTGGGCTCACCTATTATGACGTAGTCGCCGACCGGGCCGTGCGCCGCCAGGTAAGCGGCGCCGCTCCCGTATCCCCTATACTTCTTACCCAGGTAGCTATCCACTTGGGATTCCTCTATCTCGCCCGACGTGGCCGTGATTATAAGATCCCCCTTCAGCTCCACCCCCGACTCGATCAGGACGCGCACTGCCTCGAGGTATGCGGCGTGCGCGTTCTTCATGTTGAACGCGCCCGCGCCGAATATCCACGTGTCGCCCTCCCTCTCCTCCACGCGAGCCTTAGGGGTGGTCGCGCCGCCGTAGAGGAACTCCTCGGCGCCGGTGAACGATACGTCCAGGTGGGCGTCCAGCTGGAGGGACTTCCCGCCGCCCTTTCCCCTGAGTATCCCTATCACGTTGGGCCTTCCGTCCTCTATCTCCTGCCAGATGACCTTAAGGCCAAGCTCCCTGAACCTGGAGTACATGTAGTTCGCTATCTCCTGCTCGCTTCCCGTGGGGCTCGGTATGTTGATCAGCTCTGTAAGGTTCCTAGTGAGCCTTCCGGCGTCGATCCTCCTGAGAAGATCCTCCTTGGATACCTGCAAGCCGGCCTGATCGGGCCCTGCTATTTAATTAATCTTATCTCTTTGGATGATGCGCGGGCGCATAGCTGGGCTCGTCCGGGTAAAGCTAGCCGGAGCCCTCCAGCAGCTGCGCCACGTCGAGCACCTCCAGCCCGAAGTTCTGGGCCTCCGACCTGAACATGGAGTTGCAGAAGGGGCAGGCGACGACGACCTTCTTGGCGCCGGTCCCCGCTGCCTGGGCGGCCCTCATCTTGCTTATCCTCTCGCCTATCTTTATGTCGAAGAAGAACTGCGCGCCTCCCCCGCCGCAGCAGAAGGAGTCAGCCCCGTGTCTTGCCATCTCAACGAGCTCCGCGCCAGTGGACCTTATCAGGAGGCGCGGCTCCTCGACCACGCCGTTCCACCTCGCCAAGTAGCATGGGTCGTGAAAAGTCACGCGAACGCTCGAGGCGTCGGCGGGCTTTATCCTGCCCTCTGCAAGGAGCCTTGAGAGCAGCTGCGTGTGGTGGACCACCTCGAACTTGACGCCGTAGAGCGGCATCTCGTTCTTGAAGTTATTGTAGCCGTGGGGGCAGCTCACAAGTATCGCCTTGAACTTGTAGTTAGAGAGTATCCTGCCCACCGCCTTCGCGTTCTCCGAGAACAGGTACTCGTCGCCGATCCTCCTGGCGGGCTCGCCGCAGCACGTCTCCTCCCTCAGGATCGCCACCTTAAGCCCGGCCCCCTTGAGCAGCCTGAGCAGGGACTCGGCGACGGGCCTCAGGTTCGGATCGAAGGCCGTGTTGCACCCTATCCAGTAGATGTAGTCGTACTCCTCGTTGGGATCCGCGAACGGCACCCCCAAGTTCGCGGACAGGTTCTCCATCCACTTGACCCTCTCGTCCGGATCGAAGCCGAATGGATTCCCCAGCCTCATCACGTTGTAGAGGGCCTGCGAGAGGCCCTCGGGCACGGCGCCGCCGGTCGAGACCATCCCGCGGCGAACGTCAAGTATGAGCTCCACGTGATGTATCATGGCGGGGCACTCGCGGACGCAGGCGCCGCAGGTCGTGCAGCTCCAATAGGCCTCGGGTGCCAGCGGCCCCTCCGACACCAGAGGCGTCGCAGGCCCTCTGTGGACCGCCTCCTTGGCAGCCTGCACGAGCAACATGGGGTTCAGGGGCTTCCCCGATGCCACCGCGGGGCAGGCGTTGGTGCACCTGGCGCACTTCACGCAGGCGTCCAGGTCCAGCCTCTCCTTCCAGGTCAGCTCCGAGGCCTTGGTCGCCCCTATGACCTCGCCCCTCTCCACCTTCCCCTCCAGGTCCTCAACGGGCCTGAAGGCCGCAGGGGGATCCAGGCGATAGTAGAACACGTTGAGCGCCCCGTGGACGAATATGTGGGAGAACTTCGTGTAGGGCATGAAGCCTATGCTCATTATGGCCAGCGTCATGTGGAGAAGCCATACAGCGCGATAAGCCGGCACGAGCTGCGCGACCGATATCCCCAGGCGCCCGTAAAGGGATGCCAGGGAATATCCGATGAGGTCGTAGGGGTACATGTAGGACATTCTATAAGCGTAGGTGTTGACGGAGTCGAGGAAGAACCCGGTAAGCGCTATCGTGAGCAGGGAAAGCAGCATGTAGTGCTCCATGAAGCCCATGGGCAGGTTCGGGGTTAGCCCGCGCAGCCTCCTGTAGTATGCGAGAAGTATGCCGGCTATCAACATGAGGCCGCCGACGTTCATCGCGAGCTTGAACCAGAGGTACGTCGAGCCGACCAGGAACCGCTCGTCGAGGAACCTGAGCGTTACCTCGGACTCCACAGCGTCAAGTATCGTGCCTATCAGCAGGAGCGTGGTGCCCCAGAATATCAGGCTGTGAAGGATCCCCGGGAGGCGGTGGCGCCATACCTTGACCTGGGCTAACGTGTACCTCGCCACGTTCCGAAGCCTCGCGCCCACGTGGTCGGGCACGGGCAGAGGCTGCCCCATGAGCCACCTGGAGACCGCCCTATAGGATCCGTAGGCGCATATCGCGGCCGCTATCGCGCTCTCGATCCAAACAAGGGGCTCCAGGTTCTTAACGAACAGGTAGTACTTTATCTCGGGTATTGAGGCCTGAAGGAGCAGGAGGTGCCAGGCGATCACTTGCGAGCTTCCTCCAGCAGCCTGATCAGCGCCGGCACCACCTGGTAAAGGTCGCCCACCACCCCATAATCCGCGTACTGGAAGATCGGCGCGTTCTTGTCCTTGTTTATGGCCGCTATTAGCTTGGAGTCCATGACCGCGGACATGTGCTGCGGCGCGCCCGAGATCCCTATCGCCAGGTACAGCTTCGGCCTTATCTTCTTGGCGGATATCCCTATCCAGCGATCCTCGGGAAGCCATCCGTAGTCGGCCGCTATTGGCCTGCTGCAGCCCACCACGCCCCCGAGGAGCTCGGCCAGCCTGAACGCCATGTTCAGATCCTCCTTGCTGCGGAATCCCCTCCCGACACCCACGACCACGTCCGCGGACGATATGTCCACGCCCTCCCTCCTCTTC
>CAYFFS010000045.1:0-5828 GCA_964342765.1 uncultured Nitrososphaerales archaeon | reverse complement strand
CCCTGGGGAGGCTCCTGGGCGGGGGCGCGGAGTTCCTGGACGAGGGGGAGCTGAGGGAGATGGGCATAAGGACCCGCGTTTCTGGCCTGGGGGACGCTGAGGCCCTTGGGCTCGAGGACCTCGTGGGCGGCTTCCTGTACAGGGAGGCGGGGTTCCTGGACCCGCACCTCCTAGTCGAGTACTACGCGTCGAGGCTCGAGGAGATGGGCTGCGAGTTCTCCTACGGGAGGAGGGCCGAGCTGGACCTGGAGCCCATGCGCCCCGTCGGGATTCCAGGGGAGCCCTTCCCGTGGCAGGAGGCGCGCGTGAGGGGGCTGAGGATCGGGGGATCCGAGGTCAGGGCCGACGTCGTGGTTCTGGCCGCTGGCGCCTGGACGGGCGAGATCCTGGACGAGGCCGGGTTCCCGCTCCCCCTGAAGCCCCTCAGGAGGATGGCCTACTCGGTCGGCGCCAGGTCCGGCGCCCTTAGGGAGCTCCTGGGGAGGGTGACCCCAGCCCTCGTCATACCGGGGGGAGTTTTCCTGAGGCCGGACCCCGGGGGCGCCTTCTACGTGGAGTTCGGCCTCAGGAGGCCGTACGGGCCCGGGGACCCGGAGCCCAGGGCGTGGGAGCTCGGGGCTCTGCCGGTGCTCTCCTCCTACCTGCCGGCGTTCGAGGGCGTGGCCCCCGACGAGTCCTGGGCGGGGCGCTACGACATGAACATATCCACCGGAACCCCCATAGTGGAGCGCCTGGCCGACGGCCTCGTGGTCGCGGCGGGGACCTCGGGATCCGGCGTCATGAAGGCGGACGCGATTGGGAGGGTGGCCGCAGCCGTGGCCCTGGGGAGGAGGCGCGCGGAGCTGCACGGCGGGGTCCTCCTCGACCCAGCGGAGCTCTCGGTCCCATCGGGGGAGGAGCGCCTGGTCATCTAGCCGCTTAGCGTAGGAGGCCTAGGAGCGGAGGAGACGCGGCCAGGAGCGCCAGCGAGAGCGCGGAGCTGAGAGCCAAGCGGCGGCCGAACGCCCTCAGGGATCCGGCGTCCGCCGGCCTCCCTGAGTACCTTAGGGCTAAGTAAAGCGGATCCACGAACGCCACAGCCAGCGGATGGACGGCGATGGAGGAGGCGAGCCCGGCGGAGAGGAGCGCGAAGGGCAGGAACCTCGGGGCCCTCCCCAGGCGGCATTCCACCAGCAGGACCTCGGAGGTCGCCAGCGACGCCCACGCCGCGGACTCGGGGATGGAGCGCGGCAGGGGGCTGCCCAGAACGCCCGAGAACGCGAGCGAAAGCAGGGAGAGGGACGCGGAGCCCGCCGCGAGGGCCGCGGGGGACCTGCCCCTTCCGAGGGCGGAGAGCGCCATGTATAGTGAGAAGGCGGCGACCGGGGCGGCGTACCATACTAGGAGGCGCGGGCCCTCGAGCGCGAGGGCGGCCGCGTAGGGGGAGAGGGCTAGGGAGAGGGCTGCGACGTCAGGCCTGGGCCTCCTCGAGGATGTCGACAGGTAGAGCCTCCCGTAGGACGCCAGCGTGGCGGCGGCCGCCGCGCAAGCGATGGCCAGGCCCTCGGGGCGCAGCCCCGCCTGGGAGGAGATCGCTAAGACGAGGGACCCGATGATCAGGAGGGAGGAGCTCGGCGTGGGCGGGGGCCAGCGCACGAGCGCTCGGATGCCGCACGGTATTTGTGGGTTCCTGGGCATCCGCAACGGTTTAAGCGCGGCGCCGGCAAGGGCCCCCGTGTACGGCAAGCTAAGGGCGTGGATGCTATCCTTCAGCCCCGTGACCCTGACCAGCGCCTTCTCCTCAGTCACCCTTGGGGCAGCCCTGGCCTGGTACTCGACGGGGAGGCTGAGCCCGGCGC
This sequence comes from uncultured Nitrososphaerales archaeon, assembly GCA_964342765.1. Taxonomy (GTDB): domain Archaea; phylum Thermoproteota; class Nitrososphaeria; order Conexivisphaerales; family Conexivisphaeraceae; genus Conexivisphaera. The sequence goes on along the minus strand of CAYFFS010000045.1, from coordinate 3,990 downwards.
TCTACCTGGTGACCCTCGGGGGGCTCCTGGCGGCTCAGGCGGGCGTCAACCTGGTCCACGACTACTACGACTACAGGACCGGGGTGGACGCGATATACAGGGCGTCCGGCTTCTCCCACAGGCCACACCCGGTGCTTGACCTGGGGCTGAATCCCTACAGCGTGGCCGTGGTCGGGTACTCGCTGCTAGCCGCGGCGCTGGGGGCCGCCGCTTACCTGGCGCTCGTGGTGGGGCTCCCCATACTCGTCCTGGGCGCGATCGGGCTCTTCCTCGGGGCCGCCTACAGCGTGCCGCCCCTCAAGCTCCACTACCGCGGGCTCGGGGAGCCCGTGGCGGCGCTCGCCATGGGCCCCCTCGTGGTCTGGGGGTCCTACGCGGTCCAGGTCGGATCCCTCCTCCCGGCCTACCCGCTCCTGGTGGGGGTTCCAAACGGCGCCTTCGTCTTCCTGATACTCCTGGGCTCCGGGGCCCTGGAGCTGGAGGCCAGCCGCGCCGTGGGCAAGATGACGATTGTGCTACTCCTGGGGATGCGCCGCACGAGGTACGCGGCCCTCTCCGCTATAGCGGTCATGTACTCCGCGCTCGCGGCCTCCGCCGCCCTGGGATACCTGCCCCTGCTCTCGCTCTCCTCCCTGGCCCTGCTCCCATGGACCCTGAGGCTGGCCGGGCCCCTCATGAGCGGCAGCGAGGAGGAGGTGAGGAGGAGGTGGAGGGAGCTCAGGAGGCTCTGGGCCGGGCCCTTCAGCGTGAGGCTGGCCCTCCTGGCCATCCTCGTGGCCTCGATGGCGGCCGCCCGCCTGCTCGGGCTCCCCTAGCGGCGCATGAGCCTCGTCAGGAGGAGGGAGACGAGGGCGCCGTAGATCGGGGGGCCCATCAGGACGGCCATGGCCGCCCCGAACCCGGCGTAGTAGCCGAGCCCGAGGACGAGCATCGTGGCCCAGACGTGGAACGTCGAGCCTATCAGCGAGAACTCCCATGTCCCCTTGGCGACGAGCCCGTCGGGATAAAGGTGCCTGGGGACGGAGTAGATGAAGGGGACCGCCAGGGCCTCCATGTTTATCAGGAGTATGGCCAGCGCCAGCGCGGCGCCGACTGGCCTGGCGGCCCATAGGTAGGCGTAGCCGGCGAAGCTGAGGGCGTAGCCGGCTGCTATGATCCTCGAGAGGGCGGCGGGGGAGCGGACGCGGTACGCTATGGCCCCCGATAGGACCGTGAGCACCGCGGCCGAGACGCCGAACGCGTTCATGGCGAGCGGCACGTCGGCCGGGGAATAGGACGATATGAAGGGCGGAAGCGCCACTGCCAGGACCAGGTTGAACCCGGCTATCGTGGCCCAGAGGAACCCCATGATCCAGGTCCTCCCCATCCTGAACGTGGTCCCGCGGAGCTCCTCGGAGAGGGGTGAGAGCTCGGCCCTCATCCTCGATAGGACCGCCGAGTACCCGGCGGCAGATGCCAGGGCGGCTGAGGCGAGGGCCGCGTAGACTATGAAGGGGGAGGCGGAGGCCAGCACGTACGCGGACGTCCCTATGGCGACGCCCGCCGGTATCCCGGATATGGACGCCGCGGACGCGAGCGTGCGCGAGCCCACGTCCCCGTAGAGGTAGGAGTACGCGTTGGAGAAGACCTCCATGAAGAACGTCACGGTGCCCTGGATGACCCTGAGGGACATGAGCTCCCACAGGGAGGAAGCGTAGGGCATCAGGACCAGGGTTGCCGCTATGAGGGCAGACATGCCGAGGACCGCCGCCGGGAGGCGCCTGTAGAACCTCAGGGCCCTCCCTATGACCTTGCCCAGGGGCATCCCGGCGAAGTACATCACGCTCCCGAGGAGCGCTAGGGAATCAATTGGGGCCCCCGTCAGGGAGTGGAAGTACGGGAGGTATAGGACGTACGTGGACAGCGCGGACGTCATTATCGCGGAGGTAGCGAACCCGAGGAGCGGCACGGTCAGCCTGAGCGAGCGCTCCACGTGCCGCCGCCCGCTATCCGCTCATATATGAGCTTAGCCCTCTCCTCGACCTCGGGCGGGACCGAGAGCTCGCCCGGGTACTCGAGGCCCCCGTATTCCTCCGGGAGCTTCCTGGTGGCGTCGACGCAGGCCTTGCTCCCGAGGCCCGGGATGGGGGTTGAGGGATCCAGCTCCTCCGTCGGGTAGCCCTCGAGGATCGAGACGTCGCGCCCCGGGTCCACGTTCGCGGACACCGCGTATGCGACTGCCGAGCGATCCCTCGGATCCACGTCCGAGTCCACGACGACCACTATCTTGTGGTAGAGGGGGGAGAGCGCCCAGAGGGCGGCCGCCACCCTCCTCGCGTGCCCGGGGTACCTCTTCCTTATGGAGACTATCGTCAGGTAGCCCAGCCCCTCAGGCGGCATGTGCAGGTCCGCGACCTCCGGGAGGACCTGCTGGAGGAGGGCCAGGGCCACGCGCTCCCCGAAGCGCATCATGTTGCCGTCCTCGAGCACAGGCCTCCCGGTAGCGGTGACGGGTATTATGGGGTCGCGCCTGGAGAAGATGGCCTTCACCCTGGCCACGGGGTAGGGCCTGGAGGGCGAGTAGACGCCCGCGTGGTCCCCGAAGGGCCCCTCCACGGCGGTCTCCCCCGTCAGCTCGCACTCCATCACGAGCTCCGCGCGGGCCGGGTAGTCGACGTCCACCGTCTCCCCCCTGACAAGCTCAAGCCCCTCCCCCCTGAGGGCCCCGGCCACCAGCGCCTTGTCCAGGGGAGGTGGAACCGGCACCGCCGCCATGAGCATCGTTATCGGGTCGGCCCCCAGCACGACGGCCAGCTGGCGCCTCGACTCGCCGTAGGCCGCCCCCCTCCTCCAGGGCATCCAGTGCACTATTATCCTGTCCTCGCCTATCACCTGGAGCCTGTAGTAGCCGAAGTTCAGGGACCCGCGATCCCCCTTCACGAACGTCATTGCCATGGTGAGGAAGCGGCCCGGCTCCCGCGGCCACTGCCTCACGGCGGGGAGCCTCCCCAGGTCGACGCGATCCCAGGATACCTCCCTCACCGGGCCGGAGCGCACGGGCCTGGGGAGGGCGGAGGATATCTGCCTCAGCTCCCCCAGGGCCCTCAGGGACCCCAGGAGGCCGGGGACCTCCCTCGGCCCCAGGGACTCCAGGTACTTGGATATCCTGGGATAGGGGTCGTCCTCGCCGATCGCCATCGAGACCCTGTCCCAGGAGCCGAAGAGGTTCCCCACCGCGGGGAGCGTCCCCTCCCTTATGTTGCGGAAAATCGCCGCGGGGCCCCCCGAGTACATCAGGCGGCGCAGGACAGCAGGAAGCTCCAGGTCCACGCTGACGGGCTCGTCGACCTCGACCAGCTGCCCCCTGGACCTCAGGCCTTCCAGGAAGGACCTCAGGTCGCCGTAGGCCATGCCCTCCTCGCTCGTCCCAGGGCCGGGATGCTTAAAGCCGTGGCCCTCCCGGCGCCGCCCCCTCCATCCTCATCAGGTCCTCGACGGCCCTGGAGACGGCCTCCCTGGAGGACATGGAGGGGGACCAGCCCAGGAACTTGAGCCTGGAGGAGTCGGGGAAGACCAGCCTCACGTCCCCTGGCCACCCGCCCCCCGCGACCTCCTTGGCGTCTATCACGCATTTGTTGTGCCTTATCCTAGGCCTCAGGCCCATGGAGGAGGCGACTATCTCCGCCACCTGGTCCACGGTTATCCAGTCGTCGTTCCCCGCGTTGTACGTTCCCTCGGCCCCTGAGCGCTCCAGCACCTCGAGCGCCCTGAGCGCGTCATCTATGTAGAGGAAGCTCCTCCCCTGCCCCCCGTCGCCGAAGACCTCGAGCTCCCCCGGGTTGGAGCGGAGCCTCCTGAAGAAGTCGAGGACCACGCCGTGCGTCATCCCTCCCCCCACCACGTTCGTCATCCTGACTACGATGCTCCTTATCCCGTAAGTCCTGGCGTAGAAGTCCACCATCCCCTCCGACAGCGCCTTCCCGAGGCCGTGGTAGGATATCGGCCTGAGGG
>CAYFFS010000044.1:0-6193 GCA_964342765.1 uncultured Nitrososphaerales archaeon | reverse complement strand
TTTTCTTTTACAAGGACCGCCCACCCCGCGAGCTCCACCTTCTCCTCTTGGGCGGCAGCGTGAGATGTGTAGAAGAGACGGGCCGGCGGTGGGGGTGTTCTCGGCGGCCCCGCAGCGCGCCCGCCGCGACGAGGCGCTCCTAGTATCCTCAGACCTGGTTAAGGGCGAGGCCCCGGCCGCGGAGGCGGCCCTCCTGGTGGGCGATGAGGTCGTCAGGGTTGTCGCGGTCGGGCCCGCCGCCAACGCGCTCTACAGGGCCCCGCCCGGATCCGTCGTGAGGGTTCGCTCTAGGAGGCTGGAGTCCGAGGAGGATCTGGAGGTCCTCGGCAGGAGGCCCGACCTCCTCAGCTCCCTGGCCGTCTCCGCCAAGGACCTGGCTTCCTACGGCCGCAGGATCTGCGTCTTCGAGGGGGTCGTGCTCTCGAAGGCGTCGGAGAGGGAGGTCACGAGCAGGTCCGGGGAGAACGTGAGGGTAGCGTCCCTCCTCCTGGGGGATCACACGGGCGAGGTGGAGCTCGTCGCGTGGAGGGACGCGGCCGACAAGCTCCTCGGGCTCGACGTCGGCGAGAGGGTCAGGATATACGGGGCGCTGGTCACCAGGCGCGAGGGGCGTCCTCCGTCCCTGGAGGTCAGGGGATTCACGCGCATAGAGAGGGAGTCGCAGGGCGGCCTATCAGGAGGGGCGCGCGGGCCCCTGAGCCCAGCTCGAGGGCTTCGCCGCTCCCGGACTTATGTCCCAGCCGCGTGTGCCGGGGGTGGGTTTCGAACCCACGACCTCCAGATTATGAGTCTCGCCCTCCGAGGAGCCTGGCGCTCTAACCCGCTGAGCTACCCCGGCGGGGGGCGTGTGAGCCTCGAGTTATCTAAGCTTTTTGGTTGGCCAGGAGTGTCCCCCGCCGGCCCTTGTGAGGCCCCGGAGACCGACAGCTCTTGAGGAGGGCCGCTCACCATTCTTATAAGCTGGGCGCCGCGCACGCCGTGGATGGCGCATGGCTACCCATGTTAGGATATCGGACCTCCGCAGGGGGGTTAAGCACGTCGTGGTGGAGGGGGTCGTGAAGGGCCTAGAGCCGGCGAAGGAGTACAGGCTGCCGGAGCCGCTTGAGCCGGCGAAGCTCGTCCTGGCGAGGCTGGCGGACGAGAGCGGCGAGATAAAGCTGGCCCTCTGGAACTACGACGCGGAGGGCGTCGAGGAGGGCAGGCGCATAAGGGTCGAGGACGGCTACGTGACGTCGTTCAGGGGCGAGCTCCAGCTGAACGTGGGGTTCACCGGGCGCGTGGTCCTGCTCGACCCCCCGCAAAAGGTTTAAAGGATAACCCGAGGAGCGAGGGGACGTGCCGCAGCGCGCCAGGATCAAGCTGATATCCCAGAACCTGGAGGACATAAACAAGGTAGCCGCCCAGATAAAGGAGATCAGCGAGAAGATGGGCGCCAGGGTGCGCGGCCCTATACCCCTTCCGACTAAGAAGCTGAGGGTTGTGACCAGGAAGAGCCCCTGCGGCGAGGGCAGCGACACGTTCGACAAGTGGGAGCTCAGGATACACCGCAGGCTGATAGACATAGAGTCGGCCGACCAGCGCGTGCTGGCTCAGCTGGCGAGGCTGAACATACCCGAATCCGTCATGATACAGCTGAAGCTCGCGGCCTGAGCGGCGCGCGGCCTTCCATCAGGCGCGATGGGCTCAGCGCCCTGAGGTCCTCGTCCAGGTCCCTCCCCATCACCGCGTCGACGAGGGCCCTGGCCATGAGGGGCGCCATCGTCATGCCCCTCCTGCAGCCGCCCGTGGCCACGAACAGGTTCTCGTAGCCCGGCACCTTGCCCACGACGGGAAGCTGATCGTAGGAGCAGGGGCGCATGCCGGCCCCCACCTCGACCGGGCGGAGCGGCCCCGCCCTGAGGCGGCCGCCCACGGCCGAGAGGAGGGCGCGCGCACGCCGATCCACGTTGGCGTCGTATCCCACGAGCTCGAAGTACCCCGTGATCCTCAGGGCCCGCCCAAGGTGCGGGGCGACCACGGCGCCCAGCCCCTCGAGGAGGGCCGGCAAGCCGGGGACCGTCCCCTCGCGCTCGGCCAACACGACCACGCCGCGCGCGGGCTCTATCCCTAGGCTGCACCCAACGCCCCGGCAGACCTCGTCCGTCCAGGCGCCGGCCGCCACGACGTAGACGTCGGCGCCCGGGAGGGGGTCCGCGACCCCCACGACCCCGGGCGCGCTCGCCCTGAGGCGGGCCTCCGCGCGGAGGACCTCAACGCCGTCCTCCCTGAGCATCCTCGAGATCTCGTCCATAACCACGTGAGGGTTGATCCACCTGGATTCCTGCTCCACGCCGGCCTCGAACCCGGAGAATCCGAGCTCGAGGAGCTCGCCCCTCCCAAGGAGCCTGCCCCCGGTCCTCCTCGCCTCGCGCTCGGCCGACCTCACGTCCCCGTAGAGCCTGAGCCCTATCCTGGAGTAATAGCCGAGGGAGGGGCTCTCCGCCACGAGCCTGTCCCAGAGCGCGAGGCTGCGCCTCAGCAGCCTCTCCTCGAGGGGATCGCGCAGCCTCCTGTCGACCCTCAGCGCGCGGGCTATCCACCGCGCCTTCCTCAGGAGCACCGTGGGCGAGACGCCGACGGGCGAGTACCTTCCGATCATCGACGCAAGGGCGGCCCTAATGGGCCTCACCTCCGTGAAGGAGGGGTGCTCGTCGAGGGATCCCGCGTTGTAGATCGAGGAGTTCACGCCGGCGAGGGGCCGCCAGTCGACGAGCGTGACCTTCAAGCCCTCCGACGAGAGGTAGTGCGCGGCCATGGAGCCTGCCACCCCGGCGCCGATTACCAGAGCGCGCAAGCACGCCACCCCCTATTCAGGCCCGAGCCCAAGGGCCGCCGTGCTCAAATCCTCCAAGAGGCCCACGGACATAGTAGACGATAGGAGTCTAAATATCTTGTTGTGCGCGCCCTTAAGAGCATACCGTCTCGCCGACTTCCACGTGACGCCCGACCTCAAACCCAGGGAACGGAAGGAGGACTGCGCGGAAGCCAAGGCGGCGGGGCTTGCGTATATACGGTAAGCTTTAATACGGTAATTACCGCTACCTTACTAGATGCCCAAGGTGAAGACCAGCATAGTGATAGATCGCGAGCTGTGGAAGGAGTTCAGGACTAGGGTAGCTGGGGAGAGGGGGCTTAAGGGCCTCAGCCAAGCGGTGGAGGAGGCAATAGAGGACGAGGTGGTCGACATTATGGTCGCCAGGGCCCTGGAGAGGATGCTTAGGGAAGAGGGCATCGAGCCGCCGACGCAGGTCTCGCCTGTGAGGCCGAGGACGACTACCGACGCCGGGGAATCCGTCAGGGAGCTCAGGGATTCGGCGATTTGACCACAATATACCTGGATTCCAGCGCGGTGGTGAAGCGCTACGTGCTGGAGCCCGGGAGCGATCTGGTCTCGAGGATATACGAAGAGGCGCTCGACGGCAAGCTGACCCTTTCCTTCTCGCTTTGGAACGTGGGCGAGGTCCTTGGCGTGCTCGACAAATATTACCGGCGCGGGCAGTTGACCGAGCAGGATTATAGGTCGGCCAGGCTCCAGTTCATGTATGAAGTCCTGAAGCTCCTGAGGTTGAGGGTGCTGAGGATAGTGCCGGTCAGGGTCAGGCTGCTGGCGCAGACGTGGAGCCTTGTGGAGAAGTATCACATATACGAGGCAGACGCGCTCCAGATAGCGTCGGCAAAGGCGGTGAACGCTGAAAAGCTGTGCACAGCGGATAAAGGGTTATACGAGGTGGCCGTCAAGGAAGGTATGAGCGGGTGCCAGGCATAAATCATTCCCTGGAATCCGACGTCGCGCATGGCGGCTAAATGCCCCCAGCATATTCGGGGACAAGCGGCATAATTTTAGGGCTACAGCGCGGATTGCGCGCGAGCCGCGTCGTGAAAGCGACGTCGGAACCCAGCTCAGGACTGAACCACGTAGAGGAGGGAGGCGAGCCCGACTAGCTCCAGGATCATCAGGAACATGAGCGGAATCGCCACCGATGCCGTGTAGTAGTGCGCGAAGTAATAGAATATCACCGTGGAGACCGCGCTCTGCGCCAGGAAGGCCAGCGAGAACGCCAACAGTGATAGGGTGAACCTGGTCTTCCGCCTAATGGCGGCGCCCGCGTAGAAGAGGAAAACGACGGCGGCAATCGCCGTGCTCGCGGCCGAGAGCAGGATATCTATTGACCAGTAGACGCCGATCAACGCCTCCTCGCCCTCCCGACGATCTCCTCGAACAGCCCCTCGTTTGCCCTGAAGAGATCCGTCAGGAAATAGACCTTTCCGTACCTGGGCCCCTCGGACTTCACTATGCCGCTATCCTCGAGTATTCTCAGGTGATGCGTGATGGTCCTGTAGTTGACGCCGAGGCTCTGCGCCAGCTGGTTGGCGTTCTGGGGAAGATCCCTCAGGCTCTCGACGATCCTGGCCCTCATGGTTCCGCCCCTGGACCCCGCGAATATCCACCAGAACATATGCTCGGTGGAGTCAAACCCCAACCTCTGTTGCCGCGGCCACCTGGTTCGGTATTAATTTTTGCGGCCTCGACCTGGGTCGGGATCGGAGGCGGCCCGCTAGCGGGCCGCCTACACGCGCAACATGAGACCAAAAAATAGGGGAGGGAAAGGGAAAGCGCCGCCACCGCTCATCCACCATACGTGGGCGCGCTGTATCCGGGAGCGGCCGAGCTTATCGGGGCCGGCGACACCTTCCACGTCTCGTAAACCAGCGTCCAGCTCCCAGAGCTGAACTGGTAAGTCAGCGTGTCGTTCACGTTGAGCAGCAGCGCATGCGGCGTCGGGTTCGCGGCAGTGCTGAACGGGAACACTAAGAACTGTAGTTGGGCGCTCGCGGTGGCCGTGGCGCCGGATACGCTGACGCTGGGCGGCTCCTCGGCGTACCACACGACGTACTCGTACATATCGGTGAACTTCGTCCACGTGGCGTTGATCTGGGAAGTCCCCTCGTACGTTCCGTTCAGGGGTCCTCCGAGCCACACAAGCCGCGCGCTTGGGGAGTACTCCTGCATTATCAGGTCGGTGTTCTCTATCGCTATGTCGTTCCAGTGCGCGTACGCGTCAGCCAGCACCTGATCCGACACCAGGACGTCCTGTCCGGGGTATCCGGCTATGACGGCGGCCAGCGGTATGGGCTTTACGCTCCACACCTCCTGGACTATCGAGAACCCGGAGGGGGCACCGGCGGTAGCGGCGAGCCCCAGGGTCTCGGTGACGTTCAGCACGAAGATGTCCTCTGGGTCGCTCGCCGGGGCGACGAGGAACTGGACCGGGGCGGAGACCACGTAGTACGTGGAGTTGACCTGCGTGACCGTGGGAGGAACTATAGTGTACCAGTAGACCGTCTCGTATAGGCTGGTGAACTTCGCCCACACGGATTCTATCTGGGATGCCCCGGCGTAGGTACCACTAAGGGGTCCCCCAACCCACTTGAGGACGGCGTTCGGCGCGTATCCCTGAACTATGAGCCCCGTGTCCTCTATCGCTATGTTGTTCCAGTGGGACATCGCGGCGGCGAGCGCCCCCGATTGCGCGTATTCGGCCAGCTCGCTGGACAGGGAGCCTATTTCGGAGTCCTTAGCGGCCAGCTCCGAACTATATTTGGTCGTTGCGGAGTAGTACATTGAGGCGTACGCCGCAGCTATCAACGCGAGGACCACAGCGATCGCTGCCAGGGCTATCGTGGTCGATCTCATTTCCCCTCGAGGTGGGTTTATGACGGCGTTATATTAGCTTATTTCAAAGTAAAGTGCGAATTATGTGCAAATCCCACGCAGATGTCGCCCTGCCAGGCGCGCGACGCCGATGATTGAAGGCGGAATCCGCGGCCCCTACTGGACAGCGCGCCCTCGGGATGCCATCTGGCGCGTTGCCGTTTTCCAGGCGCGCCCGGAAACATGGGTCAACCGCGCGATTTCCCACATGTGGATGGCGCCGGGGGCGGGACTCGAACCCGCGCGGGCTTTTGGCCCACAGGCTTAGCAGGCCTGGGCTAGTTCATCTGCCCCCTACCGCTAGGGCACCCCGGCCCTGACCCGGGTTGCAATCCTAAGATATAATCGTTCCGCGCGAGCATCGCGCGGGTGGGGGCGCGGACCCCGCGGCTCAGCCCGCCGCCGAGGCCGCCATGGGACCGCCGTACCCCCACGTGACGT
>CAYFFS010000043.1:0-6461 GCA_964342765.1 uncultured Nitrososphaerales archaeon | reverse complement strand
GAGGAGAAAGAAGTAACCGGATCATGCCTGGCCCCCTGCTACAATTAAAAGGCAGCCTATGGCATGCTCTCCGTAGCCCAGATCTGGCACGAGACCTCGCGATCCTCGGATCCGGCTATCAGGTAGAACTGGCCTCGTCCGGGATTTAACGCCAAGTAGAGCGCTCTTGGAATAGGTTAAAGGGCAAGCGCACTGGGCTTAAAAGCAGGATCACGCACATCCGATTTGTGAAGCTCGCGACCCATTACACCTTCACGATCGGGCTCGTGGCCCTGGCCGCGCGCCCCTTGCTCCCGATCGGCTGGGCGCTCGCGATAGCGACCTGGCTCGGGCTCTTCGTGAACTCCGTGATCGACAAGGCCGGCCACGAGGCCCGCGGCGGGATCACCAGGCGCACCGTGGTCACGCACTCGATACCCGGCGCGGTCGGCGTGGGGGTCGCCGCCGGGGTTCTTCCCGTGGCGCTCGCGGCGCTCCTCGCCCCGGGCGCGCTCGCCTCAGCGGGGATCCAGGGCGTGGGGATCGACGCGTTGATCGCCCTCATGGCCGCGCTTGGCGCGATTGCGGGCCTCTCGCACCTGTTCTTGGACGCGCTGACCGAGGGCGGGATATACTACCGCGGGCGCCGCTGGGCCATCGCGCACTGGAGATACGACTGCGCGGCCGCGAACATGCCGTTCGCGCTCCTGGGGCTGCTGATGCTCGCGGGCGCGATGGTCGGGCTGTGAGGTCCACGCACGCGACGACTCCACACAACGCTGTGGGAGCATGAGGATCCCTATTGGACCGCGCCGTGAAGGAACGTACGCCTTTCATTCACCGCTCGTCCCCCTCGCTTCGGATTGCCCGGAACTGTAGCGGCTTGAAGCGACAGGAATATCGGTTAACGCCTCAGGCCCCGACATCAGCCCTGGTCCTCGTGGCCCGGGATAGGGATCATGTCGGAGCTAGCGCGCCGCCCCCACGATGAAGGGCATTTTAATGGATGCGCGTGAAAAGGTCATGTTAATTAACCACGAAGCCGCATCAGGGCCGTGCCTTCGGATGAACGGTACCTCTGTTGCATGGCCCTCCTGGAGAGGGCCGTCTCGGAGGCCTACGGGAGGGCCGCGCTCAGCGCGGAGGATCCCGCCGTCAGGGCCGCCCTCGAGTTCATATCCGCCGACAGCGAGAAGCACGCGAGGGTTCTCGAGGCCCTTGGATCCGGGGCCAGGTGCACGGCCGAGGAGTGCGCGGGCCTCATGGGATCCGCCTGGCGTTCCGAGATGGAGGCCGCCGGGCGCGTCTCGGACCTCGACTCGCTCCTGGCCGAGTACGACGAGATGAACAGGCTCGAGTGCGCGGCCGGCGAGGAGTACTCCGCGCCGGTGTACCTGTTGGCCGAGCGGCTACGCGAGAGGTCGGGGCTCGCCTCGGAGCTCCTCGGGATGATATCGGAGGACGAGGGAAGGCACGCGCGCCTCCTGTCCCGCCTGAGGGACGAGCTGAAGGGGCGCTGATCTACTTAGAGAGCGCCGAGCGGGCCATCTCCACGCCGCGCATCATGGTCTCCAGCTTCTGGAGCGCGACGCGCCTCGTCCTGGTCCTGAGCCCGCAGTCGGGGTTCACCATGAGCTTCCACGGATCCCCGAGCACCTTGGCGGCGTAAAGTATGCGATCCCTCACGAGCTCGGGCGGCTCCATCCTGTCCGTGTGCACGTCGACCACCCCGAGGCCCAGGGTGCGGGGATCCCCGTGCTCGCGCATGAGCTTCAGGAAGTCGTAGCCCATCCTGTGCTCGTCGTCGGTCCCCAGGTCCCATGTGTCCCTGTTCGCGAACTCCAGTGCGTAGTGGGAGGCCCTGAGCTCGAGGACGTGGGGGTAAAGGGACCTGTAATTGTCGCCGCTGTAGCATATGTGCACGTGGATCTCGGCGTCTATCCCGTAGACGGCCTCGTTGAACGCGCGGACGAACATCGGGACCTCGTCCGGGTGCGTGGTGGCGGCCGGCTCGTCTATCTGGATCACGCGCGCCCCCGCGTCCACCAGGCCCCTGAGGAGGGGCCTTATCACGTTCCTGGCGAGCTCCATCGCCAGCTCCTCCTTGTCCCTGTAGTACTCGTTGTAGGACCAGTCGGCTATCGTGTAGGGCCCCGTCACCGGTATCTTCGGGGTCCTCGCGGCCCACCTCTTAACGAACTCGAACTCCTTCAGGTGGTAGTTCTCCCTGAGCCTGACGGGGCCCACGACCCTGGCCTTCTTGTAGTACCTGTTGTCGAACGAGCGCACCAGGCCGGCGAACTCGAAGCCCTCTATGTACCTGACGGGGTACTCGTACATCTCTATCCTCCTGGCCTCCCCGTCGTAGACGTAGTCCAGCCCCACGCCCTCGAGCATCTTTATGTTGACCAGCGCCGCCTCGTCCCTCGCCAGCTCCTTCTCCTCCTGCGAGGCCCTGCGGCTCCTCAGTATCTCGAGGAGCCAGGTCGGCTTCCTCAGGCTACCTATCTCCTTCGTCGGAAGGAGCTTGCGCTCAGGCACGCCTCGCCGCCCTCCCCAGGACCCTCAGCTTCCTCGTGGCGAACGAGTAGGGGAGGAACTCCAGGTCCGAGCTGACGGTCAGCATCGTCTCCGGACCTCCCGCCGCCTTGGCCAGGGCCTGCGCCGCGGCCGCCACGTCCGAGGGGCGCTCCATCCTCGTGTTCTGGGAGCTCACGAGCCCCAGGGCGAGCACCCCCATCCTATATCCCTTGAGCTCCTCCGCGAGGCTCCCAGGGGGATCCCACGTCGCGTCGAGCCCGAACCCGGAGTAGGCCGTCCTCAGCTCCCTCAGCGCCCTGTACGCCGCCACTGGGCTCCTGAAGTACAGCTGAAGGATCCCGGGCGCCCTGCAGGAGTTCAGGAGCTCCCAGGAGGCCTTGGCGGCCACCTCCGCGGACCTCGAGTCCCCCCAGAGGAGCGCGGGGCCCTTGACCACTATGATCGAGGGGGAGAGCTCGCCCTCGAGGGAGCAGAGCTCCGAGTTGAGCGCCCTGGCGACGTCGAGCGCGAGGGCCTCGACGGAGCCGTAGTGCATGTCCCTCGACATGTAGGCGAAGGTGAAGGGCTCGGGAACCTCTAAGGTGGAGGCCCCCCTCTCCCTGAGCACCGTATGCCTCCTCAGGACCCCTCCGTCGGTCCTTAGTTTCCCCTTCACCACCGGGACGCGGTAGAACGCGTTGTGCTCGAAGTACCTCAGTATTCCGTCGACCTCCATGCCCTCCCACTCGGCCGCGAACCACCTGAGCATGTCGTCCCATTCCAGGAGCGGGTCCGAGAGCAGGGAGAGCCCGGCCCTCCTCTGGAGCTCTATTATCCTCGATGACTCCCTGCGGGCCATCTCCCTCGAGCCCTCGGGATCCCTCCTGGTGGCCGCTATTAGGCGGACCGGCCTGGGATAGATTCCGAACGTGTACGACCTCACGGCGCGCGAGCGCATGCCCCGAAATAAAAACGCTTCAGGCCCGGCCGCCCGAGCGGAGGCGCGCGGCGTTAGGGGGTGCCGCCATCGGCCTTTCCTGCAGCGATCACCCGCTATCAGGGCCCGCGCCCGGCCGCCGGCCTCGCGGTGGAAACTATAAATAAGAGGTGCGTCGAGCACTCCGCGCTTTTGAGCCAGGCCAGCTCGTCCACCGTGAAGAAGCCCCTGGTCGCCCTCCAGAGGGCCATGAACAGGGAGGTCAGGGTGAGGCTGAAGAACATGATGGAGTACAGGGGGCTGCTCGTGAACGTCGACTCCTACATGAACGTGCTTCTCGAGGACGCTTTCGAGCACAGGGAGGACGGGCAGGTCTCCGAGAAGCTAGGCAGGGTCATGATAAGGGGGAGCAACGTCCTCTACGTCGTCATAGGCGAGGACTCCGTGCCCTGAGGGTGAATCTCTAGCCCATCACGCGCTCGAGCGCCTCGCGAGGGTCCAGCGACACCCCGAAGCGCTTCCTGAAGTAGCGCAGGACGTTGAGGACGTCCCTCTCCAGGTAGGCCCTCGCGGCAGGGTCCTCCGAGCTCAGGGCCTGGGGCCAGTCCACTATGAAGATCCCCCTGGGGCCGACCACTATGTTGTACTCGTTAAGGTCGGCGTTCACGAGGCCCCCCTCCACGTAGCACCTCCTGACGGCCTCCAGGATCCTCCAGGCCAGGTCCTCCGGGTCCTCGACCTGGGCGCGCCTCAGGATCTCCCCCTCGAGGCGCTCCATGACCAGCACGTGGTACCTGACGGAGAGGGGGGCGGGTACGGGGAGCCCCCTCGAGTGCAGGCGCGCGAGGTTCCCGTACTCCGCGGATGCCGACCTTATACTTGCGAGGAGCCACTCGCCCACGCGTGGCCCGTAGCGCCTGAGCCTCTTGACCCTCCTGAAGCTGACCCTCCCTATCCTGTAGGCCTTCACTGCCACCTCCCTTCCGCCCGCGATTCCGCCGTAGACGTCGGACTCCTTCCCGAGCGCTATGGGGGTTCCCACCCCCTCAAGCGCCCCGGCCCTCCTCAGCTCGTGCAACGCGAGGGCGTCCAACCCCGCGTAGACGAGGGAGTACCCGGCGGTCCCCCTGACGACCAGCTTCATGGACTGGAGCCTCCCGAGGGAGCGCTCAACTATCTCCTCCGGCAGGCCGGAGGACGCGGAGATCATTGACGGAGGGGCGTGCCTCCTGCGGCCCAGGAGCTTCGCGAGGGACCTGAGGACCCTGTAGTCCTCCTCCGAGAGGGAGGACGTTAGCTCGGCGGCCTCCCTCAGGGTGGACATCGTCGGCCGGCGCTCGCGGCCACGCGGGGCTCCGGGCGGCTCTCCCTCCCGCGCGCGGCCAGGAGGAACGCGCGGAAGAGGGGCTCGGGCTCCCAGGGCCTGCTGGAGAACTCGAGGTGGTACTGGGTCGCCATGAAGAACGGGTGGTCCGGCAGCTCCAGGACCTCCGCCCTCCTCCCCGAGTCGCTGAAGGCCGAGAACACGAGCCCGGCCTCCCTCAGCCTCGGCAGATAGTCCACGTTCACCTCGTACCTGTGCCTGTGCCTCCTGAATATCCTGTCGGTCCCATAGATCCTGTGCGCTATGGTCCCGGGCACTATGTCTATCGCGTGCTCCCCGAGCCTCATTGTGCCGCCCAGGCCCTCGACCCCGCGCTGCTCGGGCATCAGGTAGACTACAGGGTGCGGCGTCCCGGGATCCAGCTCCGTGGAGTTGGCGCCCTCGAGCCCCGCCACGTGCCTGGCGAACGAGACGGTGGCCAGCTGGAAGCCGAAGCATATCCCGAGGAACGGTATCGACCTGGACCTGGCGCGCTCTATCGCCGCAATCATACCCTCGCTGCCGCGCCTTCCGAAGCCCCCGGGAACCACTATCCCGTCGTACCCGTCCAGCTCCTCGAGCGCCGAGGGGGACTGCTCGTAGCGCTCTGAGTCAAGCCAGTCTATCTTGACCCTGACCCCTATGCTGGCCGCGGCGTGCTGCAGCGCGTGGTTCACGCTCACGTAGCTGTCCGCCAGCTTCGAGTACTTGCCGACCATCGCGATGCGCACGACGGGCGCCTTCGCCTTGTACCTCTCCACCATGCTGGCCCACCCGTCGAGGTCCGGCCTCAGGTCGCCCAGCGCGAGCTGCCTGCCAACCACGCGCAGGAAACCCTGGGACTCCAGGACGAGGGGCACTTCGTATATAGTCTCCAGGTCCGGGCTCGAGAAGACCGCCTCTGGATCCACGCTCGCGTAGAGCGCTATCTTCCTCCTCGCCTCGTCAGGCATCGGGTAGGAGCTCCTCACTATTATCGCGTCGGGCTGTATACCTATCCTCCTGAGCTCCTGGACGCTGTGCTGGGTCGGCTTGGTCTTGAACTCCCCCACGGACGGCAGCACGGGCCCCCAGGTCACGTGGACGAACATCACGTTCTCCCTCCCCTCCTCTATCCTCATCTGGCGGAACGCCTCGAGGTACGGGAGCCCCTCTATGTCGCCAACGGTGCCGCCGGACTCCACGACCAGGACGTCCAGGTCCTTGGAATCGGCCAGCCCCCTTATCCTCCTCTTTATCTCGTCCGTGACGTGGGGTATTATCTGGACGCACTCCCCCAGGTAGTCCCCGCGCCTCTCCCTCTCTATTACGGCCCTGTATATCTGGCCGGTGGTCACGTTGTGCTCCCTCGTCAGGTCTATCCCCAGGAACCTCTCGTAGGTCCCTATGTCCATGTCGCACTCGCCGCCGTCCTTGGTCACGTACACCTCCCCGTGGACTATGGGGTTCATAGTCCCCGCGTCCACGTTGATGTAGGGGTCTATCTTCATCGGGAGCGCGTTGAGGCCCGACGCGCGGAGGAGCTTCGTTATGGACGCGGTTATCACGCCCTTGCCGAGGCCCGACATCACGCCGCCCGTGACGAACAGGTACTTCCTGCGGCCGGGCATGAATTCCCTTGCCGATGCCCCCTTAATTCCTTAGCGCCCGGCCTTCCTCCTG
>CAYFFS010000042.1:0-7849 GCA_964342765.1 uncultured Nitrososphaerales archaeon | reverse complement strand
GTCCCGTACTCGATACTGCTCCCCCCCGTGCTCGGCTACCTCTTCGCGTACGCCTCCTCCTCCGCCCCCTCCATCCCCTCCACCAGCCGCAGGCTGCAGGAGCTTGCCGCGGCAGTCGAGCTGGACGAGCCCGAGCTGACAGCCCAGCTCATCCTCAGGAGCCCCGCCTCGAGGGAGGTCCTGCGCCGCCTTGAGGAGGGGCTCCGCGGCCTCATGGCCTCAAGCGATCCAGCCCAGCTCCTGAGGTCGGTCGCCGATGGATGGAGGGGGCGCGAGGAGCTCTACGAGATGGCCTACCGCGCGCTGGGCTCCCTCTGAGCGAGGAGGCCGGCCTCGGCCAGCTTCCTCATCACCATGTCGTGGAGCGCCTCCAGTATCTTCCTCCTGTCCTCCATGAGGACCACGTCCTCGTATCCCAGGGCTATTATCCCGTGGCTGAACGGCGAGGGCACGTCGTACTCCGGCATCAGGACGAACCTCCTGGCTCCCGACTCGACGTCCCTCAGCACGGCCTCGGCGTCCTCCACGTCCATCACGTCCTCGATTATCTCCCGGTACGTCTCCTTGAGGACCGGGAAGTTTGGCATGTCCTCCACCAGGCGCTTGAGGACCTGGGAGCTCGCCTGCCTCCTGGAGATCGAGGTCTCCTTGCCCCTGTAGCTCCTCAGTATCATGAGGGCCCTGGTGGCGCAGTGCCTGAACCTGAGGGCGGCCATCTCCGTGTGCCTGACCGCCTCCACTAGCACCTCCCTCAGGTTGCCCGGGCCCAGCGACCCGAGTATGTCCTCCGCGGGCGGGGCGGAGCGCCTCGGGAGGACGATGGCGAACCCCGAGTCCTTGGCTATCACAGGCACGCTGGATCCAATGGCCCTCGACGCGACGTACGCGTACGCCCTGCTCAGCGCGTCGTTGACCCTCCTCCCGAAGACGCCGTGGAAGACGAGGTAGAGCTTGCCGTCCTGCGACGCGTAGCGCTCCACAAGTATCACGCGCCTCGATGGCCTCTCCTCCACCCCCAGGAGCCTCAGGAACGCGTCCATGGACTCGAAGTACGTAGCTATGGCCCTCGCCGCCCTGCGGTCCACGGGGTACTCCCTGAGCAGCCACGGCTCCAGGTCCTCGCCCTCCCTCAGCCTCCTGAAGGCCTCCTCCCTGAAGTCGCCTATTGCCTCCGCGGTGTCGAAGGAGAGAGGGAGGAGCTCGCTGAACCAGCTGGGAACCGTTGGCCTCTCCCCCGCGGCGTCCTCGACGATCGCGGTCATGCCCTTGAGCTTCAGGAAGCGGAAGGTCCTGCCGCCCAGCACGAAGATGTCGCCCGGCGAGAGGCGCTCCGCGAACTCCTCCTCCAGGTTCCCCACCCACCTGCCGTCCTTGGTGCGCACCGCGACCGAGGCCTCGTCCGGTATCGTGCCCACGTTCCCATAGTAGAGCGGGCGCGCGGACCTCTTCCTCCCGAACGTCCCCTCCTCTTCGTCGTACCAGATCTTGCTGTAGACCTTCCTGTCCTCGAGGCCCTCGTAGCCGCCTCCCAGGTACCTTAGGACCTCCTTGAAGTCCTCCAAGGGCAGGTCGCGATATGGGTAGCTCCTCCTCACGACCCTGTAGGCCTCCTCCACGCGCCACCTCCTCTCTATGGACATACCGACCACGTGCTGCGCCAGGACGTCCAGGGGCATCCTGGGTATGTGGACCCTGTCCAGGTGGCCCCTCAGCGCCTCCGCCGCTATCACCGCGTCCTCGACTAGGTCGTCCCTGTCCATCGCTATCAGTATCCCCTTGGAGGCGCGATCCAAGGAGTGGCCGCTCCTGCCCACCCTCTGCAGGAGCCTGGAGACGGACTTAGGGCTCCCCACCTGGACCACCACGTCTATGTGGCCTATGTCTATGCCGAGCTCCAGGCTCGTGCTGGTCACGACCGCCCTGAGCTCCCCCGCCTTCAGCCTGTCCTCGACGTCCTTCCTCACGTCCCTGGACAGGCTGCTGTGGTGCGTTGCCAGCTCGTCGGCGTCGGCCGCGCCGAGCCTCGAGAGGTGGTAGAGGACGCGCTCTGCCCCCGACCTGGTGTTCGTGAATATGAGGGTCGTCCTGTGCCTCCTTATTATCGACTTGAGCATCTCGTACATCCTCGAGCTGGCCTCCTCCGCCGGCGTGTGGACTAGGTCCTCCACCGGGCTCCTGACGCTCAGCTCGGTCCTCTTCAGGAAGCGCGCGTCCACTATCGTGCAGTTCCTCTCGGATCCGTCGTCGTTGTAGCCCACGAGGAACCTGGCCACCTCCTCCAGCGGGTGGATAGTCGCGGACAGGCCTATCCTCACGAACCCCCTGGCGCGCTCCTCCAGCCTCTCGAGGGAGAGGCTCAGGTGGGTCCCCCTCTTGCTCCCGCTCAGCTCGTGGATCTCGTCGACGACCACCCACCTGACGTGGGATAGGTACTGGCCGAACTTCGGCGCAACTAGCGCTATCGAAAGCGTCTCGGGAGTCGTTATGAGTATGTGAGGGGGCCTCCTGAGCATCCTCGCCCTCTGGCTCTGGGGCGTGTCGCCGGTCCTCACGGCGACGCGTATGGGCATCTCCCCGTAGATCGACCCCATCTCCTGGAGCGGGGCGAGCAGGTTCTTGTTCACGTCGTTGTTCAGGGCCCTCAGGGGGCTCACGTAGACCGCGCGCACGCCGTCCACGATCCCCCCTTCCTCGTGCTCGCGCAGCAGGCCGCTTATTATCGGGAGGAAGGCCGCGAGCGTCTTCCCGGACCCGGTGGGGGCCGCCACCAGCGTGTTCATGCCCATCGATATGGGAAGGGCGGCCATCCTCTGCGGAGGGGTCAGGGAGCCGTAGCGCTCCCTGACCCACCTCGCGACCGCCGGGTGAAGTACCGAGAGGGCCTCCTCGTCCCCCACGTCAGGGGCCCACGTGAGCAACCCCCTCACCCCCAGGCCTCAAGCGTCGGGCCCTCCGGCAGCGGGCGGGCCCTCAGGCCAAGGTCCCTCAGGGACCTCGCCAGGTCCGAGGAGAACCCGTGGTACGTGAGGACCTCCTCCGCCCCCGTGGACCGCGCGAACTCCAGGAGCTCCCGATGATCCGCGTGGTCGCTCAGCGGGAACCCCAGGGCGCCGGGCACCCTGAACCTCAGGGCCCACCCGCTGAACCACGCCACGCCCGCCCCTATCCTCTCGGCCACGGCGATGACCCTGCTCCTGAGCGTGCTCGGCGCTATGACGACCGCCGGGCCCCTCACCCCGAGCAGCTCGTCCGGCGACCTCACCACGACGTCGGGCTCCGGCAGGTCGACGCCGAGGGACCTGTAGATCTTGCTGTAGGACTCGACCGACGAGAACGTCACCAGGGGCCTCCACCCCCTCACAGCGTGCTGCAGCACCTGGGACTTCCCCAGAGGGTACCCAATGAGCACGGCCGGCCTCCCCACGTTGTACTGCTCCGCCAGGAACTTCCTCAGGCCGTCCACTATCTCCGCGTGGGGCGGGAACCTGTACTCTGGCCTCCCGTAAGTGCTCTCCGTTATCAGGACGCCGCAGCTGACGCGGCGAGGGCCCTCCATGAACTCGCGGGGCCTCCCCGCCATGTCGCCCGTGTAGTAGACGTAGCCCTCGACCAGGAGGCCTGCGGATCCAAGTATGTGGCCCGTCGGGACTAGCTCAAGCCCTCCCCCCTCGCTCCTCGCGCGGAGCCTCACGCCCCTGGCCTCGGCGAGGCGTATCGTCTCCTCCGTCGCCAGGACGCCGGACAGGGCCCGGGCCCTCGGGAGGTGGTCCGAGTGGGCGTGGGACACGAAGACGACGTCCGCCTGGACGTCCGCCCTGGGGTCGAGCGCTATCCTCCTCCCGCCTAGCTCGAGGAGGGCGCCGCCTCCCGGAAGGGCCCGGACCCTGAGGTTGGGCAACGCGCGACGGCCCTCGGTCGCCCTAAAATATCCTTGCGCAGATTCTTATTTACCGGCGCGCCAATGGAGTAACGGGCATGAAGGTGTCGATAGGCCTCATAGGGAAGACGAACGCCGGCAAGACCACGTTCTTCAACGCGGCCACGCTGGGCTCCGCGGAGGTCTCGACCTACCCATTCACCACGAAGCGCGAGAACGTGGGCACGGCGTACGTCGTGACGCCCTGCGTCCACAAGGAGTTCGGGGTCGTCTGCAACCCGAGGAACTCCATCTGCAAGGATGGGTGGAGGTGGATACCCATAGAGCTGGTGGACCTGCCCGGCCTCATAAAGGGGGCGCACGAGGGAAGGGGCCTTGGATCCCAGTTCCTCTCGGTCGCGGCCCAGTCCGACGCGCTGATCCACGTGGTCGACGCCTCCGGCAGCATAGACGAGGACGGGAGGATAGCCGAGCCCGGAACGGGCGACCCCGTCAGGGACTTCGAGGAGGTCGAGGGCGAGATAGTGATGTGGTACCGCGACAGGATAGTGAGGAACGTCAAGGAGATGACCAAGGGGATGAGGTCCGGGCTGCCGCCGGAGAAGGCCATAGCGGCCCCCCTGCAGGGCATCAAGGTGACCGCCGGGCACGTGGCCCAGGCGCTCGAGAGGACGGGCCTGAACGGGGGCGACATAGCCTACTGGAGCGACGAGGAGATGTGGAGGTTCGCCGCGGCCCTCAGGGAGGCCTCCAAGCCCACGATAATATTGGCCAACAAGATGGACAAGCCGAACGCCGTCGCGAACTACAGGAGGTTGAGGGAGAGGTTCCAGGACATGATAGTGGTCCCCGCGAGCGCGGAGGCGGAGCTTATACTGAGGAGGGCCGAGCAGAAGGGGCTCATACGCTACGTGCCGGGTGACGAGAACTTCGAGATAGTCAACGCGTCGGGGCTGACGGAGCAGCAGAGGTGGGCGCTGGAGAACGTGAGGAGGTTGGTGCTCCACGAGATGATGAGGACCGGCGTCCAGTTCGCGCTAAACGTTGTCGTGTTCAAGCTACTCAAGATGAACACCGTCTACCCAGTGTACGACCCCGTGAAGCTGACCGACAAGTCCGGCAACGTCCTGCCGGACGTGTACCTGATGCCCGACGGCTCCACCGTGAGGGACCTGGCGCGCGTAATACACACGGACCTGGAGAGGGGGCTGCTCTACGCCATAGACGCCAGGACCGGGCTCAGGCTCCCCACGACTTACAAGCTGAGGGACAGGGACGTCCTGAGCCTCGTATCGACCTACCAGGAGAGGCGCGAGTGAGGCGGAACCGATTTCTATCTCCCGGATCCCCAGCCGGGCGTGCTGGACAGGCAGGCAGTCGTCTCCATGATACTCGAAAACCTGAGGAGGACCGGCGACCCGCTCGCCGCCGGCGAGAGGGAGCTCGCGTCCTGGGCCTCGGGGGTCCCCAGGCCCCCCGCGGACTCGCTGATCTACACCGGGCACCTCTACCAGCTGATCCCCAGGATGAGGGCGTCCATCTCAGCCCTGCGCGCTCTCGATTCCTCGCCGGCCTCGGGGCTCGTCGCCCGCCTAGGGGGGCTGGCCTCCCGCGCCCTATCGCTCGCGCCCGACGGGGGGCTCTCCTCCCGCGTCTCGTCGATCCTGGCCAACGCGTACGCCATGCTGAGGGCCTCGGGATACGAGCCGGCGTACGCCGGCCCCTCGGAGCCCTACTCCGGGATACTCCTCCACGACCTCGGGCTTCTGGACGAGTTCAAGGCCCAGGCCGAGCGCGTGCTGGAGTTCCTGGAGGGGACGCGCGCCTCGCTCGTGATAACGCTCGACCCGCACACGACGTACGCGCTGAAGGTGCTCTACCCCCGCTACGTGGGCAGGCCGCCCGAGGTCAAGCACATACTCGAGCTCGTCGACGCGTCCTCGCTGAGGGGCAGGGAAGACCTCAGGGACGTCAAGGTCCACGATTCCTGCATCCTGGCGAGGGAGCTGGGGCTTCACGGGAGGCTGAGGGAGGTCCTCGCGGCGGCCGGTTACCGCGTCCACGAGCCCGCGAGGTCGGGCCAGAGGACCTTCTGCTGCGGCGGCCCCCTCAGCTCCCTTTTCCCCAGGGTGGCGCTGGAGATCTCGAGGAGGAGGATGGAGCAGCTATCGGGCCTCCCGGGCCCCGTCGTCTCGGCCTGCCCCGTCTGTCTAGCCAACATGGGGTCCCTTGGCGAGGTCCTGGACTGGATGGAGGTGGTGAAGGCGGCGCGTTGACCCTGGACTTCCTGGAGCTCAAGAAGGAGGCCTATCGCTGGACGTCGGACGAAAGGGCAAGGGCCGGCATGGAGAGGGCGTGCGCCAGCTTCGAGTCCTCCCGCCGCCTTCTGGAGGGAAACGAGTACGTGGAGTCGCTGAGGCGCGAGGTTCGCGAGATAAAGGAGAGGTCCCTGAAGGAGCTCTGGGAGCTGGTTTCCAGGGCGAAGGAAAGTCTCGAGAGGAACGGGGCGAGCGTGGTCGTGGCCAGGACCAGGGAGGAGGCGCTCGAGGCCGTGGGGAGGATAGTGGGGAGCGGCAAGGTGGTCGTCAAGTCGAAGAGCATAGTGACGGAGGAGCTGGGGCTCAGGGAGTACCTGGAGGGAATGGGGAACGAGGTCTGGGAGACGGACCTGGGCGAGTTCCTCCTGCAGCTGTCCAATAAGAGGCCGGTCCACTTCGTGGCCGTCTCGATGCACGTGCCCAGGGAGGAGGTGCTCGAGATCCTGAGGAGCAGGCTGAACTACAGGGGGCCCGGGGACGTGCCCAGCATGGTCGCGGCCGTCCGCGAGTTCCTGAGGGAGCGCATAATTAGGGCGGACGTCGGTATAACGGGCGCCAACGCCGTGGCCGCCCTGGACGGCGCGGTGGTCCAGGTGGAGAACGAGGGGAACGCCCGGCTCACAGGGACGGTTCCGCCGGTCAACGTCGTCGTGACGGGCATAGACAAGGTCGTCCCGACGCTCGTCGACGCGTTCAAGGTGGCCCTCCTGGAGTCCTACGAGGTAGGCGGGACGCCGCCCACGTACGTTAACGTGACCTCGGGGCCGAGCGGGACGCGCGACGTGGAGCACGCGCTCGTGAGGCCCGCCCAGGGCGCGAGGGAGATGCACGTAGTCCTGGTGGACAACGGGAGGTCCGGCGCCCTGGGGACGCCCATGGAGGAGGCGCTCAGGTGCATCAGGTGCGGGTCCTGCCAGCTGGCGTGCCCGGTTCTCACGACGGTGGGGCCCGCGTGGAGCAGCGGCGCATACATGGGCGGCATAGGGGTCCTCTGGACGGCTATCACGAAGGGGTTCGAGGAGGCGGCCCAGCTCAGCTACCTCTGCGGCGAGTGCCGCGTGTGCGAGCCATATTGCCCCATGGGGATAAGGATAGGGTGGCTGGTCGGGGAGATAAAGCGCGGCCTCCTGGGCAAAAGTTGATCTGAGACCTCGCGGTGGCGCACGCGTGCCGCTCGTGGAGCTGGGCGATAAGAGGCCTTCAGTGAGCAGCTCGGCGTTCGTAGCGCCCTCCGCCTGGCTCATAGGGGACGTCAGGCTGGGCGCCGGCTCGAGCGTCTGGTTCAACGCCGTGCTGAGGGGCGAGTGGTCAGAGATAATAATAGGGGACGAGTCGAACGTGCAGGACTGCGTCGTCATTCACCCGGACAGGCACGCGGCCATAATAGGGAGGAGGGTCACCGTGGCCCACGGCTCCGTGCTCGAGGGCGTGATACTGGAGGACGAGGTCTTCGTGGGCATCAGGTCAGTCATACTGGAGGGGGCACGCGTGGGGAGGGGGAGCGTCGTTGCGGCGGGGGGGGTGGGCCCCGCCGGGGTGGAGGTGGCGGCCGGCAGCCTGGTCATGGGCCTGGCTCTTATAAACATCTCCGAGCCCACCAGACTAGGCATGATTTCGTATGCCGTCTTCTGCTTGAAAAAAAAAAAAAAAAAAA
>CAYFFS010000041.1:0-8067 GCA_964342765.1 uncultured Nitrososphaerales archaeon | reverse complement strand
ACGCTATAGTGGGCCAGGTCACGATAGGCGTGTGCACTGACCTTACGGGGCCATTCGGGTTCGCCGGCGAGGAGGTACTGAAGGCAGCCCAGATGGTCGCGGATCAGGTGAACTCGCAGGGAGGCATCTACCTCTCCAACGGCCCCAGCGGGCCCGGCAACTACACGGTGAACCTGGTCTGGACCGACGATCAGACGAACCCAAGCGTTGGCCCCACGGCGCTGCTGCAGCTTTACACCACGTACCACCCGGTGGTTACGATAGGTACCCTGTTCTCGGGCGTGATGTACGCTGAGATCTCCACGATAGAGCAGAATAACATAATATATGTGTCCAACATAGGAGGCGTAGGCGGAATAACGGTCTCATCCACCAACTACCAGACTCCGTTAACGCAGAACAACATGATAATACACATAGAGCCCACGGCCTACCTGTTCGGGGCGCAGATAGTCCAGTTCCTGATGGAGTACAAGAACCAGATAAATCCGAACGGCCCGATAAGGATAGTCTACTTCGGGGAGCAGGGCGAGCCCACGGCGGTGGACGAGTTCAACGGGCTCAACATGAGCATATACCAGATGGGGCTCCAGAACGAGCTCCAGATAGTGAGCGTGCAGTGGGTGCCCGTCACGGCCACGAGCTTCGAGTCGACGCTCTCGAGCGTAGCCTCCTTGTCGCCTAACGTTATAGTCATAGCTATGCCACCGCCCCAGATAATAATGCTGCTCCAGCAGGGGATGAGCTTTCCGCAGCTCCAGGGCACAATCGCGATAGCGTGGACTCCTGCGGACGACCCAGTCGTGTACTCCGCGCTCGGCAAGGCGGTCTCGTACTATCACTACTTCGTGATAACCAACCTACCGACGGGCGCCAACACCACGGACGTCGCGCTCAACCAGCGCTGGCAGATGTACAGGAAAGAGTACCTAGCGTTCGCGGGCGAGCCGTTCGGCGCCCTCGGATCGTTCGGGATAGACCAGATGTACATATCGCTGGCCGCGATAATGAAGGCGGGCACCACGAACACGAGTCAGGTGCTGGCAGCGTTCCACTCGCTGACCCCGAGCGACGTGCCGTGGCCCCTGGCGAACGTCTACACGCCGTTCCCGCCCAACAACACGCTCATAGGCCCGCCCTCGGCCGGCCTCCTCTACAACTCGGTCAACATGACCTACTTCTGGGTCCAGGCGTTCTACAACTCGACTTCGAACAGCGTGTACACCGAGGTCGTCTGGCCGTCCCAGTACGCGACGATGCAGCCGGTCCTGTAAACTTCATATCATTTTAGCAATTTTTTGCGCAATAACCTTTATCATGCTCCACGCTTTCAAAAGCTATTCAGGTTTCAATATTCATAGTTTATTTATATTCGAATTTTATTTCTAAAAATTCCTACGCGTGCTCCCGCGATAAGTTTATTTTCATTCGCGGGTAAGGCCTCGCGATGGCGATGGAGGAGCACTCGGGCGCCGGACGTTCCTCCTTGGCGTCCATAGTGCTCCTCATCGTCGTGTGATAGACCCCCTTTAATCTAAGGGGGTTTCCTCTGGAGGTGTCGTGAGATGAGCCTCATGTCGGGTTCCCGCGCCCTCGTCAGGGCCCTTGAGAGGGAGGGCGTGGACGTCGTCTTCGGAATACCGGGCGGCGCCATAATGCCGGTCTACGATGAGCTGCTGAACAGCAACATACGCCACATATTGGCGAGGCACGAGCAGTCGGCGGCCCACATGGCGGACGGTTACGCCAGGGCCTCGGGAAGGGTAGGGGTCTGCATGGCGACCTCCGGGCCCGGCGCCACGAACCTGCTGACGGGGGTCGCGACCGCCTACATGGACTCCACGCCGCTGGTCGCGATAACTGGGCAAGTCGCGACCTACATGATGGCGAGGGACGCCTTCCAGGAGATAGATGCGGTCGGCATATACACGCACGTCACGAAGTACTCCTTCGAGCTGACCAGGCCATCGGACGTCCCCTACGTCGTGAGGGCGGCGTTCTACCTCGCCTCGACGGGCCGCACGGGCCCCGTTCACATAGACGTCCCGAAGGACGTGCAGACGGGGGAGGCCGAGATGGTCTTCCCCGACCGCGTGGAGGTCAGGGGATACAGGCCGTACGTACCGCCCGATCCGGCGGCAGTCGCCCGCGCCCTGGACATGCTCCTGGAGTCCGAGAGGCCTGTGATACTGGCTGGGGGCGGCGTGATAAAGTCGGGGGCGCACGACTACCTACTGCAGCTGGCGGAGTCCGCGATGATACCTGTGGCGACAACCCTGATGGGTAAGGGCGCCATACCGGAGGATCACCCGCTGTCCCTCGGGCCCGTTGGGATGCACGGAACCGTGCAGGCCAACAAACTGATAAACGAGGCGGACCTGATACTTGCGATAGGGGTCAGGTTCTCGGACAGGACCACCATGGAGGTAAGGGGTTTCGCGCCCGACGCCAAGATTGTTCACTTCGACGTCGATCCGACGGAGGTCGGCAAGAACGTGAAGGTCCACCACGCGGTCACGGGGGACCTCAGGACGAGCCTCGGGCTCCTGCTCACGATGTTCCGCGAGCGCGCCAGGACGGGCAACTGGGGGGCATGGCGCAGGAGGGTGAACGAGGTCCTATCCGAGTGGCGCGACGCGATAGTCGGCGTCAAGTCCGAGTTCTCCCCGCCCTACATACTGCGGATAATGCGCGAGCTGCTCCCGCCCGACTCCATAGTCACGACGGAGGTGGGCCAGAACCAGATGTGGGCCGAGCTGTACTTCAAGGTCCTCAGGCCCAGGACGTTCATAACGAGCGGCGGCCTTGGGACGATGGGCTTTGGGTTCCCCGCGGCCATAGGCGCGAAGGTCGCCCGCCCCGACGTGCCGGTGGTCGACATAGCGGGGGACGGCAGCTTCATGATGACGATGAACTCGCTGGCCACGAGCGTGGACGAGAAGATACCCGTGATAGTCGTTATACTGAACAATTCGTCCCTTGGGATGGTGGCCCAGTGGCAGAGGCTCTTCTACAACCGCAGGTACGCGGCCACCATCTTCGGATCTAACCCGGACTTCGTGAAGCTGGCTGAGTCGTTCGGCGCGGAGGGGGTTCGCGTCTACTCCTTGGACGAGTTCCGCTCCGCATTCAAGGACGCGCTCAGGAACGACGTGACAACCGTGATAGACGTCCCCATACATCCCGAGGAGGACGTGTTCCCGTTCGTGGGGCCCGGAAGGACCCTGAGCGAGATACTGCTGGGGGATGGGAGAGAATGAGCGAGGGATCCGAGTCCCTGGTGATATATTCGCTCCTGGTCGAGAACAAGCCAGGGGTCCTCTTCAGGGTCGCGACCCAGTTCCGCAGGAGGAGCTTCAACATAGAGAGCGTGGCGGTGGGGGTCACGGAGCGCCAGGACACCTCAAGGATGATCATAACCATGCGCGGGGACAGGCAGATGGCCGATGACCTGGCCAGGGTCCTCAGGCGCACCATAGACGTGATAGAGGTCGAGCGCCTGGACCCCGGCAGGGCCGTGCAGAGGGAGCTCGCGCTGATAAAGGCCGGACGCGGGGCCCTAGAGCTCCTAAGGGGCGTTGAGGGCGAGGGCGAGGTCAAGCCCCTGGCGGAGGGCGAGGGCGGGGTCGTCCTGATGGCGGTGGGCGAGCCTGGCTACATATCGAGGGTCGTGGAGGCGCTTTCCCAAGGGAAAGTTCTTGAGGAGGTAGCCCGCACCGGCACGGTGGCCTTGGAGGTGTAAGCCGATGCCCAAGATATACTACGACGAGGACGTCTCGATGGATCCTATATTGTCCAGGAAGGTGGCGGTCATAGGGTATGGGAGCCAGGGAAGGGCCCAGGCCCTGAACCTCAGGGACAGCGGGGTCGAGGTGCGCGTGGGGCTGAGGAGGGACGGGCGCTCCTGGTCCCAGGCATCGCGCGACGGGTTCGAGCCCATGCCGATAGACGAGGCCGTCAGGTGGGCCGACGTGGTCCAGATACTCATACCCGACCTGCAGCAGCCCTCCGTCTACTCGTCCATCATAGCGCCGAACCTGAGGAGGGGCTCCGCCCTTGGGTTCGCCCACGCGTTCAACATACACTACGGCCTCATACGTCCGCCGGACTGGGCCGACGTCTTCATGGTGGCGCCCAAGAGCCCGGGGCCGCGCCTCAGGGAGGAGTACCTGGCCGGCAGGGGGGTCCCATCGCTCGTGGCTGTGGCGCAGGACAGGTCCGGAAGGGCCAAGGAGCTGGCGCTCGCGTACGCTAAGGCCATAGGGTCGACGCGCGCCGGCGTCCTTGAGACGACGTTCAAGGAGGAGGTGGAGACCGATCTCTTCGGGGAGCAGACTGTGCTCGTGGGGGGAGTCACCTACCTCATACTCAGGGGATTTGAGACGCTGGTCGAGGCTGGATATCAGCCGGAGGTCGCGTACTTCGAGGTGTTGAACGAGCTCAAGCTCATAGTGGACCTGATACAGTCGGGCGGCCTCTCCCGCATGCTCGAGTCGGTATCCGAGACCGCGCGCTACGGCGGGCTGACGAGGGGCCCCCGCGTGATCGACGAGCACGTGAGGGAGAGGATGCGCGAGGTGCTTAGGGAGATACAGTCTGGCGAGTTCGCCAAGGAATGGGCGGGCGACGTCGAGAGGAGCTCCGCCGAGATGCGCCGCCTCGTCGAGGCGATCAAGTCCCATCAGATAGAGAGGGTCGGGGAGCAGGTGCGCCGCCTCATGAAGATAGGGTGATAGCGTGAGGCAGGGCCTGGAGCCCCTCTCGTCCGACAGGATATATGTGTTCGACACTACGCTCAGGGACGGGGAGCAGACGCCGGGCGTCGCGCTAACGCCGGACGAGAAGGTGGAGATAGCTAAGCAGCTGGACAAGCTAGGCGTGGACGTGATAGAGGCGGGGTTCCCCGCCTCCAGCGAGGGGGAGTTCGAGGGGGTTCGCAGGATCGCCGCGCTCGGGCTCCACTCGAGGATCGCCGCGCTCGCGAGGTCCCTCAAGGGCGACCTGGACAGGGCCATAGATGCCGGCGTCGACAGGGTTCACGTGTTCATAGCGACCTCGGACATCCACCTTCAGTACAAGCTCAAGATGAGCAGGGAGAAGGCGCTGGCCCAGGCGGTTGAGGCCGTCAGCTACGCGAAGTCCCATGGGCTTGAGGTGGAGTTCTCCGCCGAGGACGCCACGAGGACGGATCCCGAGTTCCTTCGCCGGGTCTTCTCCGAGGTGGCAGCGGCGGGGGCCGACGTGATAGACATACCGGACACGGTGGGGGTTGCGACCCCCGAGAGGATGGCGGAGCTCGTCAGGCTGGCGAAGGAGGCGGCGCCCGGCAAGCTGATAAGCGTCCACTGCCACGACGACTTCGGGCTGGCGGTGGCTAACAGCATAGCTGGCGTGCTCGCGGGCGCCCATCAATTCCACGCCACGATAAACGGGATTGGGGAGAGGGCCGGCAACGCGTCGCTCGAGGAGGCCGCGCTCGCCCTCAAGTTCCTCTACGGTAAAGATGTCAGGATAAGGCCCGAGCTCATATACGAGACCTCCCGCCTCGTCGCGAGGCTGACCGGGATCTACCCGCCCCCGAACAAGGCGATAGTCGGCGAGAACGCGTTCGGCCACGAGTCCGGCATACACGTGCACGGCGTGCTGGAGATGCCATCGACATACGAGCCGATAAGCCCGGAGGTCGTAGGGCGCAGGAGGTTCTTCGTCGCCGGCAAGCACGCCGGGAGCCACGGCGTGGAGGCCATGCTCAGGGAGTACGGCATAGAGGTCAACGAGGAGCAGCTGCGCCGCATAGTGAGCGAGGTGAAGCGCCTCGGGGACATGGGGAAGAAGGTGACGGACGCCGACCTCCTGGCCATAGCGAGGAGCGTCCTGGGGAAGCTGCCGACAGAGGAGGCCATCGTATCACTTAGGGGGCTCGTCGTCGTGACGGGGATGGGGGTGAGCCCCACGGCCTCCGTGCGCCTCAGGATAGGGGATCGCGAGGTGGACGCGTCGAGCGTCGGCGTTGGGCCCGTGGACGCCGCCCTCAAGGCTATACAGTCGGTCGTGAAGGAGGTGGCGGACGTGCGCCTGGCCGAGTACAGGCTCGAGGCTATAACGGGCGGGTCGGACGCGCTCGGGGAGGTCGTCGTCAAGGTGGAGGACGAGATGGGGAACATAGCCTCCGCCAGGTCCGTGGGCCCCGACATAGTGATGGCGAGCGTGGACGCCATGATGGATGGGATAAATAAGATACTTCAGAAGAGGGCTGCGGGCAATGTGCGGGTACAGGATAGCGGTGCTGGAGGGGGACGGGATAGGGCGTGAGGTAGTGCCCGTGGCGACGTCGGTCGTCCAGCGCGCGGCCGACCTGCTGGGCTTCTCCGTCGAGTTCCGCAGCTACCCCGCCGGCGACTCGGCCCTTGCGGAGCTGGGAGAGGCCCTCCCAGCAGAGACCATAGAGGGCATAAGGTCGTCCGACGCCGCCCTCAAGGGCCCCGTCGGCGAGACGGCCAAGGACGTCATAGTGCGCCTTAGGCAGATGTTCGACCTCTACGCAAACCTGCGCCCTGCCAAGGTGTATCCAGGCGTGAGGCCCCTCGTGGAAGGCGTGGACATGTTGATAGTCAGGGAGAACACGGAGGATCTGTACAAGGGGTACGAGTTCGAGCTGCCGGGCGCCGCCGTGGCCCTGAAGGTCGTGACCGAGAGGGCCTCGAGGAGGATCGCGGAATACGCGTTCAGGGAGGCCGAGAGGCGCAGGAGGCACGTCACGATAGTCCATAAGTCAAACGTCATGCAGAAGACGGACGGGCTTTTCGCGCGCGTCGCAAAGGAGGTCGCCAGATCCCATCCGGGCGTATCCTACAGGGAGATGTACGTCGACGCGGCCGCGATGGCCCTGATAAGGGATCCCCTCTCCTTCGACGTCATACTGACGATGAACGTGTACGGGGACATACTCTCGGATGAGGCCGCGCAGGTCGTCGGGGGGCTTGGCATGGCCCCCTCGGCCAACGTTGGCGAGGGCATGGCCCTCTTCGAGCCGGTCCACGGATCGGCCCCCGACATAGCCGGCAAGGGCATAGCCAACCCATACGCGACCGTGCTTTCCGCGTCCATGATGCTGGACTGGCTATCCCGCGCGAAGGGCGACGAAAGGCTCGGAAAGGCCTCCAGGCTGATAGAGGAGGCGGTCGTGGAGTCCCTTAGGAGGGGTATAATGACCCCTGATTTGGGTGGCAAGTATAAAACAGCCGAGGTGGGGGAGAAGCTGGAGGCGGTGCTGGTTGAGCTCGGAGGATGAGGAGCTCAGGAGGCTCCTCCAGGAGAGGTCCGCGCTGAGGAGGCAGGTGGGCGAGGTACTTCAGAGGATAAGGTCGATCAGGGAGGAGCTGAAGGAGGTGAGGTCCAAGATAGCCCAGGAAGGCCCGAGCCACGAGCAGCTGAAGAGGAAGTTCACGGAGCTCAGGGAGCTCAGGAGCTCCGTCCTAGAGGAGCTGAAGGAGCTGCGCGCCAGGAGCTCGGACCTCCGCAGGATAATGAAGGGACTGCGCGCCGAATCGTCGCCGGGGGCCATGGAGAGGCTCGAGAAGGAGCTTGAGAGGCTCGAGTGGGAGCTGCAGACCATGCCCAGGGAGAAGTTGGACGAGAGGAGGATAGTGGAGAACATGAGCAGGCTAAGCAAGGAGCTGCAGGCCCTCCGCAGGGCCTACAGCGTCAGGTCCGAGGCCGACACAATAGACAGGCGCCTGCAGGAGCTGCAGGGAAGGTACGAGGAGGTTCAGATGGAGCTGGACGCCGTGAGGGAGGAGCTCGTTAGGTCGAGGGAGAGGATCAAGTCCCTCCTGGCTGCGAAGAGACAGCTGCAGCAGGAGCTGGCCGGCGCCGAGGAGGACCTCAGGGAACTGAGGGATAGGCTTGTCCAGGTCGAGGCCATGGTGAACGCCAGCAGGATGAGGAGGAGGGAGGAGGAAGAGAGGAAGCGGAGGGAGGAGGAGGCCAAGGCGCTGAGCGCCAGGAGGGAGGAGGCAATGAAGAAGCTGGAGCGCAACGAGCCGCTCTCCTGGGAGGACCTGCAGG
>CAYFFS010000040.1:0-9079 GCA_964342765.1 uncultured Nitrososphaerales archaeon | reverse complement strand
CACAAGGCCGGTCCTCTAGGGCGGCCTGATCAGCAGTAGGGCGGCGCATGCGGCCAGCGGTATCGTCAGCCCCGGCATGGGCCTCCTGAGCCTGCGCAGGAGGAGGAGGGTGGCCGCCGCCCCGAGCCCTATCGCGAGGACCCCGAGGGACGCCCAGAGGGGGCCGCGGGAGAGCTCGAGCGAGGACGCCGCGAAGGAGTAGAACGCGACGTCGCCCAGCCCCACGCGGACGCTCCCCAGGTCGAGCATGAGGACGTCCATGTCGCGGGGTATGCTCCTGAGGGGGCCGCGCGAGACGGCGAACGCGTCGTAGGCGGCGAACGCGAGGAGGAAGTAGGGGGTCCAGCTGAACGGTATGAACTCCGCCATCAGGACGCCCACGAGGACCCCGGCGGCCGCGTAGGAGGCGGACCTGGCCCCGCGGCGGAGCCCCAGGGCGACGGCCGCCGCGGCGGCGGCCGCGACGAGGATCCCCGGGATGGCCCCCTGGCAGGCGTAGGAGTAGGAGCATATGGACAGCGCGGAGACGAACGCGGCCGCTGCGGTGTAGGCGTCGAGGAACCCGCGGAGGCTCCTGAAGTGCCTCACGACGTAGTACGCCAGGGCGGCCGAGAGCGCTATCAATATCGCCAGGTATATGGGCATGTACGAGATGCCCAGGGACTCCTGGGGCGCTAGGTCCGCGCGGTCGAGGGTGCTCGAGAGGGCGGCGCCGGCGCCCGCGAGCCCGGCGAGGAGCGCCGCCTGTGCGGACAGCCCGCGCTCAGCCGACCTCAAACTCCTGGCCCATGGCCGGAACCTCCACCTTAAGGCCCTTCCCCCTCAGCTCGTCCGCGAACCTGAGGGTGGGCTCCTCGTCCCCGTGGACGAGTATGAAGAGCGGATCGCCCCTCACGTCCTCCGTGAAGAACCTGAGGAGCTCGTCCCTGCCGGAGTGGGAGGAGAGGTCGAAGCGCCTGACCTCGGCCTTCACCCTCCTCCTGCCCCCCTCCTCCGGCAGCTCCAGCTCCCTCCTCTCGAGGAGGCTCCTCCCCGGCGTGTCCGGCGCCTGGTAGGCGACTATCGCTATCCCGTTGCGCTCGTCCTCGCTCACCCTCTTGCTGTAGAAGACCGCCGCGCCCCCGACGAGCATGCCGGCTGGCGATATTATGACGCCAGGCTCCTCGACTATCCTCTTCCTCTTGGACCAGGAGTCCACGTACTCCACGTAGTCGAGCGCGTCCTCGAGGGCGGCGGGGTCCCTCAGGTAGTCGGAGGCCTCGAGCATTATCTCGTTGACCCTGAGGGCCATCCCGTCCATGTAGACCCTGTAGGGGAACCTGTGGCGCCTGAATATCATCGCCACCTCCTGCGCCCTCCCGACCGCGAACGCCGGTATCAGGAGGGTCCCCTTCCTCTCGACCACCTCCTTGGCGTAGTCGACCAGGGCCCTCTCCTCCGCGGCCCTCGGCGGATGGCTCGTCTGCGAGTAGGTGGCCTCGGAGATGACCACGTCGACCTCCGGCAGGGGGGACCTGTAGCCCCTGAGGAGCTGGGTGTCAAGCCTGTTCATGTCGCCCGTGTAGAGGACCCTGCGGGAGCCCTCCACGTAGACCATCGCGCTCCCGGGCATGTGGCCCGCGTCGAGCAGGCTGAACTCCAGGGACCCGACGCGAACGCCCTCCCCGTAGCCAACGGTCCGCGTGGCCTCGACGAACTTCGCCACCTCGTGCTCCGTGAACGGCGAGGCGTCCCCGGTCACCTTGATGAAGTCGTAGAGGAGGACCTCGGAGAGCCTCACCGTGGGCTCGGTCGCGTAAATCGCGGGGGACCTGCCGGGATCCACCTCGAAGAGAGGGGCCGCGCCGCTGTGGTCGAGGTGGGCGTGCGTTATGACCAGGGCGCTCACGTCGCGGGGCCTGACGTGCATGGGCAGGGAGGGGTCCTTCCTCCTCCCGTTGCCCACCGATACCCCGTAGTCCATGAGGAGCCTGGTCCCGTCCTCCTCGAGGAGGATCGCCGACCTGCCCACCTCCCTCGCGGCCCCCAGAACCCTTATCCTCATTCCGCACATCTCCACAAACCTTTTAGGTGGCCCTGTCCGCCCCCGATCTATAAAGGTTTTTAGGTGAACCCGCATGTTCGAGGTGCTACCGAGGGACAGGTCGTTCAGCGGGAAGGTGCTGGTTGCGGGATTCCACGGCATAGGGGCCACGGGCTACTACGCGATCAGGTACATGACGGAGTACCTGGGGGCCAGGAGGGTGGCGTACGTGGACTCGGACCTGATAGCGCCGATATCCACGTCGAGGGGAGGGAGGGTGGTCACGCCCGCGGAGCTCTACGAGAGCGGGGACCTGGTCTTCCTAAGGGTGGAGGTCCCGGTTCAGAGGGAGAACGAGCTCGCCTTCTACAAGGAGCTCGCGATGTGGGTCGTGTCCTCCGGGTTCTCCGAGGCGGCGCTCGTCGGCGGGCTCGACTCGACGCTGAGGAGGGACGAGAGCGACTACAGGGTCGTCTTCACCTCCTCGTTCGAGCCTAGGGGCATACTCAGGGAGTCCAAGGCGCTGGAGGACGAGCTGATAATAGTGGGGCCGGTCGCCATCCTCCTCAACAGCTTCGAGATGTACGGGTTCCCCGCGTACGCCGTCCTCGCGTACGCGAGCACGGAGAGGATGGACCCCAGGGCCGCGGCCAACGCGGTCAGGGTCCTGAGCGAGGTCTACGGCGTGGAGGTGGACACGGGCCCGCTCCTCGAGTACGCGCAGAGGATAGAGAGCCAGGTCAAGCTGGAGGTCCAGGGGATAAAGCCCAGCGGCGAGTCGATATACACCTAGGGCTCCACGCGCGCCTCTATCCCGGAGGACCTGAGGAGGGACGCGAGGGCCTCGGCCATGGCCCTGGCCCAGCCGGATCCGTCGTGCGATATTCTGGCCTCCGAGATCCCCCATTCGGATATCACCTTGGCCGCCTCGCGCGCCGTCTCCTCTAGGACGCGGGGATCCAGGGCCTGGGGGTCAGGCCGGGCGCTCTGCGAGAACGGGTAGACGTCGGAGAGGCCGGGCGGCACGACCCCGACGAAGGGCTCCACCAGGTACTCGTCGGCCGAGCTGGGGGCGGACCCCACGTCGACCGAGGCGACCACGCGGAGCCTTATCGACCTGCCCCTTGGGGGGACGCGGCGGACGCGGGACCTCGCGGCCTCGAGCTCCGGCCTGTGGACGTCCTCCGGGCCGAAGAGGAAGGCGGCGCGCCTCTTGAAGAGGCGCGTGAACTCTGAGAAGTCGCGGGAGGCCTCGAGCATGACGGACCTCACGCCGTAGAGGCTCGGATGGCAGAGGGTCTTCTGCATCAGGTAGTCCCAGAGCCTGCCCTCCCTCAGGGCCTGCCTGACGTCCAGGAGCTCCTCGCGGAGGACGTATAGGTTGTGGCGGGCTATGAGGCCCACGAGCTCCTCCCTCGGGAGCTCCATGAGCTCCCTCGGCCTGTACTTTGAGCAGACGGGGCAGCTGCACGGGAGCTCCTCCATCTCGCCCAGCTCGCGGACGCCGCACCTCGTCATGTAGCGGAGCTCGCGGGCGAAGAGCACGTAGGACGCCGAGTCGAACGTGTCAGCCCCCAGGGCCACCGCCAGGGCCATCGTGAGGGGGTGGCCCGCCCCGAACAGGTGCACCGGCCTCTCGGGCGGCAGGTTCCTCCTGGCGGTCAGGAGGAGCCTCGCGAGCTCCACGAAGCGGTAGGAGTTCATGAGCTCCACGGGGCTCCCCACGGAGTAAACGTCGTAGGGCAGGGATGCGGACTCCCTGGCGGAGAGCTCGACGAGGTCGAGGTGGAGCCCCCCCTGGATTGGGAGGGCCCAGGCCATCCTGTCCCTCGTGCGCTCGACGATCGGGAGGGCCTCCCTGGCCGACCTCAGGGTCCACTCGACGGTCTCCAGGGCCCTCTCGCGCGAGGCCGAGATCCCGGTGGGCCTGTCCAGGATGACCGCTATGTCGCTCCCCATCTCCACCTGGTACTCGGCTATCGTGAGAGGATCCACGTCTATGTCGCCGTACTCGAGGACCTGGTAGCCCCCGGAGTCCGTCATGAGGACCCCGTCGAACCCGGTGACCCCGTGTATCCCTCCCCTCTCGGCTATCGAGCGCCCGTACCTCTTGTAGGATATGTAGCTGTTGGTTATGGCCGCCCCGAACCCCATGGAGAGGAGCTCGGGGCCGGGCACCACCTGTCGAACGGGGTGTATCACGGGCAGGAAGGCGGGGGTCTCGAAGCTCCTCCCGCCCACGGAGAAGGTGCCGAGCCTCCCCAGGAGGTCGGTCTCCCTTATCTTGAAGGACGCAGCCATGCCCCATCACTGGCCCTGCTGCGGCCTCTCGCCGAGCTCGCGCACGTAGTCCTCGTATATCTTCCTGACCTTGTCGGCGGCTATCCCGGTCCCCTCAACCCCGGCGGCCGTCACCTTTATCCTGTTCATGACGAAGATTGCCCCTATGTCCTCCCTGAGGGTCACGTTCCCCGGGAAGGACTTAGAGAGGCGGTCCGCGAGCTCCCTCAGGTCGAAGGGGGCCTCGACGAGGCGTATGTCCTTTATCGAGGACCCCCTTATCACAATCTTGTGGACCCCCGGCAGCTCGGCGGGCCTCTCGAGGACGACGTCCAGCCCGTCCGATATGGCTAGGAGGTTCCCGCCGTAGGTCCTTCCGTCCACAAGCTCCACCTCGACCTTCTTGCCGACGAACGTCGATATCTCCTCCGAGAACCTCCTGGAGGCCAGCGACAAACCGCCCGCGACTTAGAACCCCTCCCTTTTAGCTTCTCCGTCGGGCGCCCTGATGGCCGAAGAGCTCGGGGAAGCAGATGCGCCTCAGCCGCTCGACGCGCTCGCAGACGTCGAGCCAGTCCATCATCAGGAGCGCGCGGGGGCGCGAGCCCCGCAGTACCTCTAGGACCTCCTCCGCTATCGAGCGCGGATCCCTGGAGGTGGCGTCCACCTCGTGGACTAGGCGGGGGCCGTAGGCGCGCAGGGCCTCGTCCAGGGCAACGCCGAGGGCCTCCGCAAGCAGGTTGTCCCTCGCCTTTTCCGGGGGATATCCCCTCTCGACGTACCTTGGGTAGAGGACCTCGGGGGAGGCGCGGAGGACCACAACGAGGGAGGCCGACCTCCTCGGCAGCACGTGGGGGACCAGGACGCCCGAGAGGACGCAGAGGTCGCTTGGCGGGGACATGAGCGCGCGCCTCAGGGACCTCACGTCCACGACGTGCTCCGCCATCGACTCGTCGTACGAGATTATGCGCCCCGACTCGGAGGCCAGCTCCAGCACCGTCGAGTGGCGGCACCCCAGCTCCTCAGCGAGCAGGGATCCGACCGTCTTCTTGCCCGTGGCCGGGACCCCCGCTATACCCACTATCCCGCCGCGCCTCAACGCCTCACCGCCG
Organism: uncultured Nitrososphaerales archaeon; assembly: GCA_964342765.1. Lineage (GTDB taxonomy): Archaea > Thermoproteota > Nitrososphaeria > Conexivisphaerales > Conexivisphaeraceae > Conexivisphaera. The sequence continues at coordinate 3,664 of CAYFFS010000040.1, read as the reverse complement.
AGTCGAGGGCGGAGATCTCCTGCGGAGTGAGCCTAAGCGAGGCGGCCGCGGCCGCCTCCTCGACGTGGCGCCTCGACTTGACTCCGGGTATGGGGACGACGCGGCTCCCCCTCGAGAGGAGCCACGCGAGGGCGACCTGCGCCGGCGTGGCCCCCCTGGCGGACGCTATTGAGCGGAGGGCCTCCAGGAGGGGGGACAGGCGGCGCGGGTCGTACCTCCTGAAGAGGGAGTTCAGCCTGCCCACGAGGTGGCCCCCGTGGGACCCGCGCGCGAGGACCCCCTGCGCAAGGGGGCTGTAGGCTATTATCGTGATCCCCTCCCTCTCCGCGTAGGGGAGCAGGTCGGACTCGGGGCCCCTGTCGACCAGGTTGTACTTCACCTGGTCAGAGGCCACGTCTGACCTGGACAGGCTCGCCCTAGCCTCCTCCAGCTCCCTCAGGCCGAAGTTGCTCACCCCTATCGCCCCTATCCTGCCCATGAGGAGGAGCCTCTCCATTGCCCTCATGTAGGTGCGGATGGGGACGAGCGGGTTGGGCCAGTGGACCTGGCACAGGTCGACGTGCTGGACGCCCAGCCTCCTCAGGCTCCCCTCGCACGCCCTGATTATCCCGTCGAAAGTCAAGCGGTGAGGGCCGACCTTCGTCGCTATCACGAACCTATCCCTGCGGCCCCTGATCAGCTCCCCGATTATCTCCTCCGAGCGGCCAAGGCCGTATATCTCGGCCGTGTCTATCAGGTTCACCCCGAGCTCCTCCGCCGCGTCCAGGGCGCCCCTGAGGTCGTCGAGGCCGTAGAGGTTCCCCCAGCCCCACTCCCTGGATCCCCACTGCCACGTCCCGATGCCGATAGCCGACACGCGGATCCCGGTCCTCCCCAGCTCCCTGTACTCCACGTCAGTCAGGGGGCGTCGCCCCCTTTAAAGCGGCACCTCCTCGCGTAGCGGGAGAAGAGGAGGGACCCGGCCACGGTAGTGAGGATCACCATGAGGACCACGGACGCGTAGAGGGCCCCGTCGAGTATCCCCGCCGAGAGCCCGGCCAGGGCTATGGCGAGCCCCATCTCGCCCCTTGGAAGCATTCCGAGGGAGGCCGCCACGGAGCCCTGGAGGTCCCTCGTGGCCCCGTAGGCGAACGGGAGTATGCCGGCGAACTTGAGCGCCATGGCGATGGCGGTGAGCGCGAGGGCCGCCGGGATCACGATCAGGGTGAACTCGCGCACGTCGAACTCCTCCCCGGCTATCACGAAGAACAGGGGGCCGAAGAGGGCCGAGAGCCCTGTGGCGAGGCGCCTGAAGGCCTGGGAGTGCCTGCTCGAGGACAGCGCCACCCCGGCTATGTAGGCGGCGATTATCGGGGAGAACCCGAGGGCCACCATGGCGGCGGAGAGGCCGAAGAGGGCGAGGAATGCGAAGGAGAAGGCGTAGCGCTCCCCTAGCGCGTTCGCCGCCCTTGGGAGGACGAGGACTGAGGTCGCGAAGATCAGCGCCCAGGCCACCAGGTAGTAGAGGACGACGGATATCAGGCGGGAGGGGCTGGAGAGGCCCGCGCTGGCGGCCATGGACGTCGAGAGTATTATGAGGGCGACCACGTCGTCCATGGCGCCTGCGGTCAGGAGGAAGTCCAGGGCGGGGCCTGAGAAGCCCACCTCCGACGAGATCGCGGAGGCCACGGCCAGGCTCGTGGCCGCGGAAGCGGCCCCCAGTAGGAGGGCCGCCGAGGGCCCCGCGCCGGCCCAGAAAGCGGCCGCCACGCCCAGGAAGGGGAGGAGCGCCCCGAAGGCAGCGCCCAGGAGGCCCCATGCCCCAGCCCTCCTTATCCCGGAGATCCCCTGCTCCAGGCCGGAGGCGAACACGAGCACCGTGACCGAGAACTGGGCGAAGAGCTCCACGTAGCCGTTGATGGCTATTAGCTGGAACCCAAGGACGGAGTTCAGGAGGGCCCCGAGCGCGTACGGGCTAAGCGCTATCCCCGCGAGCAGCTCGCCCACGACCCCCGGCACCCCGAGCCTGGCGGCCGCGCCGCGGGAGGCCTCCGCGACGAACATAAGGAGGGAGATCTCCAGGAGGACCAGGTAGATCTCCCCTACCTCCACGCGATCCCGCGGCCCCCCGCGGAATTAAGCTTAGCCCTACGGAGGGGACCAGGAGCGGAGGAAGCGGATGGCCTCGCCCGCCGGGTCCTCGGAGTTCGGCACGTAGACGACCATGAGCGCGTCCGCCCTTATGTTGCCCATTGCCCTTATGCGGGAGCGCGCCTCCTCGACTGAGGAGGCGGCTATGAGCCCCGGGACCTTCCTCAGCGCGTCCTCCGGGACCATGGAGGCCGCGGCCCTGAAGCCATATCTCCTGTAGTTCTCCCTGAGCTCGCGCACGGCGTCGCCCGCCCCCATCCTGGCGAACATCTCGCCGTAGTAGTCCGCCAGCCCGTAGAACGCGAAGTTCGCCTTCATGGCCTCCAGGGCCCTCCCGTAGTCATCGCTCACCGACACCCTGACTATGTCCACCACCTCGACCGAGCCCCTGGGCCTCCCGGCCTCCGCCTCCCCCCTCCTGACCGACTCCCAGACGAGCTCCATCTGGGCGGCGTCCCCCAGGTTCGTGATCGACCCGTCGGCTATCCTGCCGGCGAGCTCCGACATCCTTGGGCCCAGGGCGGCCAGGTATATGGGGACGGGGCGCGCGGGGAAGGACAGCCTGAAGCCGGAGCTCCTGTAGACCGAGCCCTCGTGCGACGTCCTGGCCCCCTCGAGCGCGGACCTCACTATGCCCACGTACTCCTCCATGGACCTCAGGGGGCTGCGGAACTCCCTGCCGTGCCAGGACGCTATGGTCCTGTTCCCAACCCCTAGCCCTAGGATGAAGCGGCCGCCGCTGAGCTCCTGCAGCGTGGCGGCCGCCATGGCGGCGGCCGCGGGGCTCCTCGCGTGCACGTTGAGTATGGACGTCCCGAGGAGCATGCGCGAGGTCCTCTGGGAGGCGGCGGCGAGCACCGCTATGGGGTCCCTGCCGTTCGACTCGCCCTTCCAGAACGCGCGGAACCCGGCGGCCTCGGCCTCGGCGGCCACCGCCCCGAACAGGGGGGCGGGGACGCGCTCGGACGAGTCGACCTGGAAGTCGTAGCGCACGCACCCCATGGGCCCGGCGCACTTATCTGCTTAGCGAGCAGCCGGGCCATGGTTATTTATGGGGGATGGACATCGAGCGCGTGCCCAGGGTCGTCGCGGACCACAGGGAGGAGAAGTCGGAGATCCCGGAGATCCTGAGGGCCATGGGCGTGGCCGTCGAGTTCAGGATGCTGGACGTCGCCGACTACGTGGTGGCCGACAGGGTGGCGGTCGAGCGCAAGTCGGCCCACGACTTCGTGTCCTCGGTCTACGACGGCAGGCTGTTCAGGCAGGCGGCGGACCTCGCGGCCAGCTACGAGGTCCCGGTGATAGTGGTGGAGGGGGATCCGGCCGACCTGGAGTCCCTGTTCAGGAACGAGAAGGCCTACTACGGGGCCCTGGCAGCGCTCGTGATGGACCTGGGCGTCAGGACGATATTCACCTCGGGGCCAGCGCAGACCGCGGTCTTCCTCGAGAGGGCCGCCAGGAGGGCGGAGGAGGGGGGGATGGGGGGCCCGCGCGTCGTGAAGAGGATCCGCGGCGACATATCCCAGGCGCAGCT
>CAYFFS010000039.1:2813-9556 GCA_964342765.1 uncultured Nitrososphaerales archaeon | reverse complement strand
CATCTACGGCGAGGAGCCGGTCGTGCTAAATCCACCGCTTCCCCCATCCGCGTTCATCTCCGGAAAACCGCCGCCCTTCGACGCCAGGCGCGACGCGATCGTCATGCTCGGCAGGTTCAGCGAGGAGAAGCGGTACGACTGGGTAGTAAGGGAGCTCGGGCCGGGCCTGAGGAGGATGGGAATCAAGCTCCTGATATTCGGCGGGGCAGTCACGGGCACGCAGAGGGCATACATGGAGCGCGTGGCGGCGGCGGCCAGGAAGGCCGGCCTCTCCGTCGCGGTCGGCGCCAGGGATGCCGAGGAGGCGCTCTCGGGGTCCGCGGACGTGCGGCTTGTGCCCAACGCCCCGAGGGACCTCATAAATAGCGTTATGGATCGCGCAAAGGCCTTCCTTCACGCGACGATCAACGAGCACTGGGGCATAGCGGTGGCCGAGGCCATGGCGAGGGGGCTGCCGGCCGTCGTCCACAGGTCCGGGGGCGCGTGGACCGATCTGGCGGAGGAGGGGAGGAGCGGCATGGGGTACGCGACGCCTGAGGAGGCCATCGATGACATAGGCAGACTTGTAACCGATGGAAGGACGTGGGCGGATATCTCCTCAGCATCCCTCAGGAGGACGAGCGAGATATCACTCGAGCGCTTCGAGCGCTCCCTCCTGAGCCTCGTGGAGGAAGCCACGCGTGTGACTACGCGAGCGTCCTGAGCACGTTCTTGAGGTATGAGAGCCTGTACTTGAGCCAGTAGCGCCTGAACTCCGGCAGGTGGAACTCACGGTTTAATGCGCGCGCGAACCGGGCGTGCGCCAGCGCCACGAAGGGCTTGAAGGCGTAACTGGGCGTGGATCCATGGTGGTAGTGGTGGCTGGCGATCGTCCACGGGACCTCCTTGATTCCCATTAGGTAGATGAGCACCCCCAGCACGGTCTCATCGCTTATGAGCCTCCTCAGGTCGTGATCCACACTGAGGAAAGCGCGTTCAACCTTAGAGATAAGCGCGCCATCGGGGAACCTCCTGATGCCCACCGCCTGCTTGGGGCCGAAGAAGAAGATAGCGCCTCCCCTGAGGAGGCCCGCCGAAGATCTATCGTACACGCGATAGAGGAACACGGGCAGCTTCCCCGCGTCGGAGTCGAGCTCGCTCACCTTTCTGCTCCTGCGCATGAAGTGCCTCGCCCCCCTATTCCACTCCTCCCAATCTATCGCGCCGTAGACGTCGCCCTCTAGGCGATCAGCGACCTTCCGGAAGCCGGGATCCAGCACGTTGTCGCTGTCCACGAATACCGCCTCCTTCCCGCCGCCCCCGAGCTCCCTGAGCATCGCGAACCAGGTGGCCCCCCTTGACCCCCAGTTGCCGGCCACGAATGGAACGTGGAGCTCGCGCTCCAGGATCGCGCGCTGCGCCGGATGGTAGACGTTGTCGACGAACACCAGGAGCTCGTCCGCATCTGCGTTCCTCGCGGACCTGAGGAAGTACTCCTCGACCTCATGGATCCTGTAGAAGGGAAGGTAAGTGGCTAGGATCACGACAGGAACCGAGAGATCTTCCTTAAAATTCCTTTGTAGTAGTAGTTGTATTATATGGATGCCCATTGGGATAGCAAGGGTCAGGGATAGCAAGGGTCACTATCCGGCTGCGACGCGTCTAGCGTATTTGCGCGTAAATCGTCGCCAGTATCCTAGGCAGGGTATGCTTTCTCGCGGTTGCCAGACATGCCATGACGTATGCCCCATAGGAGACCTTCGCTCCGAGACGCCTCAGCCTGTGGAACGTCCTCACGCGGTCGTAGTGAAGCCAGAACTCATGGAGGAACCCGCGCCCCCTGGTGAGCGACTCCCCCTCGAGGTGTAGAACCTTTGGGGACTTCTCAGGACCTATAATTTTGTAAGTAACATAACCCCTTTTTACTGCAACGTAAGCCAAAAGGCTTTCACTATGAAATCCCTTCCTGCTCCCCTCGTAGAGCCTTCCTAGCGGGGCTCCGGCGACGGCCTTAGTTCTGAAGGCCATGTTCGCGCCCCAGAGAGATGTAGATTTATAGTAGACCTCTCCTAGAATATTACAATTTCTACCAACATTAAAACCAGATAATGAAAGAAACTCGCAGTAATCGCGCAGCTCCGGCAAGGGCCTTCTCCACGACACTTCACGACGAACGCGCGCTCCCTCCGCGATGCCCATGGCGCCCTCTAAAACCTCTAAAGGCTCTGGACGTCCACCGACCAAGCGCGCAGGTATGACTGCGCCTGATGCCCCTCCCGCGTCCGGGATCTCCTCGAAGAACCGCTCATATTTCTCGACCCACTTCTCCTCCGGCACGGCGTCATCGTCTATGAAGAGCAGGAGGTCCCCCGTGGCGGCGTCGATCGCCTCCTGGATCGCTTGCGCTACGCCTCCCTGCCTCTGCACAATAACTCTGAGCGGCAGCTTTTCCTCGTATCTGCTTAGGACCTCCTCGGATCCGTCGCCAGACGGCTTCAGCACTATCAAGACCTCATCTGGAGGCCTGCTCTGGGACCTCAGGCCCTCAAGCACGTAGGGGAGGCTCCAGGCCCGCCTGTAGGTGGGCGAGGCCACAGTAATCTTCACGGGGCGCCGACGGTGAGCATGAGCTAAATCTTTTCCCCGCGCATCGTAGTGGGTAGCGTCCGCGCGTCGGCGTCGAGCCCGGCAACAAATAGGGGCTTTTCACGGGAATACGGATGCTATCATTGTTGAGGCCGTTAAGCCCGCGGCCCCAATGCGGGCCGCCGGGCCGGCGTCACGCTTAAATCGGGCCATCCCCGTGGACATCGCGCTCCGGTAGTATAGACCGGCCAAGTATGCCGGCCTCTCGAGCCGGTGACCCGGGTTCAAATCCCGGCCGGAGCACCATTCCGCGCGTAGAAACTACGTAGTTGAACCAGGTTACTGGCGGCCGCAGAGATCGGAAACATGTCGCGGGCTTCCTGCGGAGGCGAGCCCATGTAGCGCCGGAGCTCTCGAACTGGCGTTGGCCGTGGCCTGGGAATGGTTCACGATGTCGTAGGAAGCAATATAACTGAGGCCTCCGCAAAGGCTTCGTGTCCAGGGCGAGCGGCTCGCTGAAGGCGCGGCTGCTGGACCTGCTGGATAAGGACAAGGAGTTCCGCTACGCCGTGGCCGGGAAGCTGGGGCTGTCTGAGATATTGGAGAGGCTGGATAGGAACGAGGAGGCGATCAGGAAGCTGTGGGAAGAGGTGAAGGCGATGCGCGAGGAGCAGGCGAAGCTCGGGGAGGGGCAGGCGAAGCTGTGGGAGAGCAACAACAAGCTGTGGGAAGAGGTGAAGGCGCTCAGGGAAGGACAGGCTAAGCTTTGGGAGAGCAACAACCGGCTGTGGGAGGAAGTTAAGGCGCTTAGGGAGGGGCAGACTAAGCTTTGGGAGGAGGTGGGCGAGCTGCGCAAGGGGCAGGAGGAGCTCAGGAAGGACGTGGGGTCGCTGCGCAAGGGGCTCGAGGAGCTCAGGAACGAGATGAGGTACTTCGGCGTGAAGCTGGACGCACTGGGCGCCAGGTGGGGGCTCGTGAGCGAGGAGGCCTTCAGGGAGGGCATGAGGGGGCTGCTGAGGGACGTCGGGATCGAGGTCGAGCGGTGGACGTATAGGGACGATGAGGGCTACGTGTACGGATTCCCCAGCGAGGTGGAGGTCGACGTCGCTGTCAGCGATGGCTCCGTGGTGCTCGTCGAGCTGAAGTCCCACTTCAGGAAATCCGACGTAGCTCCCTTCCTCAGGAAGGCTGAGCTTTACTCCCGCGTGACCGGAAGGCGGCCGGCCCGCCTAATAGTCATGTCGCCGTACATAGATCCTGACGCCGCGGACGTGGGGGCGGAGAAGGGCCTGGAGATGTATTCCGGCGCCGGCTCGGAGGAGCAGGGCGTCGGCCCGCGGCAGCGAGGGCCCTAAAGAGGGGCCTGGACGGCGCGGCAGCGGCGGTGACGCGATGAGGGGCCTCTGGAAGTTCGCGTACTGGCCGCTCGCGTGGGCGGCGTCGCTCCTCATTCCAGCGCTCGCGTGCCCGCAGAGGCTCCATGGCTCAGCGTACTGGGCGTCATTCGCCCTCGGGATCGCCGTCGCGGCCTGGGGCGTCGCACACGTGTCCGTGGCGGGCAGGACCCTCAGGCTGCTGGGGCACAGCCGGCCCGGGGGAGGGCCGTGGCCCGACGTGCTCGTCACCTCCGGGATATACTCGTGCATGAGGCATCCCCAGCACATGGGGCTCGCCGCGATCCCGGTAGGGCTGGCCCTCATGTCGGGCAGTCCGGCCGCCGTGATCGGATCGGGCTGGGCCGTGGCCGCCGCGCTCGCGTTCGTCGTCCTCGTTGAGGAGCCCGAGTGCCGCTCCAGGTTCGGCCGGGACTATCAGGACTACGCGTCCTCCGTGCCGCCCTTCTCCCTGGATCCCCGGTGCCTCATCAGGGGGATCGCGTTCATCCGCGGGCTGCGGAACCGGGCCGTGGCGCGTCGCGCGGGCCCGGGCGGGTAGCCGGGAAGGACGTTGGGCAGGTTGCCACATGTCGATCATGTAATAGAAAGGCTTATTTTACTGGCCGCGGAGTTCCTAAAATAGTGCGTTGTCACGGAATTTTCTTCGGGTAGTAAGCGTCGTACTCGTCGTCGCTATCCTCGCGGTCCCAATTTACGACGTGCCAGCGAGGATCGCCAACGCCGGGAACTTTGCGGCAACACCTATACGTTCAAAGAACATCGATCCTTCCGGCTCCTTTGTTTTGAGCCCCAGCTATTACGACTACGTCACAATACAGCTGTTAACCGGGATGAACGCGACGTTTGAGGTCTCTTCTAACGTCACCCTTGACGTGTATTTCATGAGCTCCTCCCAGTTCGCGGATTTCAGCACGACCGGCTCGACCCAGGCAATTTATCACTCCCAAAGCTCATACGTTAGCGCGAACATAGGGCCGTTTCCCGGGGGAACTTACTACCTAGTAATATATAATGATGTCTCCTCGCAGAACGCCGACGTCAGCTACAGCCTCGCCACTTTACCGGTCGACATCTATTCTTATTATAGCTCCTTGCCCGCGCCCATAGGAATAGCTGATTACGGCGTGCTCAACGCTTCCGGAATATTGCACCCTTACAAGATTCTGTATAATGAGGCTATAGGCGTCGCAACTATTTATTCCCTGGGAGCTTACAACTCGAGCCCGCCTTCCGGAATTTCCCCATACGGTGCTAGTCTGCAGCAAAACGTCGTCCTCCAGGTGAACACGACTAATGGGGATTATGTGTACTGGTTGCAGAACGTGCCCGTTTTTATTACCAATACGGGTCAGATGTACGTTGATGATAATATCTGGAATCTCAGCTCCTATCCATCATATCTGACGAATCAGACTATTACGGGCAACGGAGCCGTCGCGCAATATGGGCCGAGCTACTACTATGGCTTTGGAACGCCCTCGTTCCCCTACAGCCTGCCATTGACCATACGTCTGTACACTACGTTCAATTATTCAGGCGATGGAGTCCGCGTCTACTTCGGCTACTCGCTCGGCCCATCCTCCTCCATAACGTGGTACGACGTCGTCACTATCCATGACAGCGGCGTGACCAACGCCTCGCTGGTCGTGAGCGGGTACTCGATGACCCCGGACGGGCATTACTACGACTCCGAGCTCGTCTTCGGCGGGGAGGCGAACGGTGAGCAGACGAACTTCACCCAGATGTACGCAAGCCTCAACATGCTGTACAGGCTATCCAACGGCTCGCTCGTCCTGCCCCCCGCCATCTACGGCTTTGGAAGCAATACTGCTGAAGCTGCGGATGACCTCTCAACTACCCTGGTCAACGGGACTCCCACGGTCGAGATAGGGAGCGGGAACTTCGAGCCCGTGGGGTATTCCGTCTCGGCCCCCGCGTTCAGCGCGCAAATCTTCCTTCACACGTCGCCCGTTGACGCCGGCATGTACATCCCCGTGGCATTAAATTCCGTGATCTCTAACGGTATGGCCCCCTACACATATTATTTCTACATAAACGGCAATTCGGTATACAATTTCACGACATATTCCGGCCAATACAGCGGGATCATTCGCCTGCCTCCGCTGAGCGCTGGGACGTACGGGCTCCAGGTGGTGGTCTACGACAGCCTTGGCAACGTCAACAAATCGCCGGTTTATACCCTGGTGGTCAACCCCGACCCGACCGCAAAAATTTACTCGAACGTGTCGGTGACCGACGTCGGATTGCCCTTCAACGTCTCATACTTCGCGTACAACGGCACAGCCCCCTATAATTATTCGCTCTACGTGAACGGCGGCCTCGTGTCCGAAGGGTACTATTCGGGCGGCGATTTCCTGGGGAGCGACGTCTTCGTGTCCGAGAACCCCGGCGTGTGGACCGCAAAACTGATCGTTGTGGATTCTGCCGGATACGTGGTCTCTTATACCTTAAACGTGTCCGTCAACCCGGACCCGACGGTCTCCGCGTCCTCCTCCAGGGGCACCACAGACGTGGGCGTCCCCGTTTCGCTTAACTCGTCCGTGCGGGGAGGGACCCCTCCCTACACGTACACGTGGTACGTGAACGGCCAGCCGGTGGGCAGCTCCCAGAACTACACGCTGGATCCATCTTCGCCCGGCACCTACTCAGCTCACGTGGTCGTCACCGACTCGGCGGGCTACGTGGTATCATCCGGATCGCTCTTAGTGTCCGTCAACCCGGACCCGACGGTCTCCGCGTCCTCCTCCAGGGGCACCACAG
>CAYFFS010000039.1:0-2713 GCA_964342765.1 uncultured Nitrososphaerales archaeon | reverse complement strand
ACGTGGTATCATCCGGATCGCTCTTAGTGTCCGTCAACCCGGACCCGACGGTCTCGATAATCGCGTTGCGGACCTCCTCCAACAGCTTCTTCTACTCAAACGACATAGCGGAGGCGTCTTCCTCCGTCCAAGGAGGAACTCCACCGTACACCTATGTATGGTACCTCAACGGCCAATGGGTCGCCAACACCACCTCGCCTCAGTACACCTACACCCTAACAACCATGGGCCAGAACCTCCTGCAGCTGAAGGTGGTGGACTCCGTGGGATACGTGGCGCAGTCGAGCGAGGTGCCGGTGGACTTCACTTATAATTACCTGAACATAGGGTTGATGGCAACGGCCATAGCGATGGCAGCAGCGATCATGGCCGTTGTCTGGAGGAGGCACGGCACGCACTAGACCAGTTGAGCACGACGATCGCGCCCGCGGAATTCAGCAGCTTAGCACTCTACTACATTAAGAGGAGAATTGGAATTCGCGCAATAAAACAACAATCTGAGACCGTTAACTCAATCCTACGTCGTGTGACCCATGCCTTCTAGCCGAGCTAGACTATCCAGCATAAGATCCTGCCAGGCAGGATCCCTAGCGATTGGGATTCGACCTTGAGCGCGGATCATCGCCGTGGATCCGTGGCCGCCGAGGCCAGCGGCATCAGCTCCCATCAACTGAAGGACCCAGGGACTCCGAGCAGAGCTCCATCGCTTCCAATTGTCTTGAACGCAGCGATTTCAACTGTAAAATAAATACGCTAACGCTAATATAATCTGTTGGGCACTTTAACTCGAACCTGCGAGCCCGTCCATGTAGGTAACGGCTACAATGTCCGCTTACTCCTCGCCCGCGCGTCGAACGACCTCGTCAACTCCTGCGATCCTTTCCAAAGCCCGCCGCCTCGCTGAGGACTCTCGAACTTAGCCTCCGCCGGTCCTTGGGAGCTCGCGCAGGAGCTCCCTGAGGATGGCGCTCCTGCACTCGCGCTGAGAGGTCCCCTTACAGTTAGCCGTTATGATGAGCACGTAGCCCGACTGGTCCGCCTCGTCTATCGCCACCGACCGGACCTCCTCCACGATCCCGCACCTGGAGGCGGCGGCCGAGGCCCTCCTAATCGCGTCGTCCGGATCGACGCCCGCCGGCACCCAGTAGCGGACCGTGGTGACTATGTGATCGGAGTACCTCCTGACGAGCGCCTGGATCAATATGCTGTTCGGTATCTCCTCCACCGCCCCCTCGTCGTCCACGATAGTCGTGTAGAAAAGGCCGACGGAGGTGACCCTCCCGGTGAACCCGTTTATCAGGTAGTCGCTCGAGAAGTACTTCGGAGGGTAGGTCGGGAAGACGCTCGAGAACTGCCACGTGGTTATCGTGACGCGCTGGCCCGGCTCGAGGGGCCGGGTCGCCATGAGCGCTATCCCGGCTATTATGTTCGACAGCACCGTCTGGGCCGCGAGCCCTATTATCACGGACGCGAACGCGGATCCGAGTATCACGGAGCTCACGTCCACGCCGAGCGCGGCCGCTACCGCCACGCCGATCATGGCGAACCAGGCGAGCGCGACCACCTGCTTTATCGTGGCCCTCGGCCCGGCCTCGACGGAGGAGAGCCAGCGGTCTATCAGGAGGAGGACCATCCTTAGCACCAGGTAGAGAACGACCGCGAGCGCGGCGGCCGTGGCAACCCTCGAGTAGCTGGACGGGACCATCGGAACGACGTAGGTCACGACGTAGATCGTCGCTAGGGCGAACGCGAGCAGGACAAGGAACGAGTATATCCTGTGTACCTCGCGGCTCACGGGGGCTCCGCGGGCCCCAGGCTATATTTGCGTGCCGTCCGGCCGCGCGAGGCAACGGATATATTTAGGCCGCGCGGGACACCGCCCTCAAATGCCGGCCGGCGGCAGGCTGCTAGTCTCCAGGGCCAGCGGCGTCCCGACGTCCTCCCGCCCCATAGAGATGGTCGAGCGCAAGGGGAAGGGCCACCCGGACACGATGTGCGACAGGGCGGCGGAGGAGGCTAGCGTGTCCCTCTCCAAGTACTACCTCGAGAAGTACGGGAGGATATTCCACCACAACCTGGACAAATGCGTGCTCGTGGGGGGACAGGCCAGGGCCTGGTTCGGGGGAGGCGAGGTCCTGGAGCCCATGTACCTGATGATAGTCGGAAGGGCGACGACGAGGATACAGAGGGGAGGGTCGACCGAGGAGGTCCCGATAGGCAGCATAATCCTGAGCTCCACGAAGTCCTGGCTGAGGAGGGAGTTCCGCTTCCTAGACGTGGACTCGCACGTCGTCGTCGACTACCGCGTGAAGCCTGGCAGCGTGGACCTCGTCCACGTGTTCGAGTCGGGCTCTGGGGTGCCCCTGGCCAACGACACGAGCCTAGGCGTGGCGTTCGCTCCCTATACGGAGACGGAGAGGCTTGTCCTCGAGACCGAGAGGCTGCTCAACTCCCCCGAGTTCAAGTCGCGCCGGCCAGAGGTGGGGGAGGACGTGAAGGTGATGGGGCTCAGGGAGGGCAACAGGATACGCTTGACGGTCGCCGCGGCCATGGTCTCCCGGCTCATAAGGGACGGCGACCACTACGCCTCCATAGCCAGGGATGTCGTCGAGGAGATACTGAGGCTGGCCGACAGGATCACGGAAAAGGAGGTGGAGGTGAACTTCAACGCGGCCGACGACTACAAGAGGGGCAGGTACTACCTGACAGTAAC
>CAYFFS010000038.1:0-9987 GCA_964342765.1 uncultured Nitrososphaerales archaeon | reverse complement strand
CCTATCCTCCTGGCGCGCAGCACCTCGACCGCGCTGTAGCCGGCGGACTCCATCAGCTCCAGCGCCTCCCTTCCGTCGTCGTCCCCGCCGATGACCAGGAGCGCGCGCCTCACGCCTCCAGCTCGTCCATCCTTGCCAAAATCCTTATCTTAAGCACCGACTCGAGGCGCTTTGCGGTCGGCACGTCCGGCCTGAGCTTGCCGGACTCCACCTTGCTTATCACGGACGCCTTGACCCCCACCTTGGCCGCCAGCTCCTCCTGCGTCAGCCCCAGGCGCTCCCTAGCCTCCTTCACCAGCCTGTTGTAGTCCGGCACGACCACGAGCTCCTCCAGGTCCTCGTCCCTTGGGCGCTGGGGCGCGCGCCTGGGCCCAGCCTGCCGCGGCTGAGGCTCCGGGCTGTAGGGCCTCCCGAGCCTGGCGCACTCGTCGCAGACCCTCATGACCACGCCCTCTATGACGACGAGGTGGGGCTTCCCATAGATGGGCCTCCCGCAGACCTCGCAGCGCTCCACGTTAGATCCAGTCGCGCCCACAGTTTATATCCGTTCCACCCCGCCTTCTGGCGTGGACGCCGGCTGGTACTGGCGCAGCCTAAGGGAGAAGGTCCTCTACGAGTACGGGGTGGACCTGGAGGGGATCCTGGACCCCTCCCAGCTGGAGTTCAGGCCGTCCTCCAGGACCCCGGCCCGCTTCAGGGAGGTCAGGATAAAGGGGGGGCCTCACCTGGCGGCCCTGAGGGAGGACGGGAGCCTAGCCCTGAGCCTCGAGATGGCCCGCCTCCTCATGTCCTCCCCGGCCTTCCTGGAGAGCTGCGTGGTGGTCGACCAGGAGTCCGTGGAGCACGTCCGCCGGGGCATGTCGGTCATGTCCGGCCACGTGCTCAGGGTGGGCTCCAACGTCGCCTACGGGCTCGACGTGTGCGTCCTCTCGCCGGCGGGCGAGCTGATAGCCGTGGGGACCTGCGCCCTTCCGCCCCGCCTGAGCGGCGGAAGGGCGGGGCCCTTCATAAAGGTCAGGGATCACCTGCGGCCCGCGGCGGCCTCCACGTAGATCATCCTCACGTACATCCTGGAGCCGCAGAAGTCGCAGGTGCCCCCCTCCTTCCCCACGTAGTCCCCGTCGCTGAAGGGGCGCTTCAGCCTGACCCCGCACCTGGGGCACTCCTCCACCGTGACCAAGGATCCCTCGGAGGACACGCCCCTCCGATCCCCCTCAGGGTATTAACCCTTGCTGGCGCGGGTCGTGACCAGGACCTCCCTCTCAGTCACTAGGACCGTGTGCTCGAACTGCGCGACCTGGGCGCGGTTCGCCTCCACGAGCATCCTGTACTCCTGCACGATCCCCATGGACCTCAGCTCCCTGAGGGCCTCCAGGGCGCCGTCCCCCATCTCCTTGGCTATCCATCTGGACGCGAAGGGCAGCCCCCTGTAGCGCTCCCAGATGTGCGACGCCAGCTCGGCCAGCCTATGGTCCTTCGGCATCCTCCTGGAGGCGAGCCTGAATATGTTGCTCGGCGACGAGTCGACGACCCTCCCGGCCCCCTCCCTGGGCACCAGGAACGGCTCGAGCGCGTAGGCCCCTCCCGGCTCGAACGAGCCCGGGACCTCGGCGTCCACGCTGGGCACCGAGATGCCCGTGTGGAGCTCGTAGCGCCCCAGCCTGTGGCCGGCCAGGTTAACTATGACCTTTAGGCCCATCCTCCTGGCGTACTCCTCTACCGCGCGCCCGAACCTCCTTATCGGCGCCCCGGGCGCTACCTGGGATATCCCGATCTCGAGCGCCTCCCTCGCGGCCTCGACGAGCCTCTCGTTCTCGCTCCCCCAGGCTATCGATATGGCGGCGTCCGAGAGGTATCCGTCCACGTTCGCGCCCAGGTCCACCTTGACTATCCTCCTACCGTCTATCCTCGTCGGGTCGCCAGGCGCCGGCGTGTAGTGCGCCGCGACCTCGCCCTGCGATATGTTGCAGGGGAACGCCGGGGCCGCCTCCCTCCATATGATCTCCTCCAGCTCCTCGCAGACCTCGAGCGCGAGCCTCCCGTCCTCCACTATCTCGTAAGCCCTCTCCAGGGCCTTGGCCGCTATTTTACCTGCCCTAATGTATTTCTCCAGCTCCTCCTGCGACACCTCAAGCCTTTAACGTCGGGGGCTAAAGCCTTTGGCGTGGGGCGCAGGTTCAGGAGGGTCGCCATAGGCGGCACCTTCGACCCCTTCCACAGGGGACACCGCGCCCTCATAGACGCGGCCTTCTCCCTTGGCGACGAGGTGGTGATAGGGCTGAGCTCCGACGGGCTGGCGAGGAGGCTCGGCAAGGTCCCCGACAGGTCGTTCGTGGAGCGCGCGTGCGAGCTCCTCGACTACCTCGAGTCAAGGTACGGCGACCGCGTGTACTCCATATATAAGTTGGAGGATCCCTTCGGCCCCCTGGCCCAGGATCCGGAGCTCGAGGCCCTGATAGTCAGCCCTGAGACAGAGGCCAGGGGGAGGGCCGCCAACGAGCTGAGGAGGTCAAGGGGGCTCAGGGAGGTGGAGATAGTCAGGGTGGACTTCGTCCTGGCGGAGGACGGCGAGCCGATAAGCTCCACCAGGATAAGGAGGGGGGAGATAGACAAGGAGGGGAGGGTGCTGGGGAGGGCGCGGCCCGGGGTGAGCGACGATGTCCAGCGACGTCGAGGCGCTGCATCCGCTGGAGAGGAGGGTCCTCGGCGCCCTCCTCAGGTCGGGCGGCCCCCTGAGGATCGAGGACCTTGCGTCCCTGGCGGGCATCTCGGTGGACCAGGCGCGCCGCGCCGTGGAGTGGCTCAGGTCGAAGGGGCTGGTCCGCCTGGACCAGCGCGTGACCAGGGTCCTCCAGCTCGGGGACAACGGGAGGGCCGCGCTGGAGGGGGGATTCCCGGAGGATCGCCTCCTCAGGGCCCTGGAGGAGGGCGGGGAGCTCGAGCTCAGGGGGCTCGCTGAGCGCCTCGGGATGGACCCCTCCGAGCTGAACGCCGCGGTGGGGAGGCTGGTGAGGGAGGGGTACGCCGCGGTCTCCGGGGGCAGGATGCGCGCCCTCAGGCCCGGCCCCTACGGGCCCTCGCTTCGCTCCCTCCTCGAGAGGATAGCGGAGGCCGGCGAGCTGCCGCTGGACTCCCTATCCCCCGAGGAGGAATCCGCGCTCAGGTCCCTGTCCGCCCGCCCAGACTTCGTCAGGGTGCGCGAGCGCTCGGAGGCGCTGGTGAGCCCCTCGGAGGGGGCCCGGGCCCTGGCTGGCCTCCTGTCCGAGGACGTGGTCACCCAGCTGACGCCCGAGGACCTTTCCACGGGCAGGTGGAGGGCCCTTCGCCTCTCCAGGCTGGACGTGAGCTCCCCGGCCCCTCCCGTCTACCCCGGCAGGCGCCACGTGATAACCGAGCACATCAGGGCAGTGAGGGAGATATTCACGTCCATGGGCTTCGAGGAGGTCTCCGGCGGCATACTCCAGATAAGCTTCTGGAACTTCGACGCCCTCTACACGCCCCAGGACCACCCGGCCCGCGAGCTCCAGGACACGTTCTACGTAGACGTGCCGCCGATCGAGGAGCCCCCTCCGGACCTGGAGGAGGCGGTCAGGAGGACCCACGAGGGGGGCTGGAGGACGGGGTCGACAGGCTGGGGCTACAGGTGGGATCCGAGGGAGGCGCGCCGCGTGGTCCTGAGGACCCACACGACGGTCCTCACGGTCAGGGCGCTCGCCGCCACGAGGGAAAGGCCCACTGTCAGGGCCTTCGGGATAGGCCGCGTCTTCCGCAACGAGAAGGTCGACCCGAGGCACCTGGTCGAGTTCCACCAGGTGGACGGGATAGTCAAGTCCAGGGGGGCGAGCCTGCGCGGCCTCATGGGCTACATATCGGAGTTCTACTCGAGGCTGGGGTTCAGGGAGATAAAGTTCTGGCCCACGTACTTCCCCTACACGGAGCCCTCCCTGCAGGTCATGGTGAAGGTGGGCAACAGGTGGCTGGAGATGGGCGGGATGGGCATATTCAGGCCCGAGGTGACCCTGCCCCTCGGGGTCGAGGAGCCCGTTCTGGCCTGGGGCCTGGGGCTTGAGCGCCTGATAATGGTCAGGCTCGGGATAGAGGACGCCCGCGAGCTGTACTCGAACAGGCTCTCCTGGCTAAGGGGGATCCCCGCATGCCGGTCGTCGACGTGAGCCTCACCAGGCTGGCCTCGCTGTCAAGGTGGAGCGGCCCCCCGGAGGGGCTGCTCGATGTGATCCCCTACGCCGGCCTGGACATAGAGTCGGTTGACGGGGACGTGGCGAGGCTCGAGTACAGCCCGAACAGGCCCGACTTCGCGACCGAGTGGGGCATCGCGAGCTACCTCAGGGGGTTGACGGGCGTCGAGCCCGGGCCCGTCAGGCTGCGCGCCGGGCCCTCCGGCGTCGTCGTGTTGGCCGACCCGGGGCTGAGGGGCGTGCGCCCCTACGTGGCCGGCATGGTGGCCAGGGGGCTGAGCCTGGACGGGGAGTCCCTAAGGCAGCTCATACGCCTTCAGGAGGACCTCCACGAGGGGATAGGGCGCCGCCGCAGGAAGGTCGCGATAGGGCTCCACGACATGGACAGGGTAACTCCCCCGATCTACTACAGGGCCGTGGACCCCAGCTACTCGTTCGTCCCGCTCGGCGAGGAAAGGGAGTGGTCTGTGGGGGAGATCCTCAGGGAGCACGAGCTCGGCAGGAGGTACGGCGCGGCGCTCGAGGGGGCGGCTTCGTATCCGATGCTCGTCGACTCGGCGGGCCACGCGCTCTCCTTCCCGCCCATAATAAACGGGGAACACACGCGCGTGCGCGAGTCCACGCGCTCCCTCTTCGTCGACGTCACCGGCACTTCCCTGACGAGGGTCCTCGACGCCCTCTCGGTCATAGCCCTCACGCTTCAGGAGATGGGGGGAAGCCTCGAGCTGGTGGAGGTCCGCTACGGGGACCTCTCCCTGATAACCCCCGACCTCTCGGAGCGCGAGATGTACCTCAGCGCGTCCCGCGCCTCCTCCCTGCTGGGGCTGGACCTGGGGCCCCGCGAGCTCGCGGAGTACCTGGCGAGGGCCAGGATAGGGGTGCGCGAGGTGCTCCCGGACGGGGTCGTGGCCGCGGTGCCGCGCTACAGGTTCGACGTCATGCACGAGGTGGACCTGGTGGAGGAGGTCGCATACGGCTACGGATACGGCCGCCTGACGCCGGAGCCCCCGAGGGAGCTAGGGTTCGGCTCCGCCTCGGGCGCATCCCGCTTCGAGGAGTCGCTGCGCGACGTGGCCGTGGGCCTGGGGCTTCAGGAGGTGGTCACCACGCACCTGACGAGCCGCCGGATCCTCTACGAGGTCACCGGGAGGAGCCCCGA
This sequence comes from uncultured Nitrososphaerales archaeon, assembly GCA_964342765.1. Classification (GTDB taxonomy): domain Archaea; phylum Thermoproteota; class Nitrososphaeria; order Conexivisphaerales; family Conexivisphaeraceae; genus Conexivisphaera. The sequence goes on along the minus strand of CAYFFS010000038.1, from coordinate 4,632 downwards.
GCGCCCCATAAGGGTCCTCTCGAGCAAGAGCAGCGAGCACGAGTACCTGAGGGACAGCCTTATCCCCGGGCTCCTCTGGGTGCTCTCCGAGAACGTCCACGAGGGCTATCCCCAGAGGATCTTCGAGCTTGGGACGGTGGTTAGGTGGTCCCAGGGGCGCGCCGTCGAGGGCCGCTCCATGGCGATCGCGATCGCCCACGCAAGGGCGGGGTTCACGGAGCTGAAGTCCTTGGTGGACGCTGTGATAAGGTACCTCCTGGGCTCGGGCCCCCAGTACCTGGCCTCCGGGTGCGCGCCCCCCCTGATGGACGGAAGGTGCGCATCGGCCTACGTCTCCGGGGTCAGGGTTGGCGAGCTCGGGGAGGTCTCGCCGGGATCCCTTGAGGCCCTTGGGATCCAGGTCCCGGTGGCGGCGGCGGAGCTTGACGTGGACGCGCTCATGGGGCTGTGCGGCGCACGGCCTTAGGGCCGCCGCAAAACATTATTGGGGCAGCGGCGAAAGATTCCCAGCCCCGCCTGAGGGGGCCCGGCGAGCCCTGGCTAGCGCTGACCCGAGGCCGTCAGGGGCGGGGCACACCATTTATATGGCTCGGTGGATTGGAGCCCGTCTTGCGCCAATCGCGCAGGGAGCAACGCCGCGAGAGGAGGCTTGCGCTCGAGGCGATAATACGTGAGCTGAACGAGGAGGTCGCGAGGGGCTCCATCGTGATAGTAGAGGGGAAGCGCGACGAGGTGGTGCTGCGCGCCGCCGGGTACAGGGGGCCCCTGATCAAGGTCAAGTCGCTCGGGGGCCGCGCCAGGAACATAGGCGAGAGGCTGGCGTCCAGGTACAGGAGGGCGGTGATCCTCGTGGACTTCGACAGGGAGGGATCGAAGCTGGCGAGGCACCTGGGGATGGAGCTCTCGTTCTACGGGATAGACGTGGACTACGGGTTCAGGGAAAGCTTTTTTGAAGCGTTCGGGGGTGAAATACGCGAGGTGGAGGCGCTTAGGAGGTTAGCGGAGGAGGGATTGGAGCTTGCCTGATTCGAGCGGATATAAATACCTGATAAAATTGGAGTTCCAGGTGGACGGCCCGGTGGAGAAGCCGGACGTGATAGGGGCGATATTCGGCCAGACGGAGGGGCTCTTCGGCCCGGAGCTGGACCTGAACGAGCTCCAGAGGAACTGGCGCATAGGGAGGATAGAGATCAACATGCGCCGCTCCGACTCCCACGTTGCTGGGGAGGTCTACATACCGGCCAACACCGACATAGCGGAGGCCGCGCTCATAGCCGCGGCCCTCGAGGCGATAGACAAGGTGGGCCCGTACCCGGCCAAGTTCAAGCTGAAGGAGATCGAGGACGTGAGGGCGGCCAGGAGGAAGCAGGTCATAGAGAGGGCGAAGGAGATAGTGAAGGAGTGGTCGACCAAGGCGATAAGCGAGGGGGAGGGGGCCCTCAGGGAGGTCTACGAGGCGCTGAAGCCGTCGAAGCTCGTATACTACGGGCCGGAGCAGCTGCCCGCGGGCCCCGGCGTCTACGAGTCCGACACCGTGATATTGGTGGAGGGCAGGGCCGACGTGCTGAACCTCCTCAGGGCCGGCGTCGAGAACGTCCTGGCGATAGGGGGAGCCAGGGGCGTCCCCGACTCCGTGATCCAGCTGGCCAAGACGAAGAAGCTGATGGCGTTCCTGGACGGGGACAGGGGCGGCGACATGATACTGAGGGACCTCCAGTCGAAGGTCGAGCTCGTGAAGGTCTACAGGGCCCCGCCCGGCAAGGAGGTGGAGGAGCTGACGCCGGAGGAGATCCTGCGCATACTCAGGGAGGAGGCGCCGGCCCCTCGCCCGGCCCCGCAGCCGCAGCAGCGCGTCCAGCTGCCGCCTGAAGTTCAGCGCGTCGCGTCCGAGCTCGCGAAGGACCTGGAGGGGACCCTCGAGGCGGTGCTCCTGGACCAGTCGCTCTCCCAGGCATCTAGGATCCCGGTGAGCAAGCTCTACCAGACGCTCCAGGAGGCGAGCGGCGTCAGGGCGATAATATTCGACGGCATCGTGACCCAGAGGCTACTGGACGCGGCCGCCTCTAAGGGCGTCGAGTTCGTGATAGGCACGAGGATCGCCGACGGGGTGAAGGTCCCGGCGAACGTCAAGGTGGCGACGCTGGCGGACGTGAAGCCCCTGGAGGCCCAGGCCGCGGGCGGCCAATGACCGCCTGCGGCTACTGGTGCTATCCTTCAATAGCGCTCGCGTCCTGGCTGATAGCTTACGCTGCGCTCAGGCGGCGCTCGGAGCGCCTCAAGTCCATGGGGGTCGAGCTGGGCCCCCTCTACCTGGTGCTGAGCTCGAGGGGCCTCGGGGATGCCCTTCAGCGCGTCCTGGAGGGCCGGCGCAGGGCCTCCGCCCTGGCGTCGGCCTCGCCCGCCCTAGCGCTCGCGCTGATGGCGGGCGCCCTCTACTTCCTCTCGAGCAACCTAGCGTCCTACTTCGCCTCCCCCTCGAGGTTCGCGGCCGTCGTGCCGCTCGTGCCCTTCGTGACCCTTAGGAGCGCCCAGCTCATAGAGGCGTTCCTGCTGGCGGTGCCCGCCGTCATAATACCCCACGAGCTCTCCCACGCCCTGGCGGCGGCCTCCAAGGGGATAAGGGTGAAGGGGGGCGGGCTGATAGTGGTGGCGTTCCTCCTTGGGGCGTTCGTGGAGCTGGACGAGGAGTCCCTGAAGGGCGCGGACTGGAGGCGCCGCGCCGCGGTGGCGGCTGCAGGGCCGAGCGCCAACGCTGTCATCGCGGGCCTGGTCCTGGCGCTCCTCCTGACGCAGCCCACGACCTACCTATACCTGCCCCAGCCCCTGGCGGCCGCCTTCTACAGGCCCGCGCCCGGCGTCATGGTGGCGGGGGTCGTGCCCGGGTCGCCGGCGGCCCGCGCCGGCATAGCGCCTGGGGACATCCTGGTTTCGATAAACGGGACGCCGCTCGGAGGCGTCCAGGACCTAGGGAGGTACGGCCTGCACCCCGGGGAGCTGCTCGTCCTCGGCGTGGAGCGCGGGGGGAGCCTGGAGGAGGTCGCGGTCCGCGCAGCCAACGAGTCGGGCAGGGCGATGATCGGGATATACGCGGCCAACGCGATGAGGCCAATCCTTGGCCTCCCCTACCTCGGGGCGGCGGTCGACTACTACCTCCTATGGCTCTTCGTGCTATCCCTCTCCGTGGCGCTCTTCAACATGCTGCCCCTCGCGCCGTTCGACGGCGCCCTCTTCGTCGACTCCCTCCTCTCGGCCGCACTGGAGGAGGGGGCCAGGCGCCCCATCCTCCTTGCCCTCTACGCCATATCGGCGGCCCTGCTGGCCCTCAACGTCGCGCTTTCGCTCGCCCGCTACGGCCTCCCGCCGGCGTGACGGTTGATCGGAAACGCTGAAAAGCGATCCGGCGGACGCGATCCACGTGAGCTCCTGCGACGTGTGCGGGGCCCCTGCGACCCACGCGGTGGTGCGCTCAGGCCGCAGGATGTGCGACGCGCACTACGCCGCCTACGTGGAGCGCAAGGTGGCCAGGGCGATATCCAAGTACGGGATGCTTAGGCCTAGGGAGAGGATAGGGGTGGCGGTCTCAGGGGGGAAGGACAGCATGTCGCTCCTCCACATACTGCTCAAGCTCGCGCCCCGCCACGGGTCGGAGCTGGTCGTGCTGGTCGTCCACGAGGGCATAGGGGGATCCGTCGAGGCCTCCCACGAGCTCGCGGAGGAGCACGCGAGGAGCTTGGGCCTGAAGGTGTACTCGGCTTCCTTCGAGGAGCTCTTCGGCCACCCCCTCCCCGAGCTCGTGGAGAGGTCCGGCGCGTCCTCCGCATGCTCAATATGCGGGCCCCTCCGCCGCCGCGCTCTGGACGTCCTGGCGAGGGAGGCGGGGGTCGACGTCGTGGCCACTGGCCACCACATGGACGACTTCCTCCAGACATTCCTGATCAGCATGATGGAGGGGGACCTGAAGAGGATAGCCTGGATGTATCCTGGACCCAAGCCCGCGCCGGAGGGGAGGGCGAGGAGGATCCACCCGCTCGTCGAGCTCTACGAGGAGGAGGTCCTGGAGTACGCGAGGGCCGTCGGGATACCGTTCATGGGGTGCGGGTGCCCCTACAGGGGGCTCGGCGTCCGCGCCCGCGTCAGGGCCTTCCTGAGGGAGCTGGAGCGCAGGAGCCCGGGGTCCAAGGAGATGATGTTCAGGTCCGCGCTCGCCCTCTCCAAGGCGATGGCGGGGGACCTCGGCGAGGCCCCCAAGTACACGAGGTGCAAGCACTGCGGGTGGCCCTCCACGTCGGAGGTCTGCAACGTGTGCTCCACGCTGATCTCGATCGTCGGGGAACCGATAAATAAGGGCCGGGTCCTCTACGACGTGGGGGCGCGGGTAGGGCCGGGGGGCTAGCCGTCCCCCAAACCCGAAACCGGCTACACGCGGGGGCCAGCAACCCGCGGGTAAAACCCGCCGGCCGTGGCGTCGGCCCTGGGGGGAGCCGCCGGATGACCCCGCGCCGTCGCGGCAGCCCGTCAGCGGGCCCCGTGCTCGAAGGGGCATGGGGACCCGCGAGCCGCCGAACCGGGTTAGGCCCGGGGGGGAGCGGCCCTAAGGCGGGGCGGGGGGCGGCCGGCGCCGCGCGGGGGTCG
>CAYFFS010000037.1:5286-10159 GCA_964342765.1 uncultured Nitrososphaerales archaeon | reverse complement strand
CGCCAGGCGCAGTCCGTCCCTTATCTCGTCGGGCCCCGGAAGCCCGCCTTCCCCTAACGAGTAGCTGCCCTCCTTCTCGAGCCTCACCCCAAGGCATCCCGCGGCGGCCGACATGGGGTGGCCCGCGTTGAGGCTTGCGGTCGCCCTCCTGCACCTCCTGTAGCAGGAGAGGGCGCGGCCCGCCTCGCGCCCCAGGATCCAGCAGGCCACCACCTCCAGCATGGACGTGATCCTGGCTGGCAGGTAGTTGAGCGCCGTGTCCGCCACGGCGGAGAACCACCCTATGTCCCTGAAGGGGGGATCCGTGAAGCCGACGGCCCCGTCCATGGTGTTCGCGAGCCTCTGCAGGAGCGCCCCGAGGGGTCCCAGGAGGACGTAGTAGAACAGCGGCGACGTTATGCCGTCGACAAGGCTCTCGAACAGGGACTCAAGGGCCGCAGAGGCCACGTGCCCCGGGCCCGCGCGAGAGAGGTCGCGCCTCACGATGCCCTGCGCCGCCCTCCTGGCCCCCTCCAGATCCCCCTCGGCCAGCGCCCTGCCAGCCCTGCTCACGTGGTCCGCCAGGAGCCTCACCGGCATCGAGACCTTGACCACGTAGGACGCGACCAGGATCCAGGCCAGCGGCCCCAGGCGCCACGCCGCCCAGAGCGCCGCGCCATAGGCGGCCAGGTGGGATCCCACGACCGCGGCCCAGAGGAGGACGCCCCCAGCCCTGCCGCGCAGGGCGCGGGCCAGCCTCGTCGCCATGACGTACGAGGTGTGGACCGGGTGAATGGACAACAGGGGGCCCGAGTGGAATGGGTAGGCTGCATCCAGGGCTAGCCCCAGGGCCAGCGGCGCCAGCGCGAGCAGGACCGCCTCAGGCATGGGCGGCCATCAGCAGCGAGGCGACGAAGGCCGCCTCCCCGGCGAACCCGAGGACGTCGCCGTTCGAGTAGCCGAGGACCCTGTTGGCTGCGCCTGCCGCCAGCGCCCCTATTATAATCGAGGAGATGGGTATCATCAGGCACAGCGCCCCTCCCCCCAGAAGGAAGATTATCGCCGCCGACAGGGCCGCCGCGGCCGCCAGCCTGCCCCCGCTCATCCTATCCTTGAGCGCCCCCGCCATCCCCTGGTAGGGTTCCCTCCTGCCGAATTGCAGCGCGGCCCCGATCGCGACCACGTGTCCCACCTCGGCCGCCGCCAACGCCAGGACGAAGCGCGAAGAGACCGCGTAAAGCGATGATGCGAATATCAGGATCGAAAGCGTCGAGAGGGCGGCGACGGCGAAGGATCCCCTGTGCGGATCCGACAGCACGGCGCGCGGGTCCGCGCCGGACCTGGACGCGAGCAGGGCCTCGCTGAAGTCCGCGAAGCCGTCTGCGTGCATGAACCCCTGTATCAAGTAGTGGAGGAGCAGGGCGAGGGCCGCCGCCACGTAGGGCGGGAACCAGATGAGCGCCAGGAGTGATGCCGACGTGACGAGCCCCCTCACGAACCCCACTATCGGCATCAGGTAGACGTAGGCGGCCGCGTCCTCGAGGGAGCCGCCGGACGGTATCACCGTCAGGAGCCCTAGGAGCGACCTCAGGCCCCTGAGCGGATCGGCGCGCGCCATTCAGATACGCCTCCATAGTGTCCAGGAGGAGGTCGTCGTCATCGCGGGACCTGATGGCGACGCGGACGAACCTCCTGTCGAGCCCCTCGAAGGTCCAGGCCTCCCTGACGGCGATGCCGAGCCCCCTCAGGTGATCCACGAGGCCGTCCGCGGGGCCGGGAAGGCGCATGAGGAGGAAGTTGGCGCTCCCCCTGTAGGCGTGGACCCCCATGGCCATCGCGCGCCCGGAAACCCTGCGCCTCTCCACGGCCACGTATTCCCTGGAGCTGGTTATATAGCTGAGCAGGGCGCCTCCGCTGCCGGAGAGGAGCCTGCGCGCGAAGCACTCGGCGATCGAGTTGACGTTCCACGGCTGGCGCAGCGAGTCCATCCTCCTCAGGACCTCGGCCGGGGCGGCCGCGAACCCCACCCTGAGGCCTGGGATCGAGAGCCACTTTGTGAGCGACCTGAGCACTATGAGCCTCTCGCCCTCCGGCGGCCTTATGCCCGGATACGCGTCGCTCAGCTCGGCGTAGGCCTCGTCCAGAAGGATCCACGACCTGCACTCCGAGGCCAGCTCCCTGATGGCCTCGGGGCTCGTGAACGCGCCCGTCGGGTTGTTCGGATTAGTAATTATCACTATGGACTCGGGGTCCCCGCACGCCCTCGCCAGGTCCTCCAGGTCGAGGCGGAATGCCTCGCCCTCGTCCCTCAGGCGCAGCGTCTCGTACCTCAGGCCCAGCGCCCCGGCCAGGTCCGAGTGCTCGCCATGTGAGGGCTGGACGGCTATTAGCCTGCGGGCCCTAGTGGCAAGGATCGCCAGCAGGAACCCCTCGGAGGATCCGTTGAGCGGAATTACGTCCTCAACGCCGTAGAATGAGCGCAGCGCCTCCCTCAGGGCCCCGTATTCGTAGTCCGGGTAGGAGCGGATAGCGCCCTCTGACGAGCATTCCCTCAGGGCCTCAGATACCTCGGGGGGCGGGGGCAGGGGGTTCAGGTTCACGCTGAAGTCCAGCGCCGCCCCGGACCTTCCACCATGGTACCGCAAAGCCCGATCGCCTCCCTCAGGTCTTCCTCGACGTCCACGTCGAGGAACGCAGCGCGCCATGACGCGTAGACGTTCTCCCAGTCGCCGCCCCTGGACTTGAAGAGGGATATCCCCGACTCATGGCAGGATCCCTCCCTGCACAGGTTGAGGGTGACCACGTGGGACTCCGACTCGAGCGCCGCCTCGACGAACATCATCAGCTCCACCAGCCCTAGATCAAGGAAGGGCATGTCTGCCGGCAGCACGAGGGCCGGGGGTCCGGCCTCCCTCAGCGCGTGGTCCAGGTCCGCCACGTACTCGCCTATCCCCCTGACGCACCTAACCCTCCCGCAGTAGCGCCTCTCCACGTTCGGCGCCAGGGGGCTCGTGCAGAGGACTGGCTCCCCGAGGGCGCGAGCCGCGCCCAGCGCCGCCTCCACCATGGGCCTCCCGCACACCTCGAGGAGCGGCTTCTCGACGCCCCCGAGCCTGCTGCCCCTTCCCCCGGCCATGACGACCACTTTCAAGCGGGCGAGCACCTCCCCTCGACGTCCCTCAGGAGGCGCCCGAGGCTCCCGCGCAGCGGAGGGGCGGGGGAAAGGCCCGAAGAGGCGGCCAGCGCCGCAAGCCTGATGGCCCTGACGAGCGCCTCCTCCTCGGGGGCCACGCCCTCGCAGCTGCCCCCCTCAAGCCCCAGGGCCATGGCCAGCCTGCGGCCGGCCTCCATGCCCATCACGTACCTCGAGAAGGCCCTGGAGAGGGCGCACGCGCCCGCCCTCCCCTGCGGGGTCGCGAGCCCGAAGTAAACTTCGCGCCCCGGCGGAAGCGCGACGAGCGTCGCATCCGACACGGTGCCCACTGCGGCCGAGCTGCGGCACGAGAGGCCCGAGAGCACGGAGAGCGCCCCCTTGACCTCCGAGGCCACGCGCAGCGCGTCGAGCAGCCCCCGCCTGGACGCGCCCACGTTCCACGAGATGAGGACGTTGAGCGTGCCCCCGGCTCCGGTTCCTCCGTCGAGGCACGCCATCCCGGAGAGCCCGAAGGTCGCGTGGACCTCGGCGCGCGCCCCGTCGACCTCGCAGGAGGCGCTGACGTAGGACCTCCGCAGGTCCGCCGCCGTGAGGAACACCGGAGTGCCCCTCGGGAGCCCTGCGCGCCCCAGGAGCTCCATGGCCAGCCGCTCGAAGTCCTCCACGAACCCCTTGACCCTCCCCATCAAGACGTACCTCGAGCGCCCCGCGCTTCCGACCACGGTGGTGCCCAGGACGCGCATGCTCCTCCCCAGATCCACGACCAGGAGGTCCTCGTCGAGGAACCTCGCGCTCGAGCCGCCGTCGCCTCCTGGCCCTCCTCATGCCCTCCATGACCCCGCGGACCACCCTCAGCGTTATGGGCCTAAGCTCCTCCGTCGTGAGGATCCTCGTCTGCTCGTACAGGTTATTGCTTATTATGAGGGCGGCGGCCGACGACAGCCCCCTGGCGGCCGCCACCGCGAACACCGTGGCGCACTCCATCTCAACGGCGAGGACGCCCGCCGCCCTCCACCTCTTCATGAGATCGGGGCCCTCCAGGTAGAAGGCGTCGCTGGAGAACACAGGCCCCCTGTGGACCCTTAACCCCTCGGCCTCCAGGGACCTGGCGACCTCCTCCGAGAGGCCCGGATCCGGCTCGGCGGGGCCCGCTATTCCCGTGTACATTAGGGGGAGGTTGCTCACGTGGAACGCGGCCCCCGGAACAACCAGGTCCCCCTCCCTTATGCCTGGGGCGAACGCCCCGGCCGTCCCCACGCGCACGACCCTGCGCGCGCCCAACATAGCGAGCTCCTCAACGGCTATGGCCGCCGAGGGCCCTCCTATGCAGTGGCACGCTATCGTGACCGGAAACCCCTCGTAGCTGCCCGTGTACGTCAGGTAGCCGCGGTACGAGTTAACCAGGCGCGCCCCCTCAAGCAGCGAGGCCGCCTGCTCCACGCGGGCTGGATCGCCCATAATTATGACGTCCTCGGCCACGTCGCCCGCCCTGGCCCTTATGTGTACCGGCTCGCGCTCGGCGCGCCTGCTCAACGCGGGCCTTTCGTCGGCCCGCTATTTCAGCTGCGCGCCTGCTGCCACCTCTCCCTGAGGTAGCGGCTGGCGGGGTAGGCGGCAACCGCCCCCCCGGCCACCGCCCTCACTATCTGCCTGAAGACCACCCCGGAGCGCGCGCCGACGCCCCCCCCGAAAATACCCCGCCCGGCGGGCCCCCTCCCCTCATCAACCCTAAGGTACCCC
>CAYFFS010000037.1:0-5276 GCA_964342765.1 uncultured Nitrososphaerales archaeon | reverse complement strand
CGGCCCTTTCTGGGGCCCCTATTTTCGCGGCGCGCCCCGCCTCCCCCCCCCCCCGGGGGGGGGGGGGGGGGGGGTGGGCCCCACCCCCCCCGGGGACACCCGCCGTCACTATCTGCCTGAAGCCCACCCAGGAGCTCGTGCAGTCGCCCGCCGCGAATATCCCCTGCCTGGAGGTCCTCATCCACTCGTCAACCTTAAGGTACCCCCTTGGATCTGTCTCCAGCCCGTTCCTCCGGGCGAACTCCACGTCGGGCTCGAACCCTATCTCGATGAACACCCCGTCGACCTTGAGCTCGCGCCTGGACCCGTCCAGGACGTTCTCCACTACGACCCCGCGGACCCTCGTGTCGCCCTTTATCTCCCTGACGACGGAGTTCAGGAGGAACTCCACGTTCTCCTTCCTGCGGAGCGTCGCCACGTTTATCGGCTGGGCGCGGAAGCTGTCCCTCCTGTGTATCAAATAGACCTTCTTGGCGTAGTCCGCCAGTATCGCTGCCCCCTCGACCGCCGAGTCGCCGCCGCCCACGACGGCGACCGCCTCCGCCCCCCTGAAGAGCGGCGCGTCGCAGACGCTGCAGTAGCTGACCCCCCTCGCGTTGAACTTGTCCTCGCCCGGGACCCCCAGCTTCCTCCTCTTGGATCCTATCGCAACTATCACGGCCTTGGCCACGGTCTCGCGCCCCCCGAGCGTGACTACGCGCTTCCTGGAGTCCTCGAGCTCCTCTATCAGCTCGACCCTGTCCATGACCAGGTGGACCCCGTACTTATCCGCGTGCCCCCTGAACCTCTCTATGAGGTCGGCCGCCACGACCTCGGGGAGCCCTATGTAGTCGTCCACGATGCCGGCCAGCGTGAGCTGTCCGCCCGGCTCCTCCCCTATCATGACCGACCTCAACATGAAGCGCGCGCTGTAGACCGCGGCGCTGAAGGCGGCGGGCCCTGCCCCCACGATGACAACGTCGTATTCGGGCGCGAGCTCCTCCTCCGAGATCGCGGATATCTTCAGCTCCAGCGCCATGCGCGGACCGCAGATCCCGCCTCGTAAAAAGCGTTAACGTGAAGTCCGCGCCGGCGGGGGCAAGGGATTATAAGAGCTCGCCCACCCCCGATCCGGCGTGGCGACGTGCTCCCCGCCCGCTGGAGTCAGGGGGATAATATTCGACATGGACGGGACGCTTTTGGATACTGTGCCCCTGATATCTAGGGCCTGGGAGTTCGCCCTCCGCTCCCTTGGATTCAACGTGAGGGCCCGCGACCTCGAGCCCCTCATAGGCCTTCCCGCGTCCAAGATAGCGGAGGCCGTCGGCGCGGGGCAGTCATCGCTGGTGGAGCTCTCCGGCCTCAGGGCGAGCTACCTCGAGGAGCACGTGGGCGAGGTGAGGGCGTTCCCCGAGGTCCCCCAGGTCCTCAGGGAGCTCAGGGCGGCCGGCCTCAGGCTGGCGGTGGCCACATCCCTCGCCTCCGGGCTGGCCCGCGCGTTCCTTGGCTCGGCCGGAATATTGGAAACGCTGGACGCGGTGGTGGGGGGCGAGAGCGTGGGGAAGGGGAAGCCGGACCCCGAGATATTCCTGGAGGCCGCTAGGGCGCTCTCCATATCACCTAGGGAGGCGGTCATCGTGGGGGATCGGGACTATGACGTCGCGCCCGCCAGGCGCATGGGCAGCTTCTCCGTGCTCGTGGTGAGGGGCCTTTACTGCCCCTCGGAGAGGCCCGATGCCGTTATCCCTGATCTGAGGGGCCTCCTCGAGCTCCTGAGAATCAAATAGCGACGCCCAGGCGCGATAATAATTACCGGGGCGTCGGGCAGCGCGGAAAGGGAAATAATGGGCGGCCTTCCCCTTCCGCGCGTGGATGGCCCCCTTCTAAGGGTCGTCGACGTGACGAAGCGCTTCGGAGGCATCTTCGCGCTCAAGGGAGTTAGCCTGGAGGTGAGGGAGGGGGAGCTGGTGGCCCTCATAGGGCCGAACGGCTCGGGCAAGAGCACGCTCTTCAAGGTGATATGCGGGATACTCAGGCCGGACTCGGGCAGGATATTCTTCATGGGGCGCGACATAACCGGCCTTCCGCCCGAGAGGATATGCCGCATGGGGATAGCGCTCACCCACCAGGTGCCGCGCCCCTTCAGGGGCATGAGCGTGCTCGAGAACGTCATGGTGGCGGCCGCGCACGCGAGGGGCCTGGACATGCGCCGCGCAGAGGAGAAGGCGCGCGAGGTCCTGGGCTTCGTGGGCCTCGGGCGCAAGTCCGATTTACCAGTTGAGTCCCTGGTGCTCTACGAGCGCAGGCTCCTCGAGATAGCTAGGGCGCTGGCGGCCGAGCCCAGGCTCATGCTCCTGGACGAGCCCTTCGCCGGGCTTGGGCCCGAGGAGGCCGAGGAGGCCCTGACAATCCTGGGAAGGCTCAGGTCGGAGAAGGGGATAACCATGGTCTGGGTCGAGCACGTGGTGGGCCTCCTCAGGAAGGTCGCCGACCGCGTCGTGGTCCTGGACCAGGGCGAGAAGGTCGCCGATGGCCCCTTCAGGGCAGTGGTGCACAGCGCCCAGGTGATCAGGGCATACCTGGGGGAGAAGATAGCCGATGACGTCGGATGACGCCGTGCTTCGCGTCGACTCCGTTGAAGCCGGCTACGGGGATCTCAGGGCGCTCAAGGGAGTTAGCCTGGAGGTGAGGGAGGGGGAGCTGGTGGCCCTCATAGGGCCGAACGGCTCGGGCAAGAGCACGCTCTTCAAGGTGATATGCGGGATACTCAGGCCGGACTCGGGCAGGATATTCTTCATGGGGCGCGACATAACCGGCCTTCCGCCCGAGAGGATATGCCGCATGGGGATAGCGCTCGTTCCGGAGGGAAGGGGCCTCTTCCCGAACCTCAGCGTGAGGGAGAACCTGGAGCTGGGCCTCTACGGGACGCGCGGCGTCCCCCTCAGGGAGAGGCTGGAGTTCGTCTACTCGATATTCCCAGTGCTGAGGGAGAGGTCCGGCCAGAGGGCCGAGTCGCTCAGCGGGGGCGAGCAGCAGATGCTCGCCATAGGCAGGGCCCTGATGCGCTCTCCGAAGCTCCTCCTGCTCGACGAGCCATCCAGCGGGCTGGCTCCCATAGTGGTTGACAGGCTTTACGGGACGCTCAGATCCTTGGTCGGCAAAACGTCCCTGCTCCTCGGGGAGCAGAACGTGAGGCGCGCCACCTCCATAGCGGACAGGTGGTACTTGATGGAGGAGGGCAGGGTTGTGATGGAGGGCCGGCGCCCGGCCGCCAGCGCGCGTGTGTGAAACGCTTATACAGGCGGAGGTGTGCAGGCGCCCAATGGGCCCGTCCACGCTGCTCGCCCTGCTCCTCCAGGGCGCCCTCCTAGGAGGGCTTTACGCGCTTGCCGGCTACGGGTTCTCGATATCGCTGGGGATAGTGCGCGAGATAAACGTGGCCCACGGCGACCTCATGATGCTGGCCGCGTACATGTCTCTGGCGCTCCTCGACGCGTGGGGGATCCAGCCCCTGCTCGGCCTGGCTATAACGGTGCCGGCGATGTTCGCAGTAGGCTGGCTGCTTCAGAGGGGCCTGCTGAACAGGGCGTTGAGAAGGGGGCCGAGCCACGTGGTGGTGGTCACGTTCGCGCTCGGAATAGCCATAGAGAACTTGCTGCTGATGATCTTCTCATATAACGATAGGACGCTGGCCTCGGGGTTCCTCCTGGGCGGGGTCGCCCTGGGCCCCATCCGCGTCCAGGCGGTGATGCTCCTTGACATGGCGGCCTCCCTGGCGGTCCTCGCCATACTCGAGCTCGTCATGAGGTTCACGATGGTGGGCAAGGCCATGAGGGCCGTCCCGGCTAACGAGTACGCCGCCCGCGTGCTCGGCATAACGCCCGAGCGCCTGTATCCCATCGCGATGGGGATGGCGATGGCTGTGAACGCCGTGGCCGGGGCCCTGATAGGATCCACGTTCATATTCTATCCGAGCGCCGGCCCCGACTACCTGATGATAGCGTTCGGGGCCGTCATCCTTGGGGGCCTGGGGAGCCTGGCGGGCACCCTTTTGGGCGGGCTCCTCATGGGCGAGATCTTCGTGTTCTCCGGCTACCTGTTCGGCGCCACGTATCAGATGATGGTCACCCTGCTGGCAATCCTAGTTGTGATGGTCGTAAGCCCGCGCGGCGTTCTGAGGGGTGAGGTGTTCTGAGGGGGAATAGCCGCGCCTGGATCGCGTACGCTGCCGCCCTGGCGCTGTTCACCGCCTCCGTGCCGGCCTGGGGCGGAAGGTTCCTGGTCGTCTTCCTGACGCTCGCCCTCATCTATGGTTCTTCCGCCCTGCTCTGGGGATTCATGGCGGAGTACGCGGGCATCGTATCCCTGGGGCAGCAGCTCTTCATAGGGCTCGGGGCCTACGGCCTCGTGATCCTGGGGCGCCTCGGGATCCCGGTTGCGCCCGCGATGCTGGCGTCCGCCGCGATAAGCTTCGCTGTGGCCTCCGCGCTCTCGGTGCCTCTGCTCAGGCTCAGGGGCGCGTACTTCGCGCTGGGGAGCTGGATAGCCGCGGAGATATTCGGGCTGGCCTTCAACAACTGGAGCTACGTGGGCGGAGGGGCCGGCGTGACGTTCGCGCCCGCCCTCTCCATCCCCAACTACTACATATTCTACGGCTCGCTGGCCCTTCTCGTGCTTTCATCCATCGTGGTCCACGGCATATATCGCTCTAAGCTCGGGCTGGGGCTCAGGGCCATAGGGTCGGACGAGGAGGCGGCGGCCGAGTCCGGCGTCGACGTGTTCAGGTCTAAGCTGCTGGTCTTCTCCATATCGGCTGCAGTGACCTCCTTGGCGGGGTCCCTCTACGCGCTCTACGCTGCCTACCTGTTGCCCAGCACGATGTTCGGCATCTCGTGGACGGTCGACCTGATATTCATAGCCGTGATGGGCGGCATGGGGAGGATAGCAGGGGCCCCTATCGGGTCGCTGATCTTCGTGGGGCTCCTGTACGCGACCTCCGCGTATCCCGGCCTCGGGCTTCTGCTCGAGGGGGCCGTCACCATAGCCATATGGCTGTTGGTGCCTAGGGGGGTCTGGGGCGAGATAGCCGCAAGGATAGGCCTGAGGCCGCCCGCGTGAGGTACGCCGCCAAGCTTGCTACATGTTTTACCTACTATATAAAGTAGAAAGTTTTATATTGTACTTTCATACAGATCTCCTCGCGATGAAGAGAAAGGCGATCTCTCGTGCAGCCCTCTGGACCATAATAGCCGTCGTGATAGTCGTCGTAGTAGTGGGAGGGGTGGCCGCGTACTACA
>CAYFFS010000036.1:2635-11146 GCA_964342765.1 uncultured Nitrososphaerales archaeon | reverse complement strand
GGGGATACTCTTTTTTCCCACGCCGGTTGAGCGAGGGGCGTGAAGATCAGGGTCCTGATGAGCCTGAGGGACGTGGAGAGGGGGTTCGCTGGAAGGGCGCTCGTGTCGCCGGGCAGGAGGGAGGGTGAGGTGCTGGTGCAGGTGCCCGGGGAGTGGCCCGTCCTCAACTACTATCTCGAGGGGGCCGGGACGGAGGATGCGATCGAGGTGACGTCTGCGTACAGGGAGGACGTCTACGGGACGTACGAGGTATCGATGCACGCAGTGGCCAAGTGGCTCAGGGACCTGGGGATCGAGGCGAACGTGGAGGTGCGCCCGGATTGACCTCGGTGGCGGCCGCCGGTGCGAGCAACTGGGACACGTTAATACTGTCCAGGGGGTTCCCCAGGCCCAGGGTCAGCGCCAGGGCCGTCAGCGTGCTGGAGTTCCCGGGTGGAAAGGCCGCGAACGTCGCGACAGCCGCGACGAGGATCCTGGGGAGGGGGGAGGGCGCCGTGATAAGCGCCGTCGGGGAGGACGAGTTCGGGCGCAGGCTGCTCAGGGGACTCCAGGATGAGGGGGTAGACGTGAGGGGGGTCTTCGTCATCGAGGAGGAGCCCTCGGGGAGGGCTTTCGTGATAGTGGACGAGGGGACCGGTGAGAACATGATAGTGTCCTTCCACGGCGCACTCCTGAGGCTGGGGAGGGACCACGTGGACCTGGCGGAGGTGAGGGAGGCGGTGGAGAGCGCCAAGGTGGTGGTGATAATGGACGTGCCTGCGGGGTTCATGGAGGGACTGGTGGACATGGCGACCGAGGAGGACAAGACGATAGTGCTGGCGCCCGGGATAAAGTCCTCCGAGAACCCGGATCTCATCAAGTCGATGCTCAGGAGGGTGGACTACGTGGTGCTGAACGAGGGGGAGCTGGCCGAGCTCGCCGGGCCGATAGATCCGGCGGCCGGGGCGAGGGCGCTGGCGAAGGAGGGCACCAGGGTCGTGGTGACGCTCAGCGGAAGGGGATCCATGCTGGCAAGTTCGGGGGAGGTGCTGGAGATCCCGGCGGTCGACCTCTCCAAGATGGGGCTGAAGGTGGTGAACAGCGTGGGATGCGGCGACGCATTCATAGGGGTATTCGCGGCCTTCAAGTCCGCCGGATCCGGGGACGTGGAGGCGCTCAGGAGGGCGAGCGTGGCCGGCGCCTACAAGGCGACCAGGCTGGAGGTCCGCGGGAGCCCCACGCTGGAGCAGCTGCTGAAGTTCGAGGAGGCCGCTCTGGGGGCGGGGGCGCTGAATGAGTGAGGCGGAGGCGTCCAGGCCCTTCATCAGGGAGGTAATACTGGAGGACTTCATGAGCCATGAGTACAGTAGGGTGAAGCTGGCGCCCGGGCTGAACATAGTCCTGGGTCCGAACGGCGCGGGGAAGTCCTCGATACTGCTGGCGATATCGCTCGTCATGGGACAGAGCCACACGGAGAGGTCGCGCAAGCTGAGCGAGCTCGTGAGGTACGGGAGGGAGCAGGCCAGGGTCACCCTCCTGCTCGACAACAGCGAGAGGGACGGGAGGAGGCCGCTGCCCAGGAGGAGCGATGTCATCAGGCTCTCGAGGGTCATCAGGTCGACCGGGGACTATTGGTTCGAGATAGACTACCGCAAGGCGGACAGGCTGGAGGTGGTCGACATGCTGAGGGACCTGGGCCTCAACCCCGACAACCTGCTGATAATAATGCACCAGGGGCTGGTCGATGAGTTCACCGCCCTGACGCCCCAGGAGAGGCTCGTCTTGGTGGAGGAGGCGACGGGCATCTCGGGCTACCGCAGGAGGCTGGAGAGGGCCCTGGAGAGGCTCGAGGGGGTGAAGGCGGAGGAGAGGGAGAAGGAGAAGCAGCTGGAGCAGTTGAGGGCGATGGAGGATCAGTGGAGGAGGCTCTACGAGAGGCTGGAGGAGAGGAGGGAGCTGGAGGAGAGGCTGGGGGCCGTCAGGAGGGAGCTGGCGTGGGCGCGCGTCGTGAGGCTGGAGGAGGCGCTGAGGAGGCTGGAGGAGAGGAGGAGGGAGCTGGAGGCTCAGGAGGCCGAGGAGAGGAGGAGGGCTGAGGCGATGGGCGCGGAGCTGGAGGCGCTGAGGAGGGAGCTGGAGGCGGCGCTCGACGCCGGCGACAGGGGCAGGGTTCTCAGGACGGTGGACAGCATAGCGTACGACAGCGCCGAGAGGGCGCTCGCGGACTACAGGGCGAAGCTGGCGGGTGAGGAGGCAAGGAGGGTCCGGAGGGAGGAGGACAGGTACGGGGAGGAGCTGAGGGAGGCCAGGGAGGAGGCGACCGGAGAGAGGCCCGCGGAGGTCAGGGACCTGGATGAGGTGGAGGGGGAGCTCAAGGTGTTGGAGGCAAAGGTGAAGGCGCTGGGGGACCTCCCGGGCGACGTGGAGGAGTTCTACATGGACGTCAAGTCGAGGCTGGAGGGGGTGGGGGAGCGCCTCAAGGAGTTGGCGCGCAACAAGGCGATGCTGGTGGAGGAGATAGGGAGGAGGATGGAGGTCTGGAGGAGGGAGCTCGACGCGCTCGTGGGGGAGCTGAACTCCAGGTTCTCGGAGCTCCTCTCCGCCGTGGGCGCCGCGGGCTACGTGAAGGTGACCTACGGCCAGTCGCCGTCCGAGGCGGGCCTGGAGGTCTACGTGGGCTTCAAGGGCGCGGAGCCCGTGCTGCTGGACCCCTACAGGCAGAGCGGCGGCGAGCGGAGCGCCGCGGTCACGGCGTTCCTGCTGGCGCTCCAGGGGAGGACGATATCCCCCTTCAGGGCCGTCGACGAGTTCGACGTGCACATGGATCCCTCGACCAGGGCGACGTTCTTCAGGGTCCTCCACGGGATGTTCAAGGAGGAGAGGGGCGTCCAGTACCTGGTGATAACGCCGGGTTACCCGAGCTTCGTGGACAGGGACGCGCACTACGTGGTCGTGCAGAAGGTTGGAGGTGTCTCGGCTGTCGGCGAGGCGTCGTGATAGGATAGAGAGGAGGGAGCGCATAGCCCTCCTCGTGGAGGAGATGGAGAAGGAGGGGAAGGATCCCTTCTCGCTCGACCTGAGGGCGATACTGGACGACTTGCGCGAGGACTACGACTCGGACGACGTGGAGCTGCTGCTGGCGGACAGCAGGGCAGTGGAGTCCCTGAGCCGCCTTGTCGAGATGCAGGATGAGTGGATAGATGGCAGGCTGCTCGCATCGATGTCACCGGAGGCCATCAGGAGGAGGGCCGAGGCGGCTGACGCCAGGGAGCTGGCGGAGGCGCTCTACATGGCGCAGTCGCCCGCCGTGGGTATATCGAACATAGACGAGAAGTTCGTGGTGGAGGCGGCAAGGTACTGGGAGGGGCTGAGGCCCTCGAGGCCGCAGGAGGCGCCGGTGCCCAGGGAGTACCAGGGAACTGCGGTCCTCGAGCCCGATTCGTTCGAGGAGGACCTGGCGGCCTTCAGGGAAAGATTGCTCGAAGCGCTGGAGGGAGGAGGCGGTGAGGCCGAGGTCACCGCGATCCTGAGCGACGACAGGGAGGAGGCGGTGAGGGAGCTCTACCTGCTGGCACACCTGGTGACCCATGGGGAGGTGGGGTTGAGGTACGACCCCGAGGGGGACAGGTACCTCGTGACCAAACACGTCCCGGGCGAGGTGAGGTCGGTGGTGATGGAGATATGAGCTCTGAGGAGGGGGCGGCGCCGGAGCAGAGGTCGGGCGACCTGAGGGACAAGGCCCTGAGGGCGCTGAGGATGCTCCTGATAAGCAGGGGGAGGCCCGGAATAAAGGGATGGGAGCTCAGGAGGCACTTCGGCCCGGGCTACCTGAGGGTGCTCGAGGTCGTCAAGGTGGAGGCGAGCAAGCTGGGACTCGAGCTCAGGTCGGTGGAGGACGAGGAGGGCAAGGGGCCGGACTTCGCCCGGTACATGCTGGTCACGTCGGAGCCGGCGGCGGAGGTGGGCAGCCCCCTGACGATGGTGGAGGCGGCGGCACTGGCGCTCATAGTCACGTTCGTGTACGGGGGGAGGAACGAGGTCCCGCTCAAGGAGGTGCGTCAGGCGCTGTACGCGAAGCTGAACAAGTGGAGGGCGGATCAGGCGCTCTACAGGCTCTCGAGGCTGGGATACATAGACATAGACGATGATATTGTCAGGCTGGGCTGGAGGACGAGGGCGGAGGTGAACGTCGAGAGGCTCGCGAGGGCCCTCGTGGCCATCAGGTCCGGCGGGGACGGAAGGCCATCTCCCTGACGACGCGACCGCGCTCCTCCTCCGCCAGGGCCATCAGGAGATCATCGACGTCGAGCTCGGCGCCCGCGGTCCACTTGGACAGTATCCTCTCGGCCGCCGCCCTGGAGATCCTGAAGAGTGATGCGACCGCGCCCGGATAGCCGTACTTCTCGACGAGCGCGGCGGTCTGAAGTGCCCTCCTGTGCAGCCCCTCCAGGTCCTTGGGAGGCCTCCCCCTATCCAGGAGGGCGTTGAGCATCGCGCGGACCTCGTCCTCGTCGGCGTCCAGGACCGCGACGCGCCTGGATCCGCACACAGGACATGTGATGCCCCCGCCCGCTGCCCCGGCGAGCCGCGTGCGCTCCGCGTAGTCCAAGCAGTCCATGCACGCCAAGGTGATGGGCGCGTTCAGCCTGGCCCTGGCTGAGGAGAGGACCAGCCTCCTGAGCCTGGCCCTGTCGACCACCTCGCCCCTGACCATCGCCCTCTCCAATCCCACGCGGGCCATGGGGGTCGGCTCCTCCAGGTCCCCCAGGTCGATGAGCCGCACCGAGCCGTCGGACACGGCGCGCAGGAGCCACCCGACGGACCTCGTGTCGAGGTCCTCCTCGAGCAGCGCCCTCCAGGCCTCCCTGTTGACCAGTGTGTCCCTGAGCGCGTCCCTGAGCCTCCTGACGTCCGCGCCGCTGAGCGCGGACTTGGCGCCCACGACCCCCATCTTCCTGGCCGCCTGGACGAGCTTCCTCAGGAACATCCAGGAGTCCTCGAACGCCGCCCTCACCTCGGCCTCCAGGTCCGAGGAGGCGAGGGATCTCAGCGCATCGACCACCATGGCGGTGGTCGCGTTCCCCCTCACGTAGACGCGGTATGGGTCCTGGTGGACCACGTACTCCTCGCCGGAGGACTGGGAGAGCCTGTGGGCCAGGAGCCTCGCCAGCGTCCTGTTGGCCTTGAGGCCCATGTGGACGTGGAGCACCAGGTAGTCCTCCCACCTCTCAACAGTGAGGAGAACGTCGGATGGCACCGGGAAACCCCTCCTGGCCTGGTCCAGCACGTGGATGGCGGCCCTCTCCGCGTCCTCGGGGGACATCCCGTACTCGTCGACGAGCACGCGCGGGCCGGACTCCGAGATCCTCCTCCTGAGCGCGCCCACCTCCTGGGCGACCTCCTGCGGGACGGGTATCTCCTCCCCCACCCAGCTCGGTATGGCGCCGGTCGGATCATCGGATTCCTCCACGATCACCCTGTCGCCCACGACCTGCTTGACCACCCATGGCCTCCCGGCCAGGACGAACTTCACCCCTATGGACACGTACCCCGCGACGAACTCCTCGTCCAGGACGCCGACGGGCTCGCCGTCCTCCCTGGCCACCACGTACTTCGGCTCCTCCGGTATCATGGTGAGGGTGTCGAAGTGGTACTCGAGGAGCCTCCTCGCGGAGGCGGGCATGTATACGGCGCCGTCGGCCTGGGAGAACCTCGCCAGGGGTGGCCTGAGGCCGGACATGAAGTCGAGCGCATCCGATAGCTCCACCTCCGAGAGGTCCCTGTAGGGGTAGCTCCTCCTCAGGAGGTCCAGCAGGTCGCGGACCTTCATCACCCTGTCCTCCAGGAGGAGCCCTGCGACCTGCTGCACGAGGACGTCGTAGGGTCCATGCGGTATCGTGGGCTCCTCGAGCTGGCCCGCGAGCGCCCTCCTCGCTATGACGGCGGCCTCCAACGCATCGTCGTCATCGACGGCTATCACGATCCCGCGCGACACGCGCTCCAGCGAGTGCCCGCTCCTCCCGACCCTCTGGAGGAGCCTCGTGACCTGCCTTGGGGATCCGTACTGCACGACCGCGTTCACGGCGCCGACGTCTATCCCGAGCTCCAGGCTGCTCGTGCATATCACCGCGTCCAGCTCCCCCCTCTTGAGCCTCGACTCCGCGTCGAGCCTCCTGTCCAGCGATATGCTGCTGTGGTGGACCTCGGCCCTGAAGTCCGGATCTATGAGCCTGAGCCTGCTGATCAGTATCTCTGACTCGCTCCTCGTGTTCGTGAAGACGAGCACGGGGGCGCTCGACTTGACCTCCTCCAAGAGGGCCCTGAGCCTCGCGAGCGCGGCCGGGTGTAGCCCGAGTGAGTGCGAATCCTCGGATGCCGAGGATCCCGGGAATATCACCTTTATCTCGTAGGGCTTCGGGGGGCGCGACTCGATCGTCGTGCAGCCCCTCCCCGGGCCCACCAGGAAGGAGCCCACCTTGGAGGGGGACCCCACGGTGGCGGAGAGGCCTATCCTCTGATGCTCCCCGGCCAGCCTAGCCAGCCTCTCGAGCATCACGGCCAGCTGGGAGCCGCGCTTGTCCTCCGCGAGCTCGTGGACCTCGTCGACTATCACCCATCTGACGTTCGCCAAGTGCTTCCTCATCACATCCGCGACCAGGAGGACCTGCAGCGTCTCCGGGGTCGTCACCAGGAGGTCCGGGGGGCTCCTCGCCTGCCGCCTCCGCTCGTCGGCCGGCGTGTCCCCGTGGCGCACGGCGACCGAGATCTCGAGCTGGGATGCCCACCAGCTTATCCTGTCTATCAGGTCCCTGTTGAGGGCCCTGAGGGGCGTCACGTAGAGCGCGGACGTGGGCCTGGGCCTCGTCCTGATGATCGCGTCCAGCGTCGGGAGGAGCGCCGCCTCCGTCTTCCCGGAGCCGGTGGGGGCCACCAGGAGGACGTGCGAGCCGGAGGCTATCACGGGGATGGCGTCCGCCTGGGGCGGCGTCGGCGCCCTCATGCCCCTGCGGAGGAGCAGCTCCCTTATCCTGGGGTGAAGTCCCTCGAACGCCCCGCTCAAATCTCCCTCATCGCTGACCTGTAGCGCTCCTGGAGCTCCACGTACGTCCTCCAGCTGTCCTGTGCCGCCTTCGTGATGCCGCCCTTGACCCTGCCGACTATCCTGGCGGGCGAGCCCATCACGAGGCTCCCGGGCGGTATCTCCATGCCCGCGGGCACCACGCTCCCCGCGGCGATCACGCTCCCCCTGCCCACGCGAGCCCCCTCGAGCACCGCGGACTTTATGCCGACGAATACCTCGTCCTCCAGGACGGCGCCCTCGAGCACCGAGCCGTGGGCCACAGTGACCCTTCTGCCCACTATTGCCGCATGTCTGTCCGGGTGAACGACGACGCAGTCCTGCAGGTTGCTCTCGTCGCCTATTATCACCTCGGACCACTCCCCCCTGAGCACCGCGTTGAACCAGACGCTGGATCCAGCGCCGATCCTCACGTCGCCTATTATCCAGGCGGACGGCGCCACGAACGCGGAGTCGCTTACCGATGGTCTCCTGTCGCCCAGTCCGATCAGTGGCATGCCATGGCATCCCCGCAGTCACACTTCAAGTTTGCCCCCTAGGCCGCGCTTCAGCTCCCCGACCAGCTCCCCGATCCTTATGCCCATGGGGCAGTAGTCCTCGCAGACGCGGCACTCACCGCACAGATACGTGAGCGGGAGGGCCGCCTCGGGTCCCATGGTCACGGCGGTCCAGAGGACCCCTATTCCGCCCATGTAGGCGCCGCTGCTCCACGCAGGGCCCACGGTCGTGAGGACGGGGCACGCCAGCTGGCAGGATCCGCACCGTATGCACCTGAGGACCTCCTCGAGGGGCGTCCCGATGGCCGACGATCTCCCGTTGTCGACGAGCACGACGTGCATCTCCTTCGCGCCCTGCGCCGGCCTCACGAGCGCGTGCTCCACGTCACGGGTGCCGCTCGGTCCGGAGGTCACGTTGACGTATGTCGGCGGGGTGCCGCCGACCTCGTAGGACTCGAGGAGCGCTACCTTGAATGCGTCCACCAAGGTTGGCACGACCTTGTCTATGCCCGTGACGGCTATGTTGACGGGCGGCACTGTGCCGGTCAGCCTCGCGTTCCCCTCGTTCTCCACCTGCACTATGGAGCCGTCCGCCGCCGCCACGGCGTTCGCGCCTATTATCCCGACGTCGGCCCTGAGTATCCTGTCCCTGAGGAACTCCCTGACGGCCCCCACCATGCTGGGTATGTCGCCCGGCCCATCGTATTTCAACTTGGAGCGCAGCAGCTCGAGCACCTCCTCGCGCGGCATGTGCATGGACACCGCGACGAAGTGAGCCGGCCTCCTGCCGGATATCTGCAGGAGGAACTCGCCGAGGTCCGTCTCCCAGACCTCGTTCCCCCTGCTCCCGAGGTACTCCCTGAGCCCGAGCTCCTCGGTGACTATGCTCTTCGACTTGACCACCAGCTTTCCGGTGCCAACGATTTCGCCCACGGCGGAGAGCGCGTCGTCCTTCGTCCG
>CAYFFS010000036.1:0-2535 GCA_964342765.1 uncultured Nitrososphaerales archaeon | reverse complement strand
TCGCCTCCACGAGCTCCAGCCAGTCCAGCACCTCGCCGAGCGCACCCATGTTGGCCAGGCAGACGGGGCACGCCGAGACGACGGGGCCGGGCAGCCCGGAGAGCTGCTCCATCCTCCTCCTAGATATCTCGGACGCGACCTTCGGAAAGAGCGAGCTGAGGGGGCCGCCGCAGCAGAACGTCCTGAGGCCGGATCTCTCGGGCTCATGCACGCGGTATCCGGCGGCCGAGAGCAGCTCCCTCAGCCTGCCGTGCAGGTTCAGCTCCCTCGACAGGATGCACGAATCGTGCACCTTCACGTCCGCCGTCGCCGCCCCGGCCCTGGCCCTCACGATCGACGGATCCACGAGCTCCAGTATGTGCCTGACCTCGGGCGGCTTTCCAGCGTAGCGTGGATAGAGCACCTTGAGCGCATAAGTCGTGTGCGGATCCAGCGTGATGACGGTCCCGGCGTGCGACCCCTCGAGGAACTCGAGGACGCGCCCGGCGTGCTCGCGGAACTCGTCCACCAGGCCCAGGTCGTGCAGGAGTATCCCGGAGTACGGCTCGGAGGGACCCGCGTAGGAAGCGGCGTACCCGGAGGCCCTGAGGAGCACGTAGGCGTTTGAGAGCGCACTGGAGACGCGGTATGCGAGGCCGCCGTCCGGCACGAGCGAGAGGGCGCGGGAGGCGAGGCGTCCCATGCGGACGAGGAGCCCTGATCCCGGCGAGGAGTCCAGCGCCTGCAGAGCGGTGAGCGATGCCCTCATGCGCGGCACCAGCTGGTAGAGGTGGCCCGTGTACAGCAGGACGTCGGAGGGAGGACTGGGAACGCCGACCTCCGCGGCCCACGACGATAGTTCATCCCCGGTGGCGGCCAGCGGATCGCCGGTCCTCCTCATGTTCCCCACTATGAAGTCGACCACGGACTGTCTGTCAAGCACGGGTGCTCCCCGGCCCGGCGACGATAAAGGATTTTGGGCAGGCCGTCACTGCTGCTTCTCTTGGGAGGCCGACACCAGGCTCACGACGTCCCTGTCCCTCAGCCTGTAGTTGGTCGGCAGCCTCAGGCCGGTCCTGGCGTCTATCGCGTAGAGCAGTCCCTTCTCCAGCTCCGTGTGTATCGTGCGCGCCAGGTCCCTGACGGTGGAGCCATCGGGCATCAGGTGGACGTCAGGCAGCACGTTCCCGGAGCGATCCGTGAGCTTGTTGGGATCGTACACCGGGTACACCGCGTTCATCTTCAGGAGCTTGAAGACCACCACGTTGAGCGCGAACTGCACCCCGGTCCTCATTATCTCGTGGAGGACCAGCCTCCTCACGTTGTCGAGGGCCCACCTCTGCTGATCGGTCAGCCCGGACGCGTCGAGTATCTCGAAGCTCTCATCCCCGGGCACGTAGCGTATCAGGCCCTTCTGCTCGGCCCTCCTCAGTATGAGCTCGGCCTCCGCGCTGGCGGGCACCACCAGCATGTCCTTGAACGTGTCCCTGAGGCGCCTGTAGTTGGCGACGGCGTTCGGCCGATCCATCTTGTTCGCCAGTATTATCGTGGGCTTCGAGACCTCCCTCAGCGTCGCCGCGAACCTCCACATCTCCTCATCGCTCCAGTACGCGATGTCGCCGCCGTTCAGCCCGGTCCTCTCGAGCGCCTGCGAGACGTGCTCCGCGGTCACCTTTATCCCCTGCAGGGGGGAGGCGATCGCCTTCTCCGGCGGAACCCTGGCCCTCATCTCCTTCGTCATCTCCTTCACGTTCCTGACGATCTTGTCGCGGTACCAGAGCACTATCTCGCCCTCGACCTCCTCGTAATCCCTCACGGGATCGCCGGTCCCCGGCTCCGCGAGCATCCCCTCGTCGTCTATGCTCCCGGAGGCGTCGACCACGTGTATCAGCGCGTCGGACTGCGCTGCGACGGATATGAACTGGCTGCCGAGCCCCCTGCCCTCGTGCGCGCCCTTTATCAGCCCCGGCAGGTCCACGAGCTCTATAGGTATCCACCTCCAGCCGTCCCTGCAGATGGAGTTCCTCGGGTTGCACACGACGCCGAACTCCTTGTGCACGCACGGCGTGACGACGTACGCCGTGCCGACGTTCTCGCGCTTGGTGGTGAAGGGATACGTTGAGACCTCGGCGGATCCCAGCACGGCCGCGTTGAAGAACGTGGTCTTACCTGTGTTGGTCTTGCCCACCAGCCCTATCGACACCTTCATGCCCTGCTGAGTACGCTCAACCACTAAATAAGTATCCGGGTAGGATATTTTAGGAAGGACACGAGGTGGAGGGCGCGTTGCCCGGCGTCAGGGCCCGGCCTCTGCCGGGCGGGGGGATAATGCTGGAGGTCGAGGGGAGGAGGATCGCGCTGGATCCCAGGACGGAGGTCCGCGCCGACGTCGTGTTCGTGTCGCATGCGCACTCGGATCATCTGCCGCGCGCCGGCTGGGAGGCGGAGGTCCTGGCGACGGAGGAGACCGTGCGCCTGGCGGAGGCGAGGGGCGTCAGGCTGAGGCGCGCGAGGGACGGAGGGGAGGGACTCTCGCTCGTGCCCACGGGGCACGTG
>CAYFFS010000035.1:0-11483 GCA_964342765.1 uncultured Nitrososphaerales archaeon | reverse complement strand
GTCCTGGGCATAGGGGGAGGTTCGAGGGAGCACGCGATAGCCGAGGCTATCGCCTCCAGCGCCCGCGACGTCAGGATCTATTGGATATCGGAGAACGCTAACCCTGGAATAAGGAGGATCGTGGAGAGGACGGGAGGCGAGTACCTGGTCGCCGATCCTGGGGACCCGGCGGCCGTGGCCGAAGCCGCATCGAGGTGGGGGATAGAGCTGGCGGTCGTGGGGCCGGAGGAGCCCCTCTTCAGGGGGGTGGCCGATGCCCTCGAGGGCGTCGGCGTGCCGACTGTCGGGGCCTCGAGGCGGCTCGCGATCCTGGAGATGTCCAAGGCGGCGATGCGCAGGATACAGTGGGCCCACGGGATACCCGGAAGGCTGCTCTTCAGGGTCTACAGGAGCCACGAGGAGGCCGCCGCCGACCTTGCCGCCCAGCCTGACGCCCCCACCTGGACGCAGAACGTCGTATTGAAGCCGGCCAGGCAGGCAGGGGGCAAGGGCGTCAAGGTGATAGAGGACAGGCACGCATACCTGCACGAGGAGAAGGCGTCGTTCAAGGTCAGGCACGCCGAGTGGCTCGAGGAGTACGTGGCCGGGTACGGCGACCTGGAGGAGAGGATCCTCGTGGAGGAGAAGGTCTGGGGTCCCGAGTACACAGTTCAGTGCGCCTCCGACGGCCGCTCCGTCAGGTGCTTCCCGCCCGTCCAGGACAACAAGCATGCGTTCGACCTCGGCATGGGCCCGGAGACGGGCGGCATGGGGAGCTACTCGTCGGGGGCCCTGCTCCCCTTCCTCACGGAGGAGGAGTACGAGAGGAGCGTGGAGATAGTGTCCGCCATGGTCAGGGCCGTGGAGGAGGAGACGGGGCGCAGGTACGTCGGCTTCGTGGCGGGCCAGATGATGCTCACCGAGGTCGAGGGGCCTACGCTCATAGAGATGTACGCGAGGCTCGGGGATCCCGAGGGGGTGAACGCGCTGGCGTCGCTGGAGTCGGACTTCGTGGACCTCCTGGAGGCCATCGTGGAGGGCAGGCTGGAGGGCTTCCCGCTCAGGTTCTCGGGCGATCCCACGGTCGTCAAGGCGATAGCACCGGTCGGCTACCCGGATCGCCGCGACCTGGCGTCGGGCCACGCGGTCTCCGTGGACTGGAGCTCCCTGGAGGGGTGCGGCGTCTACTGGGGATCAGTCCACGAGGTGCCGCCGATCGTGACCCGCGGCTCCAGGGCAGTGGAGGTCCTCGCTAAGGGGCCGGACCTTCAGTCGGCTTCCGAGCGCGCCGAGCGCTGCGCGGGGGCCTTCTCCCTCTCCGACGGCTGGCGCCTCTTCCACAGGGAGGACATAGGGTCGAGGGAGATGGTGGAGCGCTTCATCGTCCTCGCGGAAAGGGCCAGGGCCCTCTACAGGTACAGGATGGGGAGGGGGATGCTTGGGAGGAGGCTGGACTGGATCCCCGGGAGGGGGCTCGTGGATCCGGCCGAGGACGTCATGAGGGAGGTGGTGGGTTGAGGCGCGGGCCCGAGCCGAGGCTAGCGGTGCTCGAGGAGGCGCTGGAGCACGCCAGGGACCTCGATGGCCGCCTCGAGCCCCTGGGCCGCCTTAGCGCATCCGACCCCTTCATCTACGTGAGCGTGGGCGGCGGGGAGCTCGGGGACATGGTGCTCACGGCGGCCAGGAGATCCCTTGGGGGGAGGCAGGGAGGAGTGCTCACGGCCGCCATAGACAGGTACCAGGGTTTCCCGGCGCAGGACTCGGCGGACGTCCACGCGGTGATCGACATGATGGACGGCGACGCGCTGGAGAGGGCGATATCCGGCATGGTGGGGGATCCGCGGAGGAGGCACGCGATCTTCCTGGAGGTCGAGGCCGCGGACGTGGGGCGCGTCTTCGAGATGTCCAGGAGGGGCTACAACGTCGTCTCCACGCCCTACGCACCATTGGTCGGGATGGACAGGCTGGCCACCAAGCTCCTGATATCCAAGTTAGGCGTGCCGGCCGTCGAGTGGAGGTACGCTGGCTCCGAGGAGGAGCTCCGCGAGGCCGCCGAGGACCTGGGGTTCCCGGTGATCGTGAAGCCCGTGATGACGTCGAGCGGGCACGGGACCTCGGTGGTCTGGGACGAGGGGGACCTAGGGAGGGCCTACGAGCACTCCATCGCCCACGCGAGGGGGAGGGGCGACGAGGTGATAGTCGAGAGGTACCTGCCCGAGCTCAGGACGAGGGGGCTGGAGCTCACCCAGCTGGTGCTCAGGGCCTTCGACGAGGACGGAAGGCTCAGGACGATCGCGCTGCCGGCGGTCGGCCACACGAGGCCCGGCGCGGTCTACGTGGAGAGCTGGATGCCGTCGGGCGTCCCGAGGGAGCTGGAGGAGGAGGGGGCCGAGCAGGCCAGGAGGATAGCGGACGCCCTGGGGGGCCTCGGGCTCTACGCGGTCGAGCAGTTCGTGATAGACGGGAGGGTCTACACGAGCGAGTTCGCCAACAGGCCCCACGACACCGGCATGGTGACGAGGTGGGCCCTCTCGGAGGACGAGGGGTCGCTTCACCTCAGGTCGACCATGGGGCTTCTGGTCGAGCCTCCGCGCCTCCTGGATCCGGAGGGCTACTGCGCCGCCAGGGTTGTGCTGGCGCCGGAGGACGTGGTCCCCGGATCCCCCGTCCTCTCGTGGAACCCGTCGGCCGCCAGGGCCTCCCTGGCGAGGGACGGCGTCAGAGGGGACGCCTGGTTCTTCGGAAAGCCCGCCGCATATCCCGGGAGGAGGATGGGGCTCGTCGCGGCCTGCTCGGGGTCCCTCGAGGTCGCCAGGTCCGCGGCCGCCAGGGCCGCCGGGGCCTTCGAGGAGGGCATCGCATATGGCCCGCCTGCTGGTGAGGGTCGAGGTCAGGCTCAGGGAGGGCCTGGTCGACCCCGAGGGCCGCACGGTCAAGGAGGCCCTCTCGGGGATGGGGTTCCCTGTGCTCTCCGCGAGGGCTGGAAAGGCATACAGGCTGGAGGTCGAGGCCCCGGGGCCCAGGGAGGCGGAGGCGCTGGCGCGGGAGATGTGTTCGGCCCTCCTCGCGAACCCCGTGAGGGACGAGTGCGAGGTGGAGGTCCTTGAGGTCGGCGCGCGCCATCGGGATGAGCGCTGAGGACTGGGAGGCCGTGGAGGCCTATTTCTCATCCGTGGGGAGGGAGCCCACGGAGGCGGAGCTCAGGTCAATAGCCCAGGTGTGGTCCGAGCACTGCAGGCATAGGACCTTCCGCGGGAGGGTCGTGGGGCCGGACGGGGAGCCTTTGGCGGACGACCTCCTCTCGACCTTCATAGCCCCGGCCTCCAGGGCGCCTTGGGTCGTCTCGGCGCTGAGGGACAACGCGGGCGTCGTCGAGCTGTCGAGGGGTTACTCGATCGCCGTCAAGGTGGAGACCCACAACCACCCATCGGCTGTCGAGCCGTTCGGAGGGGCGGCCACGGGGGTGGGAGGTGTCATAAGGGACGTCCTAGCCGTCTGGGCCGATCCGGTGGCCCTAATCGACGTGCTCTGCTTCGGGCCCCCCGGATCCCGCGCGCCACCGGGCATGCTGGATCCCGGCCGCATCATGGACGGGGTGATCGCTGGGATAGGGCACTACGGGAACAACGTGGGGATCCCCACAGTCGCCGGCGCGATAGTCTTCGATCGCGGGTACCTGGGATCCCCGCTGGTCTACGCGGGCTGCGTGGGCGTGATACCCCCGGGCGGGTACGCGAAGGACCCTCGCCCCGGCGACGTCCTAATACTAGTGGGCAACACGACCGGGAGGGATGGGATAGCCGGGGCCACGTTCGCGTCCTCCTCCCTTCCGGAGGACCTGAGGGCCCTCAGGCCGGCCGTCCAGATACCGGATCCCCTCGTAGAGGAGGGCCTGATAAGGCTCGTGGGCTCCCTGAGGGACGCTCGCCTGGCCACGGGCATAACGGATCTGGGAGGGGGAGGGCTGGCGGTGGCCGCCGCGGAGCTCGCGGAGGAGGCGCATGCGGGGTGCGAGGTCCACCTGGACGAGGTTCCGCTGAGGGAGGAGCTGGAGCCCTGGGAGATACTCATATCGGAGTCCCAGGAGCGCATGCTGCTATCCGCGCGCCCCGAAGCTTCGGGGCGCATATTGGAAGCGGCCCGCCGCGAGGGCCTGGAGGCCGCGGTGATCGGCAGGCTAACGGAATCGAGGCGCTTCAGGGCCCTCCACCGCGGCGAGCTCGTGGTCGACCTGGAGATGGACTTCCTCCTCAGGCCGCCCCGCATCACTAGGGTCGCCAGGCCCCCTCCTCCCCCCAGCGAGGAGGAGCCCAACCTGGAGGATCCGGCCGATCCCGGGGAGGAGCTCCTGCGCGTCCTATCGTCCCCCAACGTCTCGAGCAGGGAGGGAGCCGTGAGCACCTACGACATGGGGGTCAGGGGCAACACCGCCATCTACCCCCTGGAGGGGCCGGGGCGCGGGCACGGCGATGCGGCGGTCATAAGGCCGCTGAAGGACTCGTGGGAGGGCATAGTTATCTCAGTGGGGCTCAGGCCCAGGTACTCGAGGATAAGCCCGTACTGGATGGCCGCCTCCAGCATAGACGAGGCAATACGCAACAACGCCGCGGTGGGCGGAAGGAGGTGGTCCCTGCTCGACAACTTCTCCTGGGGCAGCCCGGAGAGGCCCGAGGAGATGTGGTCCCTGCTCGAGGCCCTCAGGGCGTGCCGCGACTTCTCCACGGCGTTCGGCGCACCGTTCGTCTCGGGCAAGGACTCGCTCCACAACGAATCGCCCCTGGGCCCCGTGCTCCCCACGCTCCTGATAACCGCGGTAGGCGTGATCCCGGACGTCAGGCGCGCCGTCACGTCGCCCCTCAAGGCCCCAGGGGATCCCGTGTACGCTGTCGGCGTCACGCGCGCCGAGATGGGGGGATCCGAGTACTTCGAGCTGCTCGGGCTGGGCGGCGGAGCAGTGCCGAGGGTCAGGGCAGAGGAGTCCCGGGGCTCCTTCGAGTGCCTGACCCGCGCGATAGACGAGGGGGTCGTCGCGGCTGCGCACGACGCCTCAGACGGGGGCCTCGCGGTCGCCGCGGCGGAGATGGCGATAGGAGGGCGCCTCGGGCTGGAGCTCGACCTGACGAAGGTCCCCGCCGAGGGCGCCCTCAGGGACTACCACCTGATGTTCTCAGAGAGCAACGGCAGGTTCCTAGTGGAGGTCCGCTCCGGGCGCGAGGAGGAGTTCGAGTCGGTCGCGGCCTCGACCGGCTGCAGGGCCGCCCCGATAGGGCGCGTCGACCGCGGGGGCCGCCTCCACCTCCTCCTGAGGAAAGGATCGGTGGACCTGGGGCTTGACGAGCTGGAGCTGGCCTGGAGGAGGTCGCCTTGGCGAGGGTAGCGGTCCTCAGGGCGCCTGGGACGAACTGCGACCGCGAGACCGCCCTGGCGCTCTCGGAAGCCGGGGCTGAGGTCCACGTGGTGCGCGTCAGCGACGCGGAGTCCGGGGACGTCGACCTGTCCGCCTTCGACGGGCTCGTGCTGCCGGGCGGGTTCTCGTACGCCGACAGGGTGAGGGCGGGCGCCGTCCTGGCGGCCAAGCTGAGGACCTCCCTGAGGAGGGAGCTGGACGAGCTGAGGTCCCGCGGGAGGCCAATACTTGGAATATGCAACGGGTTCCAGGTGCTGGTGGAGCTCGGGCTCCTCCCCGGCGCCCGCTGCCGGGCGGCGCTGGCGCCGAACTCCTCGGGCCGCTTCGAGTTCCGCTGGGTCCACGTGAGGAGGGCTGGGGGCTGCGCCCTTTCCTCCGGCCCCGAGGTCCAGGCCATGCCGGTGGCGCACGGGGAGGGCAAGGTCGTGCTGTCGGATCCCCTCTGCGCGGGCGACCTGCTCTCGATGGGGCTAGTAGCCTACAGGTACTCGAGGCCCGATGGATCCCCGGCAGGCGGGGAGTACCCGTACAACCCAAACGGGTCCGAGGCCGACATAGCCGGGCTCTGCTCCCAGGACGGCCTCGTAATGGGGCTCATGCCCCATCCGGAGAGGGCCGTCCACGACTGGCAGGTCCCGGCCCACCTGCGCCCGGCTGCCGGGCTCCACATATTCAAGGCGTTCGTCGAGCTGGCCTCGAGGAAGTAGAGAGTTTTCAGCAAACGTTATTTTTTGCGCGTGAAAACCGGGCTCGTGGCCCGGGTGAGCAGCCTAGGCCACGAGGTGGTTCTCACGAGCGAGCCGGCCATCGCGAGCGACTCCATGGGCTCGTCCCTCCTGGGGTTCCTGAGCGCGCTTCCCGAGAACATACTGAGCTGGAGGGTCGCGTCGTCCATCTTCAGCGTCGAGTCCGGCCCCGACGGAGTGGCCAGGAGGGCCCCCTACGGGCTCGCCAAGGTCGAGGCGAAGCTCAGGGGGATGGGGGTGGACGCCGTTATAGCCAGCCCATACGAGGTCCACAGGCTCATAGGCCCGAGGACGAAGGTCGTCGGGATCTACACGATGGACGGGATGGGCTACAGCTACGGCTCCGGCGTAACCTACTGGATAGTCAGGCTGGCGGGCCTCCCCTACGTGGGCCTCCCCTACATAGCGAGGTCCTTCAGGTACGTGCTGGGGAGCGTGAACGCCTCGCCCTACAGGCGCAACTTCAGGGTCGTCGTCGGCGGCCCGGCCGCCTGGCAGATCGTGGACAGCGGCATGCAGGATGAGCTGGGGATAGATTCGGTGTTCGAGGGCGAGTTCGAGCGCGACGGCCCGGCCTACTTCAGGGCGCTGCTCTCGGGGGAGCCCGTGCCCCGCGTGTTCCGCGCCAGGCCGCCAAGCGTGGAGGAGGTCCCCACAATACTCACGCCCTCCAACGGGGGCATAGTGGAGGTCACCAGGGGGTGCGGGAGGGGTTGCGCTTTCTGCACCCCGAACCTGAGCGGCATGATAAGGTCCTTCCCCTTCGAGGGCCACGTGGAGAGGGAGATCAGGCTGAACATGGAGAGCGGCTCGAGGGGTGTGACCCTCCACAGCGAGGAGTACTTCAGGTACGGCGCCAGCGGGATAGACCCGAGGCCCGAGAAGGTCATCGACCTAACTAGGAAGGCGTACCGCCTCGTGAAGTCCTACGACGGCGACGCGACGATCTCGATAGACTTCACGACTGCGGCCGTCGTGGTCCAGGCGCCCGGCCTCGTTAGGGCGGTGGGCGAGTACGTGAACGAGGGGGGCAGGCACAGCTTCATAGAGATGGGCATCGAGACGGGATCCCCGACGCTCATAGAGAGGTACATGAGGGGCAAGGCGCTGCCCTACAGGCCCTTCGAGTACCCGGAGGTCGTGGAGAGGGCCATAGGCATCCTGAACGACAACCGCTGGATAGTCGTGGGGACGATGATAATCAACTTCCCGGGGGAGACGGATGAGGACATAATAGCGAACCTGGAGCTCCTGGACAGGCTGAAGGGGTTGAGGGTGGTGACCTTCCCGCTCCCGCTCATACCCGTGGCCGCCTTCAGGGGAAGGGGCTTCGCGGCGCTGGACGAGCTGCTTGAGGATCCCCTGAGGAGGGAGTTCGTCCTCAGGGCGCTCCACAAGGCTTTCGACAACCTGACCGAGGGCGTCAGGATGGTCACGGAGGGCATAAGGAACCCGATCGCCAGGGGCCTGATGACCGCCCTGGGGGTGCTCCTCCTCGGCATGCTGAGGCATCGCTACGCCATCCAGCTGGAGCGCCTGCCGCCCAGGAGGGCTCACCCCGCGCGGATTTATGGGCCCGCGCCCCTGCCCACGGCGTGAGGGTAGCTTCCTGGAACGTCAACGGGCTCAGGAGCGCGGCCGGCAAGGGCCTCCCTTCCCTCCTCAGGATGGGGTTCGACGTCGTGCTGCTCCAGGAGGTGAAGGCGGACGTAGTCCCCCTCGACCTCTACGCGGGGACGGGATACGAGATCTACCTTAACCCGTCCGCGAGGAAGGGGTACTCGGGGACCCTGACGCTGAGCAGGCTGAGCCCCCTCTCGGTCCTGCGCGGGCTAGGGGATCCCAAGTTCGACGTCGAGGGGAGGGTTATCGCCATCGAGCTCGAGGAGTACTACGTGGTCAACGTGTACTTCCCGAACGCGCAGGAGGGGCTCAGGAGGCTCGGGTACAAGCTCGAGTTCGACCGCAAGTTCGAGGAGTACGCGCAGGGGCTAAGGAGGAGGAAGCCCGTGGTTATAGGGGGAGATTTCAACGTGGCGCACACGGAGCTCGACATAGCGAGGCCTGAGGAGAACGAGGGGCACGCGGGATTCACGCTGGAGGAGAGGAGCTGGTTCTCCCACTTCCTGGACCTCGGGTACGTCGACACGTTCAGGCTGTTCTACAAGGACGGGGGACACTACACGTGGTGGTCGTACAGGTTCAACGCGAGGGCCAGGAACCTCGGGTGGCGCATAGACTACATATTGGTCTCCGAGGAGCTCAGGGACAGGGTGAAGGGGGCCGGCATACTCGACGACGTCCAAGGGTCGGACCACGTCCCCGTATGGGCCGAGATAGCGTGAGGCTGTTTATAGGACGGCTCGCCGCGGCACAAAGCGTATATCGGCGCTCGGCGGGAGGCCCTTGACCTCGAATGTCCAGGGGAGCAGCCGCCTGGACTGTTCTGCTGATCGCGTCCGTCCTCGTGGCCCCGCCTTCCCTCCCGCAGTCCCCCTACTTCAGGGCCGTGGCGACCTGGGGGAGCCCTTCCTCCCCTCTCCTGGTCGCCCCCGGCTCCTCCAACGTCCCCCTGACTATCCAGCTGATCTACGAGGGCCCCGTGAACCTATACAACGTGACCGCTTCGCTTGAGCTCGGCTATCCGCTCGCGCCGGCCTGGGGACAGGGGAACGTGACCGCTTACGCGCCGATCCTCGAGCCCGGAGGGGAGCTCGTCCTGAGCGGGTTCTTCAACGTGAGCGGCTCGGCGCACGTCGGCGTGTACAACGGGACCGTGCGCGTGAGCTACGTCGAGGTCGTCCAGGGCCCCCTCGGGGAGGAGGTCCCGCTCGCGGGCTCCGAGGAGATCAACTTCTCGCTCCCGGTCATCGGGTACTCGGGCGTGCGCATCGTGGGCTTCTACACGAGCCCGCCCGTGATATACGCCGGCGACTCCGCCGGCGAGCTCACCGTGGTCCTCGTGAACTACGGCAACGCGCCTGCGGAGGACGTCAACGTCACGGCTAGCTTCAGCCCACCGCTCTCGCCGCTCTACCCGGGATCCAACAGCGCGTTCATCGCCTACATGCCGCCCGGGGAGCCCGTGAACCTGACGTTCCCGTTCTCCGTGTCGGGCGCGCCCTACGGATCGGCGACAATTTCCAGCGCGGAGATAAACGTCAGCTGCTCCTCGTGCTCCGCGGAGCTCAGCGTCCCCTTGGAGATAGCCCCCTCGGCCCACTTCGAGGCGTCGGGCGTGGCCCACGGCGCCATGGCCCCCGGCTCCTCCGACTCCTACGTAACTATCACGCTGGTGAACTCCGGGGGTGCAGAGGCGAAGTACCTGACCGCGACCCTGCTAACGGGGCCCGCCTTCTCGCCCTACGCGCCCTCGAGCGAGAACCCGATAATAGCGGCCGAGTCCGTGAACTACACGCTCGGCGACGTGATGCCCGGCGGGTCCGTGAACGTCACCTACGTGGTCGACGTGGCCTCCGGCCTCAGGCCCGGCACCTACTACCTGCCGCTGCTCCTCACCTGGTACCAGCCGCCGACGATGCAGCCGATGCACCAGGTGATAGAGGTGCCGATAACCGTGACCTCGCCCTTCTCGCTCCCCTCGCTCGCCTCCCTCACTTCCGGGGAGGGGCGCGGCCTCGTCCCCTACGCGGCGGCCATAGCCGTCATAGCGGTGCTCCTGGCAATGGTCCTGGTGGGAAGGAAGTCCTGATCGGGCGGGGGTCCGTTTGGCCAGGAGCCCCTACGCGATCCTCGCCGTGCTGACGCTCTCAACGATGATAACGATGTACGTGGAGGCCATGGTGATACCGTCCCTCCCGCACATAGAGTCGGCGCTATCGGCCACCGACGAGGAGGCCGCCTGGATAGTCTCGGCATTCCTCGTGGTCGGGGCGGCGGTCGCCCCGCTCTTCGGCAAGCTGGGGGACGTCCACGGCAAGAAGAGGCTCTTCCTGGCCTCCCTCGCCGCGTACTCGGCGGCGGTCCTAGCCGCCGGCTTCTCCCCGAACGTGTACTTCCTAATAGCCATGAGGGCGCTTCAGGGCTTCGGCTTCTCCCTCTTCCCCCTAAGCATGTCGATAGTGACGGACGTCTTCCCGAGCGAGAGGGTGGCGACGGCCCAGGGGATCATAAGCGCGATGATGGCCATCGGCATGACCGTGGGCATGATAGCAGGGGCGTACGTGGAGGAGTACCTGGGATGGAGGGCGATGTTCCACATAGGGTTCGCACTCTCGGCGGCGATGCTGGCAGCGTCCTACGCTATCCTGGAGGAGCGCCCCGCCGCCTCTAGGGGCAAGGTGGACTATTGGAGCACCACGCTCCTGGCCTCGGGCATAGCGCTCGTCCTCGTGTATCTGACGGAGGCGCCCTACAGCGGGTGGGCGTCGCTGAGGCAGCTGGCCCTTATATCCTCCGGGGCGGCTCTGCTGGCCGGCTTCGTCGCCTACGCCAGGAGGGCCGAGAACCCCCTCATAGGCCTGGACCTCCTCGGCATAAGGAACGTCGCGGTGGCCAACGCCGCGGGGTTCCTCTCGGGCGTCTCAATGTTCACCCTTTTCCTGGGCGTCATATACTACGCGGAGGAGCTCCCGCCCTACGGCCTGGGCCTCTCAGTCCTCAGCGCCGCCCTGTCGCTCCTCCCGGCGACGCTCGCTATGATAGCCATAGCGCCGCTAGTGGGCTCGGCCACCTCCAGCCTTGGCCCCAGGCCCGTCCTGGCGTTTGGCTCCCTGGCCTCAGCCCTCGGCTTCTGGCTCTTCACGTTCGACAGGGCGGGCCCGGCCGAGCTGGTCGTCGACTCGTTCGTCACGGGAGTCGGGATCGTCTCCCTGATGATACCCATAGTTAACATGGTCGCGGTCTCGATGCCGAGGGACAGCGTGACGGTCGGGCTGGGGTTCAACACGACGATGAGGTACCTGGGCGCCTCCCTCGGCCCCGTCATCGCGGCCACGATAATGACGACGCACAAATGGTGGGTGGTCTACGCCCCGAGCCCGGCGCCCACGCTAATGTTCTCGGAGGCGGGGGCCGTCGCGTTCAACTACATATTCATGGTGGGGATGGCGTTCTCGCTCGCGACCCTCGCCGTCTCCCTTCTCACGGCCAACTACAGGCCCAGGGCCCTTGGGGCGGGCGGGGGCCCTCCAGCTCAGCCTCCCTGACCAGGGCGCCTCGATGGTGAGCGCGTTCTCCCCCGGGCTCCACCCCTCCACCCTCCCAATTATCGAGGCCCCTATTCCGTTAGACTCCGCCGCCCTCAGGACCTCGTCAGAGCACTCGCGGGAGGAGATGACCTCGAACCCCACGCCCATGTTGAAGACCTCGTACATCTCGTCCCATCCCAC
>CAYFFS010000034.1:0-12166 GCA_964342765.1 uncultured Nitrososphaerales archaeon | reverse complement strand
ACGACGCTCGCGGGCGTCGTGATCAATATGGCAGCGTGATAGTTCGTTATGAGCGTGGTGGTGGCGGTCGGGCCATCTGCAGGGTTGGACTGGTCGTCCAGCCACACCAGGTTTATCGTGTAGTTGCCCGGCCCGTTGGGGCCGTTGGCCAAATATATTCCTCCCTGTGAATTTATCTGGGACGCAGCCAGTTGCGCGCCCCAGAGTACCTGCTGGCCTATCGGCCCCAGAGGCCCGGTGAGCGACATCTCGAGCCCTATCGTCACCTGCCCCACCAGCGCTGAGCTGGAGCTGCTGGCCATGGCGGGATTCGTTCCAGCATAGAACGCCGAACCCGAAGCGTACCAGGCTGCTATACTACTAAGAGTTAACAGTGTAGCAACCACTACGAGCGCAAGCCTCACCCTCATCATATATACTTCTACACTTAGGGCTTAATAAGGATAGTTGAAGCCTAAGCGGGGTCTCTTATCTATCTATCCGGAAATTGCTCCACCCCCTCACTAGGATAGCCGGCAGCGCCAACCCGGGCAAGTTCTGGTTAAGTATGCTGAAGAAGTACGGCCGCGGAGTGCTTGACAAGGATCAAATCAAGTGGATGGTCAGGGTGAAGGATAAAGGGGAGCTCACAAACAGGGAGATAGCGTATGCACAGGGCGTGTCGGTCAGGAGGGTGCAGCAGCTGTATAGCGAGTACAGGAGGAGCGGAGGATACCTGAGCCCAGGAAAGCTGGGAAGCCTAGGAAGGGAATTGTGGAGGATAGATGGAGATGGCCATCGAGCTGCACCGGAGGTACGGCGTCGGCCATCCTACATCGGGAGGATCCTGCGGGGCATGAGATCAGGATCGGCAACGATGGGATGCAGCAGGTGTTCGGGGAGGCCGGCCTTGCGGTGAGCGAGCCGGGAGGACAGGGCGCTGAACCAGTATAGGTTCCTCTCGGGCATAAGGGCACACGTGGAGCACTCGTGCGCGTTCATGAGGAGGGCATTGAGGTCCACTTCGTCTGCGTCTTCGTGACCACTCTGCCCAGGGTCAGAGTTAAGGTGATGTTCATGCACGCCGCCTTCAAAACCTGATGAGGCACACCTCCTGCTCCAGGCCGGGGCAGGCTAGGCAGGGCCCCTAGCGGACGCTATGCACGAGTGTCCCTGTCCTACGAGGTGAGAGCGCTGTGGATGGTGGCCGTCACACTGCTGACGCCATCGATCCTAACCTGACTATGAAACGATTATAACCCGAAAAATCCTGGGCCGCCTGAGTGATCAAGGAGCGTATGGCGGACCGTGGTGGCTGATCAAGGAGGTTTAGCGCGAGATAGTCCTCGTATCCATTCCGCTGGCGCTCCTCGCCGTGTGGCCCCCCCCCCGTTCCGCTGAGAACCGCGCCCATAAGGCTCTACCTGTAGGTGACCGCTGCCGTGTACTTCACAGCCGCGTTTTTAGCGGTGCTCTACTGATTCCATCTGATCCGCAACCCTGTTCCTAGGGAGCCAATGCGAAATGAGCCGCCCAGAGGAACCCCTACCTGCTCATACGCTCTGATCCCTCCATGGATGGAGGAGAGCCCACTCGAATTTAGATCTATCTATTGGCTTAGGTTGACGAAACTCCAGCACTATATAAAATATAAAAAGAATGGATATTATTTTTTTGAGACTAAGACGCCGGTACCTCATAAGTAAGTGTAATCGTGCCTGTTACCGTCTTACTTGAGAATATGGAGAACGTATTGTCAAATACCACGTAGTACGTCCCAGCACCATTTGGTAGCCTTACGTTGATATTGAAAGCAGTCTCCTGCCCCGTGCTGTAGTACGCTGAAGCGCTGTGGCCGTTCTGCCAATTAATGAAATTGGTCTGATCGAATACATAGACGCGGACGTCATTTCCAATCCCTCCGGCCGCCGTCAGCGAGCCCGATAGCTGAACATTGATGGCATTGGATGGAACGCTGAAGCTTACATAGTAGTACGACCCAGGATTGACCGCTGCTGAGCCACTGAACACAGTCACGCTCTGCGTGACGTAAGATGGACCGCTAGAGGTTCCACTTGGGCCTTGCCCTCCACCGCTCATCATCCCCGCTGAAATACCTATAATCAAAACGACGACTACTACTATCACCGCTATGGCTACATTCCGCTTGGTATGGCTAGTTTTTGTGGTAGGACTCGAGGACTGAGGCGCAGGTTGTGAGGTTGAAAGCATCAACTACATTCTAATGTGCTGGGATTTAAGTTTTCTTTGGCCTTAAAAGGCTCCGTCAATTTTAGGTTGCAGCCTCTTATACCCCTAAGCCAGGCGAGACCACTCGGCGCAGGATCTCCACCCCGGATTTCTTCGCCAGTGGGGTCCGTTCGCACGAGCTCGCTCGGCTGGATAATGAGCGTGCGGCGATTCCCGTGATTTTACGCGATATTCTTAGACGACCTAAAACAATACGAAGCCCGCTTAAAGCGGCTTATTTAAGCGCTTAAACTGACTTAAAATGCTTAAAGTGCCTAAACGAAACGGTACCTGGCGCACCGGAACATCTCACTGCACATCACGGCATTTCACGGTTGAACGCTTATGTGTGCTTATTTTGCTTAAGCCTTAACGGCTTTAAGAGCACGCCCGAGCGCCTAGCATATGGGGCTATAGGAGCAATAGGAGTCGGGCCGGGAAGTGCAGCGAATGGGCGTGAAAGGCGCCGTGCCACGGGCCGCATCCGTGATGTGCGCGTTTGCCAGTTGAACCATGATGTGCCGTCGTGCCTCCCGGCGCCCTCACTCCATGGCGGTTTGCCCCGCCCCCATCGCGAAGGACCCGGCCAGCCCCAGGAGACGGCGGGATATACTTCACCCCGGGGTGGGGTAATGGCGTTGGTCCTTTACACAATGGGGACCCTCCCGGGTCCTCATATGAGGGAAGGGCCTCGTTCGGATATGCTCACCGAGGATGGGGTACTCCGATAAGAGAAAGTCCTTCGGCGGCGCGCGGGCGCCCCCCATCAGGATCCGACTGGGCCGTGGCCCGGTTTCCGTTGATCCGCGGGGCATTCTATGAAGAAATCCATACGGCATTCAGGTTTCCACTCCTTATAAAGCCCCGGAAACCGGAGTATATAAAGAAACGGCCTTAAGCGCCTTCACCTATGGTACGTGGGATAAACATCTATAAAAGTTTGGATACGAGATCCGACGCCCGGACCGAGACGAGCTCGTCATGCGTGTCGGATGGGCTACGGTTGGGAGGCTCTTGACCCCGTTGCCCGCGCGCTTCCCCTTCCACATCCGCTGATAGCCTCCACCACCTCCCTCACGAGCTCCCTCCTGACCTCCGCATCCCTCGTCGCGCGGTCGACCACCTTCCCCCTCTCCCAGGGCCACATGCCACCGTAGCTCGAGGGCTCGTATTCGATGAGCTTTTCCAGCGCCTTCCTTATCTCCGCGAACTCGAGGTC
Source organism: uncultured Nitrososphaerales archaeon (assembly GCA_964342765.1). Taxonomy (GTDB): domain Archaea; phylum Thermoproteota; class Nitrososphaeria; order Conexivisphaerales; family Conexivisphaeraceae; genus Conexivisphaera. Next base: position 8,718 of record CAYFFS010000034.1, on the reverse strand, counting down.
GCAGTGGGCAAGCGCATATGCCGCATACGCTATCAGCGCGTGCTTCCTGCCGTGCCTCGCGAACTCGTCCACCGCCTCCACAAACTCCTCGTCGTCGCTCGACGCCACGAGAGGGGATTCCCTCGCGTGCTGCTCGTAGATCCTCTCCGCCATCCTTTCCGCGACCCTGGAGTAGGACGAGTAGATCCTGTAACCTATCATGGACACTGCGGCCGCCAGAACTGCCATCGAGCCAGCCTCCACGTACTCGTAGTAAGGCCTCAGCAGGGGTATCTGCCCGAGCATGTACACCGCACCCACCAGGAGGAAGAGGACCACAATCAGGCCCGAGATCCTGGTCACATCCGAGACCGCCGGCCTCAGCGACTCGCTGAGGCCGAGGAAAGCCACCGCGGACATCAGCGCGGCCGCTGCCGAGGCGTAGAGGAGGGGCGTGCCTAGGGGCGCGTAGAGCGGCGAGAGGAGGCCCGCTATCCCGTAGAGCAACACCGCGAGGCCTATGTCCCTCACGGCCGGCCTGAGGGGATATCCGAAGTCCCCGCCGTATCTGATGACGAGCACGCCCAATATGAACACGTAGAGGGCGGCGGCCATCCTCCGGGCGTCCGCAAGGACGACGGCGGACGACGGCGGCATCAGCGCTAGCACGAGTCCCAGGGTCCCATCAAGGAGGAAGTACGCGAACACGGCTGGCGCGACCAGGCGCGCTATCGCGTGACCGGCTCCCTTGACAGCAGTCCCGGATCTCGTTCCCAGCGCCTCGCCGACGAACTTGATCGCCAGGTAGAGAACGAGCGGCAGGAGCAGTGCCCCCATCAGCCATCTGACGAGCGGCGCGGCGACCGGAAGGTAGCTGATCAGCATGGGGCCCAGGAAGAGGGCGACCATCAGGAGCACGACCGCGGTGGCCGCTATCCTGACGGCGTAGTGCTTGGCCAGACTCCCGAGGCTCATTTCGGACACCCCATCACGAGCGGATCCCTGAGCCTCATCAGCCCGCGCAAGAACTCCTCGTATACAGCCCTATCAATGTTAGCCTGCCCGTACCTGACTGCCTCGAATATCCTCAGGCTCTTCCAGGATCCGCACCGCGCGCAATCCAGCAGCCCCCTGCTTGACAGCTCCGCGCATATCTCCCTCGGGGTCCTCCTCACCACAACCTCCTCCTCCAGGCCGTGTGACGCCATGTTGGCCCTGAAGGAGTCCATCACGTCCAAGGCGTAGTCTCCGACCACGAGCACCCTGTGCGACTCGACGACCTCGCCTCCCGTCCTGGCCCTGACCTCGTGGCACCCCGGCCTGTGGAATATAATGGCCCCGTCTACCACCTCGCCCTCGGGGGAGAGCTCGACCGTGACGCTGTCGCCCGCCTTGAATGGAAGCGGGTCACCCACCCTCCAGGTCAGCGGCAGGTCCTCGGCGATCGCCAGGTTGAGGTACCTGCCGCCTCCCCAGCCCCTGAGCAGCACTGGTGATCCGTTGACCGGGAAGGTTCCCGACGCCTCCTGGGCCGACGCCTCCTTGGGCGTCGACGACTCGGTCCTGATCCTCGGCCCCCTCACCGCCGGCCTCCTGCTATCCCCGCGGGTGGCCCTCAGGCTCACCATGGATCCCCTGTAGCTCACCACGGCGAACGCCAGGAGGACGGCCACCACCGCTATCAGCGCCCAGAGGAACCATGGCGGGAACGCGATCACCAGGTTCCTCAACACGTTCGCGCTGGCCAAGTTGATGCCCCCGAGGCCTAGTCCCCCACCTCCTCCGCCTGTGCCCAGGCTGGAGAAGTTCCCGACGCCGTGCGGCATCGCCTGCGGTATCACCGGCACTATCATCGGCACCTCTATGAACGGCAGGCTCAGCCTGAGGGAGGGCGCCGTGGTCAGGTTGAGCTGGAGCAGGTTGCCCATTGATAGGTTGATCGGAGATAGGTTGATCGGAAGCAGGCCCATGCCCGAGCCGTAGCCGAACCAGGATCCAGACCCCATGCCGGTGCCAGATCCGCTGCCCATGCCCGAGCCGTAGCCTGACCCCAGGATCCCCGTCCCCAGCCCGAACCCTGATCCCGTGGATCTCCCTCCGGATCCGGCAGCGCTAATAGTCAGGGGCGTTATCGAGCTCATGAGAACCCATGTTATCAGGAGGGCTATCGAGAGGAAGACGACGGCCGTGCCCCTGGAGTTCACTGCGCGACCCTCCTGTGGGTTATGACCATGACCGCCGACGCTACAGCCATCAGCGCGAACGCCGCCAGTGGCACCTCGATGAGTGCCGCCGAGGCGACAAGGAGCGCCGCGGACGTGGCCCCAGGGACATCCCTCCTGATCGCTAGGTGTGGGAGGAGCGCCGCGCCCAGCACGGCCACGCCTACAACCCAGAGAAGTATCCCCAGCGCTATCGGCCATGGCAACGGCACCGTCATGTATATTATCGATTGGCCGACGAACACTACCATCCCCCTATCGACGACGGGCGTCACGTCAGCTATCAGAAGCGAAGCGAAGCCCGCCAGGGCAAGGGCCGAGCCGGCCAGCGAGATCGAGGACCCCGCGAGCGCTGCCATCCTGAGGCCAGTTCCCCGGATCCTCAGGGCGCCGATCAGGAGGCTCACCCCTGAGAGTAACGTGAGCGTGAATGTGGCCAGGAGCGAGAGGTCCATCGCGATCAGCAGGATCTCCAGCTCACCGGGCGAGATTCCGATCCCGGCACCTCCCAGGGCCCCAGAGATCGCCTCCAGCTGGGCGGGATGTGCCATCGGGTTCACCATGACCACGGTGAGCTCTGCCAGGTACTCCGCGAGGTCCAGTGAGCGCGCCTGGGCGACGCCCCCCAGCGCCCTGGCCACGTAGTTTAGCGCGACCGTGACGGTCGCGAGGAAGAGCGTCCAGTCCACGGATGCCCTCAGGAGCGCGCGGAACCCGAGCTCGCCGGCCGATAAAGTCTCCCCCAAGCCTCCTTCACCTCCTGCCCCTTGCCATGATCATGGCCGCGAGGTAGACCATCACGAAGACCAGCAGCGCCGTCAGCGGCGCCAAGCTGACCAGCCTCGGGACCTCCATGGCGAGCGTCAGCAGAAAGGAGGCCCCCAGGAGGCCCGCCCCGACGCCTATGACGACCGCGTTCGCCGCGTCAAGCTCCCTGAGCCCCTCGGAACCGTAGCCCATCTCCTTCATCCTCCCGGCCACCCTCGTGGTCGCGTCGTAGACGCTCCCCAGGAAGTGCGCATAGACGGAGAGGGCTACTGAGAGCGCGAGCCACCTGAGGGACTGTCCTCCCACGTATCCGAAGGAGATGTGAAGCGCGTACGGTATGTACCCCGTGGAGAGGGCCAGGAGGACCATCGAAGAGAAGGCCGAGAAGATCCCGGCCCTCCCGGTGCCCCTGCCCCTCGCGATGCCGATCGCGCCCAGGGCAGCGGTGATCGCCATGAACGCGTATATTATTGGCCTCGAGTAGTCCGTCATAGTCGCGTAGACGGCGAACGGCGCGAGCGGGAGGATGACCGCGAGCGCGCCCGACGCGGCCCTCATGCCAACCACCTCATCCTTGGCATGAGCCTCGCCACGGCGGTACCCACCCCCTCGCACCCGGGATCCCATGTCACGGCCATCACCCCCCTCGGCAGCTTCTCGTAGAGCCTTGCCCTGTAGCCGGTGCGCCCCATGCACGGCGCCGGCACGTAGTCGCCCAGCCTCTCCCTCACCGCTATCGTGTCGTGGACCACATCCACGAGGAGCGCCCTCCCTGGGAACCTGCACTCATTGCCGCGATCGGCGCAGAGGGACCTCCTAACTCCCTCGACCGCCCCCCTGCCCGCCAGGTTTGTTATGATCACCAGAACGGGCCTCGTCTCCGCGATTATCCTGAGCAGGACGGGGTCCATTGATTCATACGTCGGCTCCGCCACGTAGTCGATCCCCAGGATGGCCCTCGTGATCCTGTAGAGCTGGGTCTGCCCCGACGACGGGATGACGCGGATCCCGCTCGGCGGAAGGGTCCAGAGCCCCACGTTGTACCCGTACCTGAGGAGGACCTTCGTCAGGGAGAGCACGAGGGACGCGCCGTGCTCTAGGGGGTTCTCGTGCGGGTAGCCGAGCCTCATCCAGGGTCCCGTGTCCATCAGGAAGACGACGCTCCTCAGGCCCTCCCTCTCGTAGTCGTTGACCAGTAGCTTGCCCTCGGTCGACCTGGCGGTGGCTTTCCAGTTTATGAACTTGAAGGGATCCCCGGGCACGTACTCCCTTATGTCCACGAAGTCGGCTGAGCGGGGGCCGAGCCTGTTCGGGGTCACCCTCGGGGTCACCGTAGACGGCTTTATCGCGCCGGCGCTCCTGCTGATGACCCTATACCTGGGAACGACGACGAGCCTCGTCCCCTCGTCGACCTCATCCTCCATAATCCTGAGCCCGAACAGGTGGTGGTATGCGAACCTCAGCCTGCCAAACTCGTACTCGCCCCTCTTCAGTGCCCTCACCCTGATCCTGTACTCCCTGTAGACCTCCCTGAAGCCCTTGAAGATAACCCTCGACGCCCTCCCCTCGACCACCTCGAATGCCTCCCTGTGCCTCCTGGAACTCGCGTAGGAGGCCGGCGGCGCCGCCACGGTTATCAGCCCGAAGCCACCCCTGACCCTGATCCTCACCACCACGTCCACATCATCCCCCGCGAACAGGTGCTCCTTCGAGGGTTCCGCGCTCACAGCTATCGTCGGCCTGGTGTCGGTGAGAAGGGCGAACGCCACGAGGAGCACTGATAAGACGGCTGCCATGAGGAGCTCCCTCGCGGTCGCCAGTGCCGCCATCACTGCTAGGAACATGGGCATGGCGAGGAGTAGGTAGTAGGACTTCGCAATCTCCCTGACCATGCCAGTCACTTCGGCACCGGGATCCTCTCCAGGTGCTCCGCCACCACGTCGCGCCCCGTGACCTCGCCTTCTATCGAGTACTCAGGCTTCAGTACTATCCTGTGACCCAGGACCTCTGGGGCCAGCGACTTCACGTCGTCCGGTATCACGTAGTCCCTGCCGTCGATGACCGCCATCGCCCTAGCCATCCTGAGCAAGGAAAGGAGTCCCCTGGGGCTGGGGCCGGCCGCGACCCTGTCGTCCTCCCTGATGCCCCTGAAGGAGAGTATGTACCCTATTATGTCAGGATCCACCCTGACCCTGCCCTCTATGAACGCCCTTATTCCCAGGAGCTCCTCGGCGTTCGTCACGGTCCTGGCCATACCCGTCGGGTCATCGGTCATCCACCTGATCCTCCTGTTCAGCAGCTCCCTCTCCTCGTCCTCGCTCGGGTAGCCCAGGCTCATCTTGATCAGGAACCTGTCCATCTGGGCCTCCGGAAGCGGGTAGGTGCCCTCATACTCTATCGGGTTCTGCGTCGCCATGACGACAAACGGCTGCGGTAGCCTGTACGTCTCGCCCTCTATTGTGACCTGGAGCTCCTCCATCGCCTCCAGGAGCGCCGCCTGCGTCTTGGGAGGGGCCCTGTTTATCTCGTCCGCCAGGACGAAGTTGGCGAATATGGGACCCCTCATGACCTCGAACCTTCCCTCGGCGGGCCTCCAGACCTTCGTGCCAATTATATCGCTCGGCAACAGGTCCGGGGTGAACTGTATCCTGGAGAAGGAGAGCCCCAGGACCTTCGCCAGGAGCTTTGCGAGGAAGGTCTTGCCCACCCCCGGCTTGTCCTCCAAGAGCACGTGGCCGCCGGCTAGCACAGCGGCAACTATCTTCCTCACAGAGTCCTCCTTTCCCGAGTAGTAGGTCAGCACCTCGTCCACTATCGCCCTGACCCTGTCCCTGATCTGGTCCATGCCCACGGAGGCGGAGGGCACGCCACACCTATTCAATTAGCACTTTTTATTTTTGTGTTCCGCCGCGCGGATGACCGCCTCGGCGATGAGAGCGCTGCTCCGGGCCCGGATGAGTGCCCGTGGACGGGAGGGGGATCGGGATCTAGGAGCAGACCTTCCTGCGGCCCCCGAGGGGCGTGCTGGAAAGGGATGTGCCATCGATCTGCTCCTCCTGGCTGAAGGACGGTAGATAACTCTACGTGCCCAGGCTGGATCCCCTGAGCGATCCGGATTTCCTCGAGCGCTCCGGATGGAAAATCGCCGGATGCCTCGCGATCACACCTAGAAAAATTTATAAATGAAATTTACCACACAGTTCACTGGATGTCTGGAGACCTCGGGGCACGGGAACGCGAGAGGGCCGAGGCCCTCCTCTCGAAGGCCAGGCAGCTGCGCGACGAGGCACGGCGCTCCGACTACAGGATGCCCCTGATACTCCCCTTCCTGGCGCCCATACTAGCGTTCATCGCGGTGCTCGCGTCGATAGCCTCCTTGGAGGACATGTGGGCAACTGCCTCGATCCTCGTGATCCTCTACGTGCTCGTGGTCGTGGTCTACGTCTACGTCCTCTACAAATGGGTGGACAGGAGGAACTCGCACTTCGCCAGGAGCTCCCTCATGTTCCAGACCCTCTCGGAGCTTGCCTCCGTCCTCGGGCTCGGGGGCGCTGAACTGGTCAGGGGGCGCTACGACGAGCTGGCCTCGGTGAACTCGAGCAGGAGGTCCGTCGCCGGGAACGTAATAGGCGCGATGATAATCCCGTTCTACATCATCTACGTGTTCCACTTCCTGAACAAGGACTTCGTGAGGCACTCGGAGCGCGAGTCCATACTGATCAGGGAGCTGATAGGGGCCCTGAGGGAGCGCGACCCCTCGCTGGCGCTGAGCGCGGAGGAGTTCAGGACCGTCGGCGACAGGAGCACCCTGCTATACGTGATACTCATGATAGTGACCCTGGGCCTCTTCAACGTCTACTGGGTGTACGTGCTCACGAAGGATCCTAACGAGCACTTCGAGTCCCACGCGAACGTGGAGTCCAAGCTGATAGCGTCCTTCGAGAGGATAGTCGCCTGATGCGCCGCGGTTTCGTCGAGCGTGCACGCGGAGCCCGGGAGCGGTCGGGGGCCATTCCGGGGTCCACGCCGCATGCGCGCCGCGGGCGGCACGGATGTCCTGGCACCACTGAGCAAGTTGGCCCGCTATGGACAGGGGGACGGGATGGATCCACATGGGCATGAAGGAGGCCTGCTTTTAAGGCGCGGATGCACATCCGGGCGTGGAGAGCCTCGCGGATTCGGACCTTAAAGGGCACGCGCTCGTGATAGGCGCTACGGGCGCCGGAAAGACGAACTTCCTCCTCTACACCATGCACTACATCCACACGCATATGAACGCGGCCGTGATATTCGTCGACCCGCACGGCCAGGCCTCGATAGACCTGGCGCGCATGATGGGCGCAGGATAACGCGTGCCCCCGAGCTGACGCCGACGGCGCTCCGCAGGCGGAGCCCGCGCGCGGGCTCATGACGAATGGGCGCTGAAGAGGGAGGACTCCGGCGGATGTCCATCGCGCGCAAATTACCCTGGAACCCGGGTGGATGAATAAGGGGTCTGGAGGAATCATCCGCTTGGATAATACGATCTTTTGTGAATCTGGCTAGGGGTGACGGCCGTGATCCGGCTCACGACTGAACCACGTAGAGGAGGGAGGCGAGCCCGGCAACCTCGAGTATCATCAGGATCATGAGCGGAATCGCCACCGACGCTGTGTAGTAGTGCGCGAAATAGTAGAATATCACCGTGGAGACCGCGCTCTGCGCCAGGAAGGCGAGCGAGAAAGCGAACAGGGATAGGGTGAACCTGGTCCTCCGTCTCATGGCGGCGCCCGCGTAGAAAAGGAAGACCACGGCCGCCATGGCCGTGCTCGCGGCCGAGAGCAGTATGTCTATGGACCAGTAGACGCCGATCACCGCCTCTTCACCCTCCCCACGATCTCCTCGAAGAGGTCATTGTTCGCTTGGAAGAGTTCTGTCAGGAAGTAGATCTTCCCGTATCTGGGCCCCTCGGACTTCACTATTCCGCTCTCCTCGAGTATCCTCAGGTGGTGCGTGATGGTCCTGTAGTTGACGCCGAGGTTCTGGGCCAGCTGGTTGGCGTTCTGAGGAAGATCCCTCAGGCTCGCGACGATTCTGGCCCTCATGGCCCCACCCCTGGACCCGACGAATATCCGCCAGAACATGTGCTCGGTGGAATCAAACTCCAACCGCTATTACTGCGGCCGCCGGGTTCGGTATTAATTTTTGTGGCCCCGGCCGAGGTCGGGATGGACGGCCCGCTCGAGCGGGCCGCCTGCAAGAGCAGCTTTAGATCAAAAAATAGGGGAGGGGAACGGGGGACGTGCCCATGGCGGTCATCCGCCGTACGTAGGCGCGCTGTAGCCGGGAGCGGCCGAGCTTATTGGAGCTGGCGACACCTTCCACGTCTCGTGCACCAGCGTCCAGCTCCCAGAGCTGAACTGGTAGGTCAGCGTGTCGTTCACGTTGAGCAAAAGCGCGTGCGGCGTCGGATTGGCGGCAGTGCTGAACGGGAACACTAGGAACTGGAGCTGGGCGCTCGCCGTGGCAGTGGTGCCGGAGACTGTGACGCTGGGCGGCTCCTCGGCGTACCACACGACGTACTCGTACATGTCGGTGAACTTCGTCCACGTCGCGTTGATCTGGGACGTTCCCTCGTACGTTCCGTTCAGCGGCCCTCCGAGCCACACCAGCTACGCGTTCGGGGAGTACTCCTGCATTATCAGGTCGGTGTTCTCTATCGCTATGTCGTTCCAGTGCGCGTACGCGTTAGCCAGCACCTGATCCGACA
>CAYFFS010000033.1:0-12212 GCA_964342765.1 uncultured Nitrososphaerales archaeon | reverse complement strand
TGGAGCTCACGCTCAGGGACAAGGTGGTCTCCATATGCGAGGGCGACCTGATCTCCGGCACGCTGATGCTTCTCATGAAGCACTACGCCAACCTGCCGGGCTTCATAAGCGACCCTGCGCCGGACGTGGGCAGCGGCGAGGTTGTCTACTACCACTGCTACGCGCCCCTAAACGCCAAGGGATTCGACTCGGCCGAGCTGTGCCCCTACATAATAACGCCGGCCCACAGCAACACGAAGAAGCTCTCAATACACGTCAACCTGCCCGTGAACGTCGCTGTAACGGCCGTCGGGCTGAGCCCCGAGGAGAGGACGCTCGTCGTTCACACCGCCAGGGCCGTCGAGAACATACACCGCCCAAACCTCTGCGCGACGCAGCTCGTGGCGAAGGCCAACGCCGAGGGGCTGGCGCGGAACTGGGCCTGGAGGGCCGGCTGGCACAGGGTCGTCTTCCAGGGCGACTGGAAGGAGGACCTGAGGGCGATGGCAAGGCTGCTCGGGCTGAGGTTCGTCGAGGAGGACTCATCGAGCTAGCTGCAGCCATATTAATTACAGTTAGCTAATTTGATTCTGTATCGCCCTCCTAGGCTGTACACCCAATGGCGCGCCGCTCACGTGCCCGGAGCGCGTTGAAGCCTTGCCCGCGCAGACGCTATAGGAGCGCTCCCTGATGATACGCATCCGTTTAGTATGGGAATGAGGCCCACCCGCAATTGTGGCCGCACGCCTGCGTCACCGCCCCGTAGAAATCGGTGGGCGGTGTGAGCGCGCTGAACCCATCCCTGCCCATGCTAACCCGTTGAATCCTGCCCCCGGTAGAGCGCTGTGCTGTATGGGCAGTAGGTGGAAGCGCGCCCCACGAAGCTTCAGCTGGAAAAGCCTATAACATCGCGCGGGCCGCCGGGCCACATGGGTATATTCAGGGCCTACGACATCAGGGGGGTTTACCCCGGGGAGCTTGGCCCTGAGCTTGCGCTGAGGATAGGCTTGGCGTACGGCTCCATAGCCGCAGCGAAGGGGATACGCGAGGTCTACCTGGGAAGGGACGCGAGGCTCAGCGGCCCGGCCCTCGCGGCCGCGTTCGCCTCTGGGGCCATGGCCTCAGGGCTGACGGTCGTGGACGTGGGGCTCGTCCACACGCCGCTCATCTACTGGCTGACGGCCAGGGACGGCTCCAGGGAGGGCGTCATGGTGACGGCGTCGCACAACCCGCCCGAGTACAACGGCCTGAAGGTGTCGTACTCTGGGAAGGCCTACCACTACGAGAACCTGTACAGGGATCTGGAGTCCTCGCTTGGTGCCTCGTCCCCCCTCCCCTGGGATCGCGCCGGCGCATACAGATCCGAGGGGCACCTAGAGGAATACATGGAGGACGTGCTCAGGAGGTCGCCGCCGCCCGGCCGCCGCGTCAGGGCGGTCGTGGACTCCAGCAACGGCTCCTGCTGGTTCGCCCGGGAGCTGTTCTCGCGCGCTGGGGTCGACGTGGTGGCGGTCAACTCGGAGCCGGACGGCAGGTTCCCGAGGCACGTGCCGGATCCCCTGAGGGAGGAGGCCTACGTAGACGCGTCGCGCGCGGTCCGCGAGGCCGGGGCCGACCTGGGCATCGTGTTCGACGGCGACTGCGACAGGGTCGGGTTCGTGGACGAGCGCGGCGTCCCCATAGGGGGCGACGCCGCCGCCATGCTCCTGGCGGCCGACGCCCTCTCGAGGAGGCCCGGCTCCAAGGTCGTGCTCAACGTGATGATGTCAAAGGCAGTCTACGACTTCGTGGAGTCCATAGGAGGAAGGCCCGTGGCCGTGAGGGTTGGACACTCGTTCGTCCAGGACGCCCTTGAGAGGGAGGGGGCGGCGTTCGCCGCCGAGATAAGCGGGCACTTCTACTTCGCGGACTCGTACTACGGATTCGACGACGCCGCCTACGCAGCCCTCCGCATGATCGGCATAGTCTCCAGGTCCGACAGGCGCCTCTCAGAGGTCGTGGCGTCGCTCCCCCGCTACTACTCCTCCCCCGAGTCCAGGATCCGCTGCCCGGACGAGGTCAAGTTCCGCGTAGTGGAGGAGCTGAGGCGCAGGTACGAGTCGGAGGGGCTGCGCGTGATAGCCGTGGACGGCGTGAGGGTGGAGGTCGAGGGGGGATGGTGGATAATCAGGGCCTCGAACACGGAGCCCGCCATCGTGACCAGGGCCGAGGCCAAGGACCCCAAGGCCCTCGAGTCAATAGCGTCGAGGGCCCGCTCAGACCTGGAGTCCGCCATGCGCTCCCTCGGGTGCACTCCCTAGGGCACAGGTATATCGAGCCGTCCTCCGCCCTGACCTCCAGGGCGCGGCCCTCGACCGCCTCAGCGGCCACCGCCGCGGCGACCACGGCGTCCAGGGCGTCCCTGGAGCGCGGGAGCTCCCCGTGCGATATCCCCATGGCATCCAGGAGCTCCCCCACGTCGCCGCACCCGCTGGACCTAAGGGCGCTCCTGGGGTGGGTCTCTATGGCAGGGCTCCCTATCTCCCGCACCAGCGCGAGGGCCCTCCTCGTGAGCTGCGACATGGGGCGCCACGAAGGGGGGAGGACGCGGAACCCCCTGCGGATCATCTCCCTGTCCACGGCCCTCATGGCCCCGCCCCTCGGCTCCGATAGCGGCGAGTCGACCGCCAGGACGGCGACGCCCCTCAGCGCCCCGACGATCTCGGCGTCCGAGAGAAGGGCCTCGGCGCGCAGGAGCCTCCTGGATCCCAGGTCCAAGACCGCCACCCCGCTCGCCCTACTCTCGGAGGCGGACGGGTCAAGTCCCCCCACCAACATATTCGCGCTCCTCCAGTCCCGCGACGACCAGCGGCCTCCCCTCTATTATCATGCTGAGGAGCTTCCTCCTGCCGCTCTCCAGGAGCCTCCAGACGGTGCCCCTCGATATCCCCATCATGGCGGCGGCCTCCTCCTGTAGGTGGCCCTCGTAGTCCACGAGCCTCATGGCCTCCAGCTCGTCGGGCATTATGACGATGGGGTTCTCCAGCCCCTCCGCGTACTCCGCGGGCAGGAACGCGGGGAAGCGCGGCATGAACCTTATTATGCGCGGCTTGGGCGGCCTCCCCCTCCTCCACCCCCATCCGTGGCCCGGCACGCCATGATCGGTGCGCCGAACAAAGATATCCTTTGCCTCTAACCTGGCGCCGACAAGGCCAAATACGTTCGAGGGACAGCCCGAGCGGCTTGACGGTCAGGGTGCTGATAACGGACGAGGTGGACGCGGCCGGGATAGAAATGCTTCGCGGGGCCGGCATGGAGGTCGACTACCGCCCTGGGATGGGCAAGGATGAGCTCCTGCAGTCGATAGGGAACTACCACGTCCTCATAGTCAGGAGCAGGACCAAGGTGACTAGGGAGGTAATAGAGCGCGGCAGGAGCCTCGTGGTCATAGGAAGGTCGGGCGTCGGCCTGGACAACATAGACGTGGAGGCGGCGCGCGCCAGGGGGATAGAGGTCGTGAACTCCCCCGAGGCCCTGACGAACTCCACGGCGGAGCTCGCCCTGGGCCTCATGATAGCCGCGGCCAGGAAGATAGCGTTCGCGCACCAGGAGCTCAGCTCCGGCAGGTGGGCAAAGGAGGAGGCCATGGGATACGAGCTCAGCGGGAAGACCCTCGGCATAGTGGGCTTCGGGAGGATAGGCAGGCGCCTGGCGGAGATCGCCAGGTGCCTCGGGATGAACGTGCTCGCGTACGACATAGTGGAGCCGCCCCGCGAGGTCCTGGAGAGGCTAGGCGCCAGGCTCGTCGGCCTGGAGGAGCTGTTCGAGAGCTCGGACTTCATATCCATACACGTGACCCTGACCCCCCAGACCAGGGGCATGATAGGGGAGCAGCTGCTGAGGAGGGCGAAGAGGAACGCGATAATCGTGAACACGTCCAGGGGTGAGGTGTTCGACACGCAGGCCCTGATAAAGGCGCTGGAGTCCGGATGGATAGCTGGGGCCGCCCTCGACGTGTACGACAAGGAGCCGCCGGATCCGGGCTCGAGGCTCCTATCCCTCCCCAACGTCGTCCACACGCCCCACATAGGCGCGCAGACCTACGAGGCCCAGAGGAAGTCGATAACGATGCTCGCCGAAAAGATAATAAACATAGTGAGGTCGAAGGGCCTAAGCTGACGGGGCATGGGGCTATACCAGGAGATAAACGAGACGTGGCATAGGCTCTACGAGGAGAGGCCGCAGGAGCTCAAGGAGAAGCTGATCGAGTGGAGGAGGGAGCCCAGGGTTCTCAGGGTGGAGAGGCCGACGCGGCTGGACAAGGCCAGGCGCGTGGGGTACAGGGCCAAACAGGGGATAATAGTCGTCCGCGCGAGGGTCCCTAAGGGCGGGATGAGGAGGAAGAGGCCGAACTCGGGGAGGCGCCAGAAGGCGCTCGGAACCGTGAAGATAAAGGGCAACTACAGCGCGAAGGAGGTCGCGGAGAGGAGGGCCAAGGAGGCGTTCCCGAACATGGAGGTCCTGGGCTCGTATTACCTGGCGGAGGATGGAAGGTACTATTGGTACGAGGTCATAATGGCCGACCCCAACCACCCGTCCGTGAGGAACGACCGCAAGCTGAGGAGGGCCCTGGGCTCGAGGATGGATTGAGATGAGCCAGGCTCTCCAGGCCCACGAGCGCGCCCTCCTCAAGTCGATATACGTGGCGTCGCTCCTGGGGAGGCGCTCCGGGCCTGAGGAGCTCTCCAGGTCCCTCTCCATACCGGAGGAGGTGGCGCGCTCCTGGCTAGAGTCCCTGGAGTCAAGGGGGCTCGTGCGCAGTGGCCCGGAGGGCTTCCGCCTGACGGAGGCGGGCAGGTCCTCGATAAGGGTGGTCCTCGCTGGGGGGACGTTCGACATAATACACCCGGGCCACGTCTACACGTTGGAGTCCGCCGCTTCGCTGGGGGACGTCCTCGTTGTCGTGGTCGCGCGCGACTCAACTGTGGAGAGGAACAAGGGGCGCCCCCCGCTCCACGGCGAGGACCTCAGGCTCAAGCTCGTCTCGGCCCTGAAGCCGGTCGACGTCGCAATACTCGGAAGCACCAGGGACATCATGGACACGGTGGAGCTGGTGAGGCCGGACGTGATAGCGCTAGGCTACGACCAGCTGCACAGCGAGGAGGCGCTGGAGGCGGAGGGGGCGGCCAGGGGGCTCAGGTTCGAGGTCGTGAGGCTAGACAGCCCCTACCCGGACCTCAAGACGAGCTCGATACGCGCGAAGCTCGGGCTCTAGCCCTTCCCGCACCTCATGGAGGCCTCCGTCATTATCCTCGCGCCGTCGTCGAGCACTATCTTCGCCACGTCCACCTTCCTCTTTATGCCAGGGGCGACCCCATCGTATATCGCCATGTGGGCGACCTTAGAGTAAACGTCCTCCATCGCCCTCAGGAGCCTGCCGGCCTCATCGAGCCTGCCCTCGCGGACGCGGTCGTAGATCAGCCTGCGGCACTCCCCCACGGCGTCGAGGAGCCCGAGCACGTAGGACCTGGGGTCCACGCCGAGCTCCTCCGGCCCCCTTATCCTCTGGCCGAACGCGACGTCGTAGAAGGCGTTCGCCTCCACGTACTCCGATTCTATGGGAAGCACGTACCTGACCATGTCGCCCTCCGCCCTCTCCTTCATCCTCCTCAGGATGGCCTCGGCCTCCCTGATGAGCTCGGCGGCGCGCCTGCCGTCGCCCGCGTGGACGCTGGCTATGGCCCTCCTTATCGCGAGCATTGCGTCCCTGCCCTCCTTCAGCAGCCCCTCCCTTACCTCCTCCAGCCTCCTCAGCTGCTGCTCCAGCCTGTCCGCGATCCCCTGGTCCAGCGCCTCGGACATGGCCGCGCGCCTCAGAACGTCAGGCTGCGCTCCTCGGAGCCCGACCTCGTTATTATGAGGACGTCGACGCCGTCGCCGCTCGCGGCGTCGCGGAGGATCGCAGACCTTATCGCGCGGACGGCCAGGTCCACCGCCTCCTCCGCCTTCGCCCCCTCCCTGTAGCCGGACTCGACGACGCTTATCGCAGTCTCGGCGCCGGTCCCGACGGCGGCGTACTTGTCGGGTATGACCGAGCCGAGCGGGTCGAGCACGTAGATCTCGGGGGGCTCCCCGTCCCCGACTCCCCCCACTATGACCTGCGTCAGCAGCGGGGTCAGCCTCTGCTCGTACATTATCACGCCCATCAGCTTTGCTATGGACCTGGGCGTGGCGGCCCTCAGCTCCTCCAGCTCCTTCAGCTTCACTATCGACTGGACGTACTTGACGAGGACCTGCATGTCGCCTATCATGCCGGCGAACGCCGCGCCTACGCCGTCGGTTATGCGGAAGACCTTCTTGCCGCTCCTGCTCACTATGAAGTTCCCGTAGGCGAAGCGCTTCTCGGCCGCGAGCACGACGCCGTCGCTGAACGCTATGCCTACCGCGGTCGCGCCCGGTATCAGGTACTCGGCGCTCACACCCCGGGCAGGAGGGCCCTGAGTATTAAGCGTTAGTCCAGCTCGCGAGGGCACCGCGCGGCCGTAGGGCCAGGCGGCCGAAACGCTAATACATGGCTCAGGGCCCAGCCCGACCCAATGTCCGACGTCGACGTCACGATGAGCGTCCTCCAGGACAGCGTAGGCAAGGTCGTCCTCATAAAGCTGAAGGGGGGCCGCACGATACGCGGGACCCTCAGGGGCTACGATCACCACATGAACCTGCTCCTCGAGGGCTCCGAGGAGATAAAGGAGGACGGCACGTCGAACAAGCTGGGCGTCATAGTGATACGCGGCGACAACGTGATCCTGATATCGCCCCCGTCGGCCTGAGGCCCTCACGTTTAAATCGGGCCGGGCGAGGTCGAGCGGGCGTGAAGGGGACGCCGTCGCGCGGGAGGCACAGCAGGCACGTGGTGCACATAGTGTGCAGGAGGTGCGGCCACAAGTCCTACAACGTGAGGAAGAAGAGGTGCGCTTACTGCGGATACCCGGATCCGAGGTGGCGCAAGTACTCCTGGGCCCGCTGACTAGCTCTCTATCCTGACCAGGGACTCGACGCGGTAGCCGCTCAGCCTTTCCCTGCCCCTCAGGTAGGAGAGCTCAACCAGGAACCCCATGCCCACTATGGTGGCCCCCAGGCCCTCCAGGAGCTTGGCCGCCGCGCTGGCCGTGCCGCCCGTCGCCAGCAGGTCGTCCACCAGGAGGACCCTTTGCCCCCTCGACACGGCGTCCTCGTGGACCTCTATGGACTCGGTCCCGTACTCGAGCTGGTACGACGTTGAGACCTTGCGCCAGGGCAGCTTGCCGGGCTTCCTTATCGGCACGAACCCGGCGCCCAGCTCGAGCGCCACCGGCGCCCCCACTATGAACCCCCTGGCCTCAACACCCGCCACCAGGTCCACGCCGTCCCCGCGGAACCGGTCCGCCAGCCACCTTATGGCCGACCTAAAGGCCCCGGGATCCCTGAACAGGGGCGTGAGGTCGCGGAAGACGACCCCCTCCTTCGGGTAGTTCGGTATGTCCCTGATGTACCTCCTCAGGTAGGATCCCAGGTCGCTCACCTCCGACGCCAGATCCCCCCGCCTTAAAGACTCATCGGGGCCAGGGCCCGGCCGGCTACTTGCGCCTGGCGGCCCGGA
Source organism: uncultured Nitrososphaerales archaeon (assembly GCA_964342765.1). Lineage (GTDB taxonomy): Archaea > Thermoproteota > Nitrososphaeria > Conexivisphaerales > Conexivisphaeraceae > Conexivisphaera. The sequence goes on along the minus strand of CAYFFS010000033.1, from coordinate 4,615 downwards.
AACGTTAAATCGGTTGGCGCGCCCTCAGCATCCATGCCGTCTAAGGGCACGGCCTTGCTAGTTGCGGCGGTAGCCGTGCTGATCGCCTTCATGATATCCTACAGCCTGTATCAGGTTCAGATGATTAGGGTCTCGGAGCCCGAGCCCGCGGTCCCGCAGGCCCCGCCTCCGTACGAGCCTGTCAACGTGGTGATAAACGCCACCGGCCTAGGCCAGCAGATAGAGTCGGTCTACTCGCGCGCGATAGGATCCATAGTCATGGTGTCCTGCATAACGAGGACGACCGCGTACACGTTCTTCGGCCCCCAGACGACGTACGAGGAGGTCATCGGGTCCGGCTTCTTCGTGAAGTACGGGGACGGCCTCTACGTGGTCACCAACTACCACGTGGTCAGCGGGGCCGTGAGCGTCGCTATAACGCTGATCAACGGAACGTCCTACCCGGCCACGGTAGTTGGGACGGACCCCTACAGCGACCTGGCGGTGCTGCGCGTTGACGCCCCGCTGAACGTGACGCCGCTGAGGCTGGCCAACTCGAACGACCTGAGGGTCGGCGAGATCGTCATAGCGGTCGGCAGCCCGTACGGCCTGGCCGGGAGCGTGACCGTCGGCGTAGTGAGCCAGCTGGGCAGGAGCATCCAGGAGTCGACGGTGACGGGCTACCCGATAGCGGACCTCATACAGACCAGCGCCCCCATAAATCCCGGCAACTCTGGGGGCCCGCTCCTGGACCTGAACGGCGACGTCGTCGGCGTGAACACCGCAATAGTCGCGGAGTCCCAGGGAATAGGGTTCGCGATACCGTCCAACACCGTCGCCAGGGAGCTGCCCTACCTCATAAAGTACGGATCCTACAACCTGCACCCCTGGCTGGGGGTCGAGATAACGAGCATAGACTACTTCGCCGCCAGGGCCCTCGGCCTCCCGGTGACCTACGGCGTGGAGGTAGTGTCCGTCATGCCCAACAGCCCCGCGGCCAGGGCGGGGCTCGTGGGCGCCAACTCCTCGGTCGAGTACTACGGGATGCAGATCCCGTCCGGCGGCGACGTCATAATAGCGATAAACGGCACCCCGGTGACGAGCACGGACGCGCTGACGAGCTACATGGAGGCGAACGTGCTCCCCGGGCAGACGGTCGTCCTCACGGTAGTCAGGGACGGCAGGATAATTAACGTCCCAGTGGTGGTGGGCGCCCGCCCGCCTCCGTCGGACCCCCAGTACTATAACACGGTCTGACACGGCTAGAGCAGCTCCCTGAGCCTCCTCTCTACGTCCTCGACCTTCGTCTCCCCTGCCAGCGCCGAGGCGCTGCCTAAGTCCGATGCCGCCGCGACGGGCATCAGCTTGGCGCTCAGCCCGATCGCAGGGCCGGACCTGTCGATCAGTATCAGGCCCACGTTCCCCCACCCGAAGTCGCGCTCGAGCGCGCCCACTGCCTCCTCGGCGGCCCTGTGAACCCCCGCGTCACGCAGCAGCTCCACCGCGCGGAAGGAGACCAGCTCCACCATTATCATCTCGCCTATCCCGGTGGCCGAGGCGGCGCCCTCCGCGCCCGCGTAGTACCCGGCGCCAGGCAACGGGCTGTCCCCGACGCGGCAAGGCATCTTCCCCCTTATCCCCCCGGTGCTCGTCGCCGCTGCGAACGCGCCGGATCCGTCCACGGCCACCGCGCCCACCGTGTCGCCCGGGCGCCCCTGACGCGCGCCGCGCCACCAGGAGCTCTGAGGCGCCCAGAGGCCGCGCGCCCTGGCCAGGTCCTCCGCCCCCTCGCAGGCGAGCAGCACGTGCGGCGTCTCCTCCATGACGCGCCTGGCCAGCCTAACGGGGTTCGGCACGTTCCTGACGCACGCCACTGCCCCCGCCCTCCTCCGCGCCCCGTCCATGATGCCCGCGTCCAGCTCCGCGACGCCGGCGGAGTTCGCCACCGCGCCGACGCCCGCGTTGAACAGCCCGGAGGACTCCATGCACGCGACCGATTCCTCGACGGCCGCAAGCGCCCCTCCGGGGAGCGCGCGATGCCCCGCCCGGGCGCATTCCTCGATCTTCGACAGGACGCGCCCCACGTCGACGTTGCCGGACCAGGAGCCCGCTCCCCCGTGCAGCAGCACGAAGGGCCTCACGGGCGTTCCCCCTGGCGCCTAGTACACGCTGACAGGCTCCTGGTCCCTCGAAACCCCCTTCTCCTCGTCGACGATCCTCCTGACGTAGGGCGGGAGCCAGAAGTAATAGGGATGGCGCGACGGCTCGTAGTACTTGAGCTCGGGCAGCCCCAGGTCCCTCGCCCTCCTCTCCGCCTCCTCCGGCGATATGGACGCGGGGTCCCTGCCCAGGGATCCCACCACGAACCCCCAGTCGGATATGTAGGAGGGGATGCTCGCCATGTAGCCCCTCACGTGCGGGAAGACCGCGCGCATCGTGCTAACTATCCTGGCGAAGGTCCTGGCGTTGTAGAACGTGGACGTCCCCTGGGTCGCCATCACCCCTCCGTCCCTGAGCCTGGACCTCACGAGCTGGTAGAACTCCAGCGTGTAGAGGAGCCTGCTGGGCCCGCCCTCTATTGGGTCGGTCGCGTCCACGATTATCGCGTCGAAGGAGTCCTCGACCTCCTCCAGGAACTTCCTCCCATCGCCTATCACGACCTTGGACCTGGGATCGTCGAAGCTGCCCCTGTGCATCTCGGGCAGGTACTTCCTGCACAGCTCAACGACCTCGCCGTCTATGTCCACCATGACGGCCTTCCTGACGGTCCTGTACCTCAGGACCTCCCTGAGGGTCGCGCCCTCGCCTCCCCCTATTATCAGCACGTCCCTCGGCGAGCCGTGGGACACGAGGGCCGGGTGGACGAGCATCTCATGATATATGAACTCGTCGGACATGCTCGACTGCAGCTTACCGTCGAGCACGAGCATCTTGCCGTAGTCGTCGTTGCGGAGGACGTCGACCTCCTGGTACTTAGTGCGCCCCGAGTAGAGCACCTCGTCGACTATGCTGACCATCCCGGACTCGGGGCTGTGCCACTCGACTATCCACCTGTGGTTGGGGCGCTGGGAGGACAATTCTCAGTCGGCGACGGGGAGCTGCTCCAGTATCCCCCTGGTGAGCTCCGTCACGTCCACCCTCTCCGGCCTCAGGCGCTCCCTAAGGACCTCGAGGGCCCTCCAGGGATCCGTGTGATCCCCGCACGTGAAGACGTCGACCGCCGCGTAGCCGTACTCGGGCCACGTGTGTATGGAGAGGTGGGACTCGGCTACCACGACGACGCCGGTGACGCCCATGCTGCCCTCGAACTTGTAGAAGTAGTCCCCGACTATCGTGGAGCCTGAGGCCTCGGCCGCCCTGAGCAGCAGGTCCCTTAGCATTTCCTTGTCCCTTAGCAGATCCGGGGATACTCCATGGAGCTCGCACACGAGGTGCCTGCCGAGGAACCTGGTAAAGCGGGCCCCCATCTTGCCTCGGCCCTTAGCTTTCGGGCCGCCTTTTAAAAATTTTCCGCCAATGGCCGAGTTTTGAGGTGTTGAAGCTCTTTGGCCAAGAAATATCCGAATAAATCGAGAAATGGCCGCAAGAACCAGTTTTGGCCCAAAAAAGACCGTAAATTTCCATTTTGGACCAAAACTTCCCGATTTTGGCTGATTTCAATCAGATTGCGCCATAAAAGTCGGTCCTTAGCTAGAACAGCCAGAATTTTTCGCCTTAGGAACAAAACAGCCGATGTCGAGGGGATCGATGCCATAGATATCCGAGGAACACCGAACTGGATCTGATGGGTCCTCGGAGGGCTCCTCGGGCGCGAAACCCTTTTAAAACGAAGGCGCCCGCCCGGGCGCGAGTGGTGGACATGGTCCGCCAATGGTAGATCTGATCCCCGAGTTCTGGTACAACGTGGTTCCGGACCTCCCGGAACCGCTCCCGCCTCCGATGGATCCGCCCGGGCGCGACTCGTCCAGCATCGGGCTGCTCAACGACATAATGCCCAGGGCGGTCCTCCAGCACCAGTTCACCGTCGAGAGGTGGGTCAGGATACCGGACGAGGTGCGCGAGGCCTACGCGAACTTCGGCCGCCCTACGCCGCTCCTCAGGGCCAGGAGGCTGGAGGAGAGGATAGGCACGAGGGCGAGGATATACTTCAAGTACGAGGGCGCCCTTCCGACCGGCTCCCACAAGCTAAACGCCGCGATCCCCCAGGCGTACTTCGCCGCGGCAGAGGGCGTCGAGGGCGTCTCCACGGAGACCGGGGCGGGCCAGTGGGGGCTCGCGGTCGCCCTCGCCTCCAGGTTCTACGGGCTCAGGTCCACGGTCTTCATGGTCCGCTCCAGCTACGAGCAGAAGCGCGCCAGGAGGGCCCTGATGGAGATGTTCGGCGCCACCGTCGTGCCGAGCCCGAGCGACCTGACTTCGCACGGGAGGTCGGCCCGCGAGAGGGACCCCGGATCGCCGGGATCTCTGGGAGGCGCGATGAGCGAGGCCATAGAGTACGCGCTGAGCAGGGGATGGAGGTACCTGGTCGGGAGCGTGCTCGACTTCGTCCTGATGTACCAGAGCGTGATAGGCCTGGAGGCCCTGGCGCAGATGGAGGAGATCGGGGAGGAGCCGGACGTCGTCATAGGATGCGTCG
>CAYFFS010000032.1:0-12540 GCA_964342765.1 uncultured Nitrososphaerales archaeon | reverse complement strand
CACCTCCCCCTCTCCTGCGGCGCCCCCCTCCGCCTATCGGCACCACGACGTTCTCCTCGCCGAACGTGTAGATCTCGTAGAGCAGCTCCGAGGTCTCGAAGTCCCTGACCTCAACAACCGGCCTTGCAAGGTCCTCCTCGGTCATCCCGGTCGGGACCTTGACCGTCAGCGATAGGTCAAGGACGCGCTCTATTTCGCCGGCCTTGACGAAGATCACGGTGTCCACGACGTGCGGTATCATGCCGAGCTCCACCCTCCCTATTAGGCGCTGTATCGCGTCTATCGGGCTGCTCGCGTGGACGACCCCCACCATGCCTACGCCGGCGAGCCTAAGGTCGGCGTATATCTCGAAGTCCCTAGACTTCCTCATCTCGTCGAAGATCGTGTAGTCGGGCCTCACCAGGAGGAGGACCTCCGCGGTCCTCTCGAAGTCCCCCTCGAGGGGGCCGTACTGCGTGACCTCGGGCCCGACCTGCAGATCCCTCGGCGACTCGAGCGTCTTGACTATCTTCCCCTCCTTCCTGTAGAACTCCGCTAGGCTCGCCGCGAGCGTGGACTTCCCCGAGCCGGGGGGCCCCGCTATCAATATCCCCTCCGCCCTCTCCCTGAGCCTCGAGAGCAGCCTCTGGGACACCCCGTAGTCCTCCAGGCTCAGCTTGACGAGCGGCCTGACCGCCGTCACCTCGAGGCCATCCGAGAAGGGCGGCCTCGCGATCGCGATCCTGTACTGGCCCAGCTGCACCACGGTAGCCCCCTTCGCCTCCATCTCGACGAAGGAGTCGCCGGAGGTCCTGGCGGCCTGCATTATCTCCGATATTAGGTCCTCCAGCTCCTCCCTGGTGAGCTCGCGCTCCCCCACGACCTCGAGGCGGAACTTGCCGGGCCTCCCCTTCTTCGCCAGAGGGGGGACGCCCTCCTTCAGGTGAACGCTCATAGTCTCCCGGTCGAAGTACTGCTCGATGGAGAGGCGCCTGGCCTCGCCGGCCAGGTATTTGGCCTCGACCCCCAGGGCCTCCGCCGCCAGCTGCAACGACCTATCGGAGGTCAGTAGGACGGCCTCCAGTTCCCTCGCCGCCTCGAGCGCCGCCTTCCCGGGATCCCCGGGCATCCCCTCGTGTACGCTGAAATCTATTCCCCTCGACTCGCACGCCTCCCTCAGGCGCGAGAGCGCGCGCAATCCCACCATCCCCGACTCGACGTTCGATGACGCCTTGGACTGGAGGTCGTCCACGACCGCCCTGGGCACGAACACCTCGTCCAGCCCCTCCAGCGCGCTAAGCGCTCCTCCGCTTATCAGCGAGCTCTCGTCCACGACAGCCCTCTTCGACACACCCCGGAACGCGCTCATGGCCCTGATAACGTTTTCCGGCCCGCCGCCGAGTCCATGGCCTCCAGGAACTCGTCGCGCGCCTCCATGGGGAGGAGCCCGCTGGCGGCGTACGCGTGGCCCTCCGCGACCCCTCCCACCTTCCCGGCCGCCTCCTCCAGAAGCCCCGAGGCCGGGGGCATGCGGCCCGACTCTATGAGGTCGCGGAGCGCGTCGGGCGCCCTCACGGAGGCCTTCAGCCACCTGCCCTCTATTCTCCCCAGGCCAGGTATCTCGGGCGGGAACTCCATCATGCCGACCAGGTACTTGTCGCCGTCCACTATCCTCCGGTGGCTGAGGACGCTCAGGAACGTCCCTATGACCTTCGTGCCGAGGCCGCGCAGCACGCCGCCGTCGTCCATCCACTGCACGTGCCTCATCTTCCTGAGCCCCTCCCTGTACACCTTTGAGAACAGCTCGTCGAACTTCCTGGAGCGCAGCTCCTCCAGCTCCTCCGCCTCCTTCCTGGGCAGCTCCCTCCTCAGTATGCCCGAGACGGCGACCTCCGGCCCTCCCCTGTAGTACCCCACGCTGCCCAGCACCGTGTAGGTGGTCGACGCCCTGTCCCAGTATTCGCCTATGGGCCTCACGTAGTACCTCTCGCCTCCCCTCCCGGCCCTCCTCTCGACGTCCCCGGCCTCCAGGGCGTCCCTGAGCGCCTCCTCGTTCAGACCCCTCAGGGGGCCCGGTATCTCCGCGCTCCCCACTACCGCTGCCCAGGCGAGCTCCTTGGCGCGCTCCGGGTCCGCCGCCCTCAGGAAGAGGTAGGCGGCCGTCGAGCCGCTCACGTCGCTCTCGCCCTTGTAGCCATAAAGCTCCGGGTTCAGGTGTACAATGCGATCGCTGGACGTCCTGTAGGGGTCGTGGTGATCCAATATTATCACAAGCTGGCCCTCGCGCGCCGCGTCCTGTATCAGGTCCGCCCTGCTCGACCCTATGTCCGCGTACACGAAGAGGTCGGCGTCCATCGAGTGGATCATTTTCACGATCGACGGGTGCATTTTCTCTATGCAAACTTGACGGGCCCTCAGCCCGAGGACCTCCATCGCCCTCAGCGCTATGGCCCCCGCTGCCAGGCCGTCGGCGTCGTCGTGGTGGACCACGACCGCGCTGTGCGCCCTCCTCGCTTCCTCGACGGCCCTCCTCAGCGCGCCCTCCAGCTCCTTGTCCTCCGTCAAGGCCCGAAGAACGCCTCCAGTCCAACGCCCTTGGAAGCGGACAACAGCCTGCGCTCGTCCACCCCAAGGGCCTCCAGTATCCTGCCGCAGGCGGCCGCTACCTGCTTCTCGGCGTAGTACTCCCAGTCCACCTGATCCGCCGTCACCTCGAAGTAGGGGCGGGCCTTCTCGTGCAGCTTCCCCTGCCCCTTCACGACTATGAACCCGACCTTATCGCCCACCCTGACGTCCCATCCCTTCTCCCTCATCATCCTGGCCACTATGGCGTGTGGGGCCGTGGCCTCGTACTCCTCAATGGGCTTCGTCAGCTGCTTCCATATTATGAGGTCCTTCAGCGGCACCTTGCCCTCCCTGACGCGCGAGATCCACCCCCTAGCCACCTCCACGGCCCTGTCGAGGCCTCCGCCCCTGAGGAGCGCGTCGAGGACCTCCAGCTGCGCGCGCTTCGCGACCTCGCTCCAGTCCCCCCTGACCGCCTCGAGCCCCACGACGTCTAGCCTGCCGTCCGCGGTGACCCCCGCGTACCTCTTCTTCGCCTCGGTGAACAGGAGCCCCCTGTACACCTTCTCGAGCTTGACCTCCAGCCCCAGCTCCCTCCCTATCCAGCCGAGGAGCTCCCTGATCTTCCCCTCGTCGTAGGATACGAACACGCTGTCCGTGTCGCCGTATATCACCTCCAGCCCCAGCTCCCTCGCCCTCTTGATCACGGAGGATATCACCTCGCGCCCCTTGGCGGTGATCGCCGCCGCCACGTGGGGCGCGTACCACCTGGCCCCTGACCACCCAGTGTACCCATAGATTGCGTTGGCTATCCGCTTGAGGGCCCTCTGCTTCGCGTCGAGGACCTTGCGCTCCCTGGAGCCCTCGGGGTGAAGCGCCTCCTCCCTCCTGGCCCTCTCCCTCTCCTCGAGGAGGCGGCCCAGGGCCCTCGGGAGGAAGCCCTGCCTCCCCCCTCCCCTTATCGTTCCGTCCTGCTCGACGGTCTCCAGGCTTATGTTGTACTTAATGATTATATTAGGATACATGCTCTTGAAGTCCAGGACGGCCACATCGCGGTGCAGCCCGGGCTTGGGCTGGAGCACCATGCCCCCCTGGTAGCTCACGTGGCTCACCTCCCTCCTCGGGGGTATCAGCTCGCCCGCCTCCAGCTCGGCGAACCTCATCAGGTAGTTCTCCACCTTGAACCCCGTGGCGGCCGTCAGCACGTGGTCGGGCGGCATGCCCGTGATGCTCGAGAGGCTGAACACGTAGTCCGAGATGGCTGAGAATATCTCAGCTATGGCCGAGGCCCTCCACCGATAATATTCCAGGACGCGATCCTTGTCCCTCTCCCACAGGTCGCCTAGCTCGAACTGCTCCGGCGCGTCCTCGGGCGCCCCGAGCCCCATGTACTTCGCCAGCTCCTCCAGCCTCTCGAGCTTAACCTCGGGCACCTCCTCCACGAAGTCCGATACGTCGACGTTGGCCCTGCCCCTGACCGATACGTGCCCGTAGACGCTCCCATGGGGCTCGGATCCGTCGCGCCCCACCGAGAGCTTGACGCCGAGGGCCTTGGCCCTCCTGGCCAGGTAGTCCCAGTGGACGCGGTTGCTCTGGAAGCCCAGGACGACGTCCGGATCCAGCTCGCCCAGCAGATCCACGAACTCCTCGAGCACCTTGCGCTCCTCGCCCACTATCACGCGGGAGGAGCGGCCGTCGTGGACGGCTATGGCCTTCACCGGATCGCGCTCCGGCCTGGGAGACGCCCCCTTGGAGACATATATTGGGTCGAATGAGAGCGCCCTGAGGTCCGGGGCCGCCCCGCGGCCCTCCAGGGGCCTGGGCGCTCCCGACGAGACGTAGACCGCGTAGGGGCCGCCCCCGGCGGGCTCCGCGGAGGCCCAGGCCCAGTCGCCCGGCCTGAGCCCCGTCGAGATGAGGAAGAGGTCCGGCTTCCTTATGTCGTATCCATATGCCTCCCCGGCGCCCTTCCTCATCAGCCTCTCCGCCTCCTCCTCCGCCTCCCCGGAGGCCTCGACCTTCAGGCATCTGACCGGCCTGCCCAGCCTGAACCTCTCGACCTCAAGCGCCCCTTCCACCTTGACGCCCTCGCCCGAGGGCACTAAGTAGAAGTACGGGCGGAACGGGGCCCTCACCACGATGCGCCTGCCTCCATCGTCGATCCCCCATAGGTCCACGTAGCCTTCCGAGTCGACCACGTCGAGTATCCAGAACCTGATCTCCTCCACGATCGCAAATCGGCGGATCGCACTAAAAAAGGTATGCGCGGCCGCGCGCCCTCGGGGTCCAGCCCGGGGGCCGTCCCCTAGGCCGGCCGCGGCGCTCGCGCGCCGCCCGTGGAGGAGACATAGATGCCGATCGCCAGCATGGCCAGCCCTATGAGCTCCGTGGGGTTCAGGGGAATCCCCATGATGACGTAGCTGAACAGGACCGAGAGCGCCGGGACCGCGAACAGGTAGGGCGCGACGCTCGCCAGCTCGTGCCTCGAGTAGAGGTATACGTATATCGTGTAGGCGACGGCCGTCCCAGGGAACGACATCACCAACAGGACGGGCGCCAGCTTGGCGATAAGGTAGGCCTGGGGGAGCGGGACGCCGAGGGCCGCCGAGAGCGCGGCCGCCATGGCGGCCGCATATATCAGGTGGTACGTGCTGACGCTGGCGAAGTCCTCCCCGCTCAGGTACTTCCTGTAGATCACCGCGGCGGCGGAGAAGCTGAATGCCGCGCCCAGGAGCAGGAGAGGGCCTGCCAAGCCGTGGATCCTCACGTCCCCCGAGAAGGCCACCGCCACGCCCGCGAACCCGAGGGCCGCGCCTGACGCCCTGCGCCCGCTCACGCGCTCCCCCAGGAAGGCGGCCCCCATTACTGTAATAAGTATAGGATATGTATATATTATTATAGATGCAACTGATGGTGTCGTGTAGCGTTCGCCCTCGAACCATAGGAACGTCGATAGCAGGAGGTCCAGCGCCCCGAAGAGCGCCGCCGTGGCGTTCGTCCTGAGCCCCTTGAGAGGCCTGAACCCCCTTGGCATCAGAAGGGCGAGGAACGGGATCGCCATCGAGAACCTTAGCAGCGTCAGCTGAAGGGGATCGACGAGCTCCAGCGCGATCTTCGAGAGCGGGTAGTTCAGCGCCCACGAGGTCGCGAGCACGGAGAACAGCGCCGCATCCACGAAGTCGTCCCTGCGCACGCCGCCCGCGTGAGCCGCGAGGCGCTTATAGCGGTAGCCCTCGCGTCCGCGGGCCGGGCAAGGGCGCGCCCATCAATCGGCCTCCAGGCCGGACGCTATCCTGCGCGCCACATCCTCCAGCTCCAGCCCCGTCGGCCTCCTAGCCCCCCTGAATATCGTGTGTATGTTCCCCGCGCCGTCGCCCGCCCTGCGGGGTATCACGTGCACGTGGACGTGCGGCACCACCTGCCCGGCCTCCGGCCCGTCGTTCACCCCTATCGTGAGGGAGCTGGCGCCGAGCGCCCTTGAGATGGCCCTGCTCACCTTGAGGACTGCCCTGGAGAGGGCGCACGCCTCCTCCTCCGTCAGGTCCTCCAGCCTGCGTACGTGCCTCCTCGGGACTACGAGGGTGTGCCCCTCGGCCAAGGGATACGCGTCCAGGAACGCCACCACGTGCTGATCGCTGTAGACGAAGTATCCCTTGGCCTCGCCGCGTATTATCCTGCAGAATATGCACTCCTCCAACGTCCCGGGTTCGGCCCGGTGGCGCGAAAAATATTTCGCGCGCGGCGGTCATCCCAGGTAGCTGAGGGTCCTCCCGGCCAGCCCCGAGTACCTGAGATAGGGCCCCGAGGACGCGCACCTCCTGATCGACTCGGCTGCCCTGGCGCTGGCGTCGTCCCTGTCCTCGGCCGGCAACCCTTTCCAGGAGCCAAAGATGAGCTCCTCCTCGCTGTCGTTGTGGAACTGCAGGAGCCTGAAGAAATCGTCCGTCCTCCTCTGATAAACGTCCGCCCCCTCCTTGCCGTACCTTATCACGTTGCCGCTGAGCGTGGCGAGCAGCCTGTGGTCCGCCGCTATCCTTGAGAGGTTCCTGAGGAACTCCTCCCTTCCCGCCATCCTAGACCTGAGGAGCGGGAAGAGGATCTCGTCCTCCAGCTGCGTCGCGTGGCACTGTATCACGAACCAGCTGAACTCCTCGAGTTGCTGGACAGGCCAGGGGCGGGGCGCTTGCGCCCATATCCTTATGGCGGCGTGCTCGTGGAGCAGTACGTCGAGCAGATCCATGGCGTCGACTATGCTGTCCTGGGCTTAAAAGTTGAGCCGCCTGCTCCACGCGGCGATCTTCCGCTCGCCGGAGGCTGCGCAGGCATTTTAAGGGACAGGGGGCGAGGTGGACGGGGGCTATGAGGTGAGCTGGTATTTCCTAGCTCGCGCGTTGAGGAGGGACATCAGATCCGAGCCCCCGTCCTCCTGAGTATGGCTATCGTCTCCACGTGGTGGGTGTGTGGGAACTGATCGACCATTATCAGCCTCTCGATGGAGTATCCCCTGAGCTTCCTCAGGTCCTCCGCCTGCTTCGCCGGGTTGCAGGACAAATAGATCAGCTTCGGGGGCGAGGAGGCGACCAGGTTCTCCAGCAGCCTCGGGTGCACGCCCGCCCTGGGCGGGTCAATTATCACGACGTCGGCGTCGATGGCGCCGAGCGCCTCGGCCCTTGCCGTCACGAAGTCCGCCTTCGAGCCGTTCTCCTCGGCGTTGCGGCGCGCGAGCTCCACCGACTGGGGATCTGATTCCACCCCTAGTGCGTACTCCGCCACCTCCGCCGCCGGTATCGTGAAGGTGCCGACCCCCGAGTACAGGTCGTAGACCGTCCTGGAGCCAGCGACCTCCTCCTTGACTATCCTCACCATAGCCTCCGCCGTGTAGGAGTTCGTCTGGAAGAACGTGTTAAGCCCTATCGAGTACCTATAGCCTAGGAGGACCTCCGAGATCGTCTCCTTACCCCTTATCAGGATGACCTTGTCGGCCCTTGAGGTGTCGGACAGGCCGCCATTGACCCCGTTGAGGAGCGAGTCCACCCTGACCGGCGGGGAGAAATCGCTCAGGAGGTCCGCGATCGGCCTGCTCGTTATTATGGCCGCCATGCGCTCCCCCGTGAACTTGCCCTCCCTGACTACGAGGTACCTGAGGACCCCCTCATGCCTCCTGACGTCGTACCCCTCTATTCCCTTCTCCCTGGCGAACCTCCTTAGGTAGTCCCTCAGGGCGTCGGCCTCCGGCGACTGCAGGAGGCACGTCCTTATGTCCACGTACGACCACCACTTCCCCCTCTCCCTCAGCCCCACGACCAGCTCCCTGTTTATCGCGTAGTCCATCCTGTTCCTGTAATGCCATATCACCGGGGACGGCACGACCTCGTCGGGCTCCCTTCCGAGGAGCTCCGCCACCCTATTCCTCTTGACCTCGAGCTGCTCCTCGTACGGCAGGTGCTGCATGCTGCAGCCTCCACATACTCCGTAGTGGGGGCACGCCGCCTGGCCCGGCACGCCCGCCGGCGCCCTCCCCCCTTTAAAAGGAAGAATCCGCGTTCGCCGGAGCGTCAGGGTGAACTCGAGTTAATCCTCCACCTTAAATCCCAAGCGATCTGCATAAGGCCGTGCCCCGCGCCGAGCTGGTCCTCGCGTCCCCAGAGATCTCCAGGACGTGCGCGGCCGCCATGAGGAGCTGCTACAGCTCGTGGCCCGCGCACTCCCTGTTCCTGGACAGGTCCGCGTTTCCGGACTCGGAGGTGCACCGCATGCTCAGGAAGGCTGTTGAGCTGGGGCACATGGACATCTTCGAGCACGGGTTCCTCACGTGGGTGGTCGAGGCCACGCCCGCCGAGGTGCTGAGCTCAATCCTGGAGCATCGGTTCCTCTACGTCTCCGAGCTGGGGCCGGGCCGCTGGCTGGTGACCGCGACCCTGAGGAGCCTCCTGGACACCAGGGGATCCCGCGATCCCCTGCTCCGCGAGCTCCAGAGGTCCTTGGAGGGCCTGGCCCCTTGGCTCTACTCCGAGCCGGCCCAATCGCAGGTCAAGCTGCAGCCGAGGGAGGGGTACCCGGAGGGCGCCCAGGTGTGGATGCTCTCCTACACGGACTTCGGCCGCCTTCTGGAGATCACAGGGATTCAGCCTGAGAAGGCCCTCTGGCACGGGGGCTTCACGTTCTCGATAAGCGGGGTCAGCAGGTCCTTCACGCACCAGCTGGTGCGCCACAGGCTGGCCGCCTACAGCCAGCAGAGCCAGAGGCACGTCGCGGTCGCCAAGGGGAAGGCCTGGTACGGGACGCCTCCCTCCCTCCCGGAGGGGGCGCTCGAGGAGTACCGGCGCTTCATGGACGAGGTGTCCTCGCTCTATTCGAGGCTGATAGGGATGGGCGCCAGAAAGGAGGACGCCAGGTTCGTGCTGCCGAACGCGACGCTCACGCACATAACGATGACGGCCACCGCGTGGGAGTACAGGCGCATGTTCTCCCAGCGCCTCGACCCGGCGGCCCAGTGGGAGATACGTGACGTCTCGTGGGCCATGTTCTCCCTTGCCTACCTGGTGCTGCCAGCCATAGCGGACCTCGAGGACCCCGCGCGCTCCATAGGCGAGGTGAGGGCGGCCCTCGAGGGGCTGCTCCCCGGCCTGGAGGAGCAGAGGAGGCAGTTCTCGGCCCTTCCCCCGGGAGGAGTCCTCGAGGTTAGGCTGCCCGAGGGCCTCCTGGAGCATCCGGTCAGGGCCTACGCGCTGAAGCACTGAGCCGCGACCTCGGGCGGCCGGCGGGCGCAAACTTTTATCGGGAGCCTCCCGCGGCGGCCGCGGCATGAAGTTCCTCAAGTGCTCGGAGAGCTCGATACCCCAGCCGACCGGAAAGCGCGTGGCCATAGTCGGCGCGGGCCCGGCCGGCCTCGGCGCGGCCGGCGTCCTCAGGTGCAAGGGACACGAGGTCCACGTCTACGACAGGCTTCCGGAGCCCGGCGGGATGCTGATATTTGCCATACCTGAGTACCACGTGCCCAAGGCGGGCGTCAGGAGCGGGGTTCAGGAGCTCATCAGGGCCGGCGTCGTCTTCCACATGAACACGAACGTCGTGGGGTGCTCCGGGGAGGGCCTCAGGCTCGAGGACCTCATCAGGGACTTCGACGCGGTCCTGATAGCAACCGGCACCTGGCGCTCGAGGAGGCTGGAGGTCCCGGGCGAGGACCTGCCGGGCGTCTACCCAGCCCTCGAGTGGCTCTTCGAGTTCTACAAGGCGCAGCTCGGGTACTCCAAGATGGAGGAGGTGCCGCCCCTGGGCAGCAGGATAATGGTGGTCGGAGGCGGCCTCACGGCGGTTGACGCCGCCGAGGTTCCGCTGAGGTACGTGAAGGACCTGTTCAAGATAGAGAAGGTCTACCTGTCGTACAGGAGGACCAGGAACGAGGCCCCCATGAGCCCTCGCGAGTTCAACAGGCTGATACAGCAGTACGGAGTTGAGCCCCTGGAGCTGACGGCCCCCACCAAGTTCTCCCCGGGTCCCAACGGCCGCGTGGCCTCGGCGACCCTTCAGAGGATGAAGCTGGAGAGCGCTCCGGGCGAGAAGCGCCCGCACCCCGTCCCGATCCCCGGGAGCGAGTTCGACGTCAAGGTGGACGCGGTGCTCGTCGCGGCGGGCGAGATTCCGACGCCGCCATTCGAGCCCGGGTGCATGGGGATAGAGCTGAACCGCGACGGCACGATAAAGACCGATCAGAAGTTCAGGACGACCGCGAGGAAGGTCTTCGCCGCGGGCGACGTCAGGCACGGCGCGAGCCTGTACGGGCTGGCGCTGAAGAGCGGGAACGAGGCGGCCGCCAGCGTGGACGAATTTTTAAGGACAGGGTCCTGGTCTTAGGGCGTGCGGGGGCTTTCGCCGAGCTTCAGCGTCCTCGACACGCTCTCGGGGGAGCGCGTCGAGTTCGTCGCCCCCCGGGAGCTGAAGATGTACGTGTGCGGCCTCACGGTCTACGACTACGCGCACGTGGGCCACGCGAGGACAATCCTGACGTTCGACGTCTTGCACAGGATGGCCCTGAGGAAGGGCTTCACGGTGAAATATTTGCAGAACTTCACGGACGTGGACGACAAGATAATCGATAGGGCATCGAGGGAGGGGGTTGAGCCGCAGGAGCTCGCCGAGAGGTTCATCGCGGAGGCTATCCGCGACTTCCAGCTGCTTAACGTGAGGATGCCGACCCTGATGCCTAGGGCCACCCAACACGTGGGCGCCATGCACAGGATAATAGAGGGCCTAATAGGGAAGGGGCACGCGTACGTTACCCCGAGCGGCGTCTACTTCAGCGTCAGGACGTTCAAGGACTACGGGAAGCTCTCCAAGAGGCGCGTCGACCAGCTGATCGCGGGGGCAAGGGTGGAGCCCGACCCCTACAAGAGGGATCCCGTGGACTTCGCGCTCTGGAAGGTTTACGAGGGCGGCCCCCTCTGGGACTCCCCCTGGGGCAAGGGGAGGCCTGGATGGCACATAGAGTGCTCCGCGATGATATACGAGCACCTAGGGGAGACCATAGATATTCACGGGGGAGGGGCCGACCTGATATTCCCCCATCACGAGAACGAGATAGCCCAGAGCGAGTCCTACACGGGCAAGCCCCTGGCCAGGGCCTGGATGCACGTGGGCCTCCTCAACATAAGGTCCGAGAAGATGGCCAAGTCGCTCGGTAACGTGGTGCGCATAAGGGACGCCGTGGCCGCGTGGGGCCCCAACACCCTTAGGACCTACCTCCTCTCCTCCCACTACAGGAGTCCCCTGGAGTTCTCGGAGGAGGGCCTGAGGAAGGCCAACGAGAACTGGAGGATAATAGAGTCCGCCGCCTACGACCTGCTGGAGGAGCCGCCCTCCGGGGATCGCCCTTCTGACGAGGCGTCGCAGCTCCTGGAGGAGTTCGACGAGGCGTTGAGCTCCGACCTCGACACCTCCGGGGCCATCTCCGCGCTCATCAGGCTTTCAAGGCTCATCGGGAGGCTCCGCTCGTCGCGCGCCCTCAGGGGCTCAAGCAGGGACCTGGGGGACGCCTTCTGGACGATGTTCGACGTCCTTGGATACAGGCTGCCCCCGGGCCCTCCGCCGGATGACGTCATGAGGCTCGTGGAGGAGAGGGCCAGGTTGCGCGCGGAGGGGCGCTTCAGCGAGGCTGACGCGATAAGGGAGGAGCTGCGTTCACGCGGCTACGAGCTCGTGGACCTGCCCGATCGCACCGTCGTGAGGATCGTCGAGAGGCCTAGGGCGAGCAGCTTTTAAGATCGATCCCCCGACGGGGAAAGGGGATCGCGACGAGCGCCGTCGGCGGAACCTCAATGAACAACCCCTTGGTGCTCGCGATGACGCTGGCCGGACTGGCGATAGTGTTCGCCTTCATCTACTACGGGATGAGGATACAGCTCAGCTCGATGCTGTGGCAGCTCAACAGGTACGTCAGGCGCGCCCAGGACCTGAGCGCGGCCGCGAGGTCGAGGCTCGTCGGCGAGCTCCTGAGGTACCGCGGCGCGGACGAGCGCTCCCTCCTGGTGGAGGTGGAGGGCATACTGAGCTCCCTGGTCATCCCCCCCGTCTCGCTGGACCCCCACGGCATAGTGCCCAAGCTCGACCACGTCCTCAGGACGTGGGATAGGTCCCTGGAGGACGCCGTGTCCAGGCTCGCGCCGGGCGCCGACGCCGTGTCCAGGAAGAACCTCGCGAACCTGCTGGAGATAAGCGTGGAGCTGGAGCGCATAAGGAAGATACTGGAGCATTACTACACGTCGGCTAAGAAGGACAAGGACCTGATCTCGCTCAGCTACCTCCAGGTTTACCTTCCTTTCTACATGGAGGAGGCGGAGGCGCTCAGCGCGGGCATAGACGCGGTGGCTAGGGGAGTCCCAATAGGGGACTCCCTGGGCCCGATGGTCGCGCGCTCGCTCGCCGGCGGCGCCAGGCCCAAGAGGATAGCCGAGGACACGGTCTTCTACGAGCTGGAGGTGGAGGGGCGCAGGGTAATAG
>CAYFFS010000031.1:0-13415 GCA_964342765.1 uncultured Nitrososphaerales archaeon | reverse complement strand
CGTAGTAGAGGATCGTTGACCCCATCTCCTCCCCCATCAGCTCCCTCATCCCCCTGAAGAAGCCCGCGAGGTTCCTCTCGGACGCTATCACTGCCCTGCCGCTTCCGGCCTCCAGCAGATGTCCTCCCGTGAACGCGAACCCTATCACGCCTGGGTCCATGACCTCCAGCCTCATGCCCTCGATAGGAACGTCGCGCAGCGCCTCCATGGCGGCGTCCCTTCCGACGTCCGTAACGTCCAGTATACCATACGCGATCACCCCATTACGGTCGGCGTTCAGCATAGCCCCCAGCACAATAATGCCCCTCTTCGCCAGGTAGTCCCAGAGATTGCCCACCTTCGCCGCGGAGTCAGTTTCCACCCTAACCGACACCATATCCCTCCCGGGAGAGAACCGGGAGACGGGCAGGTTGAACCTAGGGGATGATCCCTGATACTCCACCTAGTCGCCTATGTCTAACACCTCTTAATAAAATTAATTCCCAATACAATTTGCGCATATAACTCCGCGAATTTTATCAAGGACTTGGCGTTGAATTCTGTGGGCGCGTGGGCGGCGTGATGCATTTTGTGAAACGGATCCGGCGCGGCGAGCCACTTCGCACGTTCATACGTGACCCTCGCATTTCATGAGGGGGTTGGGGATGGGGAACTCCAGCACCTAATGGAGGATCGGAAAAATTATCAATGTTGCCCTCACGCCATAGGGAGATGAGGATACATCTAGCTCTCAGCGCCGCCATCGCGCTGGCGCTGCTCTTCGGCTCCATCCTCCTGGTGGCCAGCTTCCCTCAATACTTCTCAACTTTCGGGATCAGGGTCTCGAGCGCTGTCTACGGGATGACAGGGGGATACCTCGGGAGGCCGCTCGTCGAGGTCTCGGTCGGGCGGCAGATGATAGGCTGGAACGGCAACCTTTCGATAAACTGGGGCGGCGCTGGAACGGCGGGCCTCTATCCCGAAGTTTACTTTGGCTACGATTCCGACTTCGTCGGCGTATACGCGCTCAAGGTCACCAACAACTGGGATTCCCCTATAGTGAGGATCGCGGTGTACTACCCGACGCCGACCAACTGCCCTCCGATGGAGCCGTGGTACACGAACTCGTGCTCCATCAGGGCCGGCTGGGGTCCGGTGACGAGCTGGGCGTTCGTCAACGTCCACGTTGCCCCACACGCGAGCGCGATCATCTATAACGCGACGCAGATATCATCCGCGGACATAATCACGTTCTACTTCGCGGACAACTCGACGTACACCGTGCGGCCATCGCACGTGCCCTTTCCCCTCACGTGATCCGCGCGGGCGCATCAGGATCCCTGGGGATCAACCGGCGGCCTTGGTGGGGGGTTGCGCGGCGGCGCTTCCGGGCGATCCCAGCATAGGCCGAGCTGCCCGCGCCAGGAAAATTGATATGGAATTGCGCGGAGGATCCGCGTGCGCGCCGCCCAGGTCACCAAGTACGCGTTCGTCTACATAGCAGTGGTCCTTGGGTCGACGTTCCTGCTGTACCCTCTCACTTCAGGCCTCGGCCCTCTCGGAGGTGCCGAGGGATTCATCGTGCTTGTCGCGGTCAGCGAGCTAGCAGGGTTCGCTGCGTTCCTCTACCTGGTCAGGAGGTCTGGGGTGACGTTCCGCGACATGGGCTTCCGCAGGCCGGGCTCCGCAAGGTTGTTCGCGCTGGCCCTCTCAGCTGCAGCCATGTACTCCGCGTTGGAGCTGCAGATACCTTCTGTGGGGCGTTATGCGTTCCAGCTGGACGCGCTGAAGGGGATCGCCCTGGCCGCGGCCGCGGTCGCGGGCCTCACGGAGGAGGCCGTCTTCAGGGGGTTCGTGGTCAACTTCACGAGGGAGTACGGAGGCCTCAGGTCCGTCCTGCTCTCAGCGGCGCTGTTCGGCGTGGCCCACTTGAGCTGGGGGCCTGGCGGAGTCCTGGGCACGTTCGTGCTGGGGCTGGCCCTGGGCTACGTGGTTTACGCGGGCGGGAGCGTCGTCCCATGCGTGGTCTCCCACGCGCTCATGGACGCGCTTATAGAGCCCGGCCTCGTCATGACGTTCCTTCATCCGTGAGCCACCGGGCGCAACGCTAATTACGGCGCCCAGCCCACGCGCAGCCGCCAATTGTACGCTGCCGCCCTCCTGGCCCCCTCCCTGGCGTTCGCCATCGCCGCCCTCCTGGCCCTCTACCTATCCAGGGCCCTTCCGAGGGTTGGGAGGACCGTGCCCGACGTCATGAAGGGCGGGAGGCCTGTGGCCCATCCCGGGGGGCCGGCGATATTCGCTGGGCTGGCGGCCGGGCTCCTCGTCTGGGCGGCCGCAGGCGAGAGATACGCCCTCGCCATCCTAGCCGTGGCGGCCATAGCGTTCGCCGTGGGCATCGTGGACGACCTCAGGATACTCCCGGGCCCCGTGAAGGTGGCGGGGACGGTGGCTGCCGCGATCCCCATACTGCTGATGGGGGCATATCATCCTTCACTGGCGCTTCCCTTCGTTTACCTGGGCAGGCTCACGATAATATATCCCGTGCTCGTGCTGGCCGGGGTCCCAGTTGCGGCCAACGCGGTCAACATGGTGGACGTGGTCAACGGGGTGGTTTCCGCGGCATCCGCGATGGTCGCGGCGACCGTCGCAGCCTTCGAGGCGATGGCCGGCAACTACGCGGGCGTCGGGGTGGCGTCCACGATAGCCGCGGCGGCGCTCGGGTTCTGGCTCCTTCATAAATATCCAAGCAGGATACTTCCGGGCGACAGCGGGAGCCTGGTGCTGGGGGCCGCCCTGGCGGCTCTGGCAATATCCTATAAGGCGGAGCTGGTGGCGACGGTCGCCCTTCTGCCCGAGGCGCTCAACGGGTTCTTCATACTCTCGAGCGTCAGGAGCCTTGCGGAGCACAGGAAGATGAGGTCAAGGCCCACGATAATAGTGGGCGATTCCGTCGAGGCGAACAGGGATCCGGCGGCCCCGATGACCCTCGTCCGCCTCCTGGCATCCAGGGGTCCCCTCAAGGAGAAGGACGTCGGGAGGGGGATACTCGCGCTCCAGGCCTTCAGCTGCGCGCTCGCAATCATAACGGGCGTCATGGTTCTCCTGTAGGTTCGGCGCGCCGGGCCGGGAGCGCTGCGCGAAACGATTTAGCCAGGCGCCCCAGACCCTGGGGCATGGGCCTCAGGGAGACGCTGCCCGTCCTCATGGCGCTCTTGCTGGCCGCCTGGGCCCTGCTCCTGGTGGCGATAATCGTGTTAGCGGTCGCCGTGGTGCCGATCTCGCTCCCCGGCCCCAGGATAGTTTACGTGGAGCTGCAGGTGGCCAAGGCTGTCGCCGGCGCCCTTATACTGGGGGCTTGGATATACTCCTACATAAGGCTCAGGGACTTCGTCGCGGGCCTCCTCCTGACTCCCAGGCCGCGCGCTTCCGATCGTACTCCTCCCTAGAGTACAGGATCCTCGCTGGGACGCCCGCCACGACGGTCTCCGGCGGCACGTCCCTCACGACCACGCTCCCCATGGCCACGACGCTCCTCCTGCCGATGGTCACGCCCGCGAGTATCACGCTCCTCGCCCCTATGACCGCCTCGTCCTCCACCTTAACGCCTATCAGCCTCCTGCTGGGCGGATAGGGGTCGTTCGTGAACACCGCCGCCGGGCCTATGAACACGTTCCTCCCTATGACCGTGAGCGGCGGTATGTAGACGAGCCCCTGTATCCTCGTGCCCGACCCTATCTTCACGTCCCTGTCTATGTGCGCCAGGCTCCCTATCACGACGTCGTCGCCTATCTCCACGTTGTCGCCCACGTAGGCGTAGTGCCATATCCTGACGTTCCTCCCCATCTTCACGTTCTTCCCTATGTAGTTAACTACGCTCATGCCGTCACCTCCACGGGGCGCCCGAGCCTCGCAGAGGCCTCGGCCGCCTCGGCGACCTTCGTCGTCCTCAGCGCGTCCGCGCCATCGACTATCGTGCCCCCGGAGCCGCTCACGGCCTTGAGGAACCCCTCGAGCTCGGCCCTCAGGGGCTCCCACGTCTGTATCCTGGGCTCCCAATGGCCCCTCTCGTCGTCTATCGTGAGCCTCATGGCCACGAAGTCCACGGTAGCTATTGAATCCGAGAACACGACCGTCATCCTCCTCTCCTTCTTCGGGGTTATCCAGTTCGACGTTATTACGGCTACCCTGGGGCCATCGAACTCGAGGACGACCACCGCGTGATCCTCCTTGGGCCCCACGACCGCGGAGAGCCTGGCGTAGACGCGGCTAGGCTCCCCCAGGAGCCACCTGGCGGTGTCTATATCGTGCACCGACGTGTCGTGCAGTATGCCCACGTCCGAGATATGCGTCGGCCTCCTGTTCTCCCTGTGGAACTCCGCGAAGAGCGGCGTCCCCGTCCTGCCAGAGCTCATCATGTTCTTCAGCTCCACGACCGCGGGGTTGAACCTCTCTATGTAGCCGGCCGCGAGGACCACGCCCGAGCGGGCCGCGGCCTCGACGATCTCCTCCGCCTCCTTAGCGCTGGGCGCCATCGGCTTCTCCACCAGGACGTGCTTGCCGGCCTCTATCAGCTTGAGCGCCACCTCCCTGTGCGTGGAGGTCGGGGTGGCCACCACGGCCGCGTCGAAGTCCCCGTCGGCCAGGAGCTCGTCGACGGTCCTGTATCCGGGCACGCCGTAGAACCTCGAGAACTCGAGCATCCTGGAGGGGTTCACGTCGCATATGGCCGCCAGGGCCCCGAGCTCCTTCAGCACTCGTGCGTGGTTCTTGCCCCACCCGCCCACTCCCACCAGGGCTACCCTCGGGTTCACGTCGCGGCTCACCGCGTGCCCCAATTTAGCTTTGTCCTCGGGTATGATCCCAAGCTCCTCGCGGCCCTCCGGCTCCAACGCCTTGTTCTGACGACTCGGGCCATGGGGGCTGCCGGCCTGGCCGAGGCAGGCTTTGGGGCCGCGACGTCAAAACCTACTTAATTATGTGGCGCGCATGGACTTCGTGGCGCGTGGGCGGCGCGTCGTGTTCTACGGGCTGCCCTCCGAGCTCAGGGGGCTCTCAGCGCGCGCCCCTGGGGATCCCCTGTTCGTGGACGAAGTTCTTTACACGGCCTATCCGGCGGCCGAGGTAGGTCGGGCCGCTCAGCCCGATTCCCTGACGCCCGTCGTGTCGCTGAAGGAGGCGATAGCGTCGGCGACCGACATAGTTTTCGCGCCCCGCTACAGGTCGATAGAGGACCCCGAGGCCAGGCTTCAGGAGATAAGATCCCACCTGGAGGTCCTGGCCCCTTTCCTGGATGAGAGGGTCC
Organism: uncultured Nitrososphaerales archaeon; assembly: GCA_964342765.1. Classification (GTDB taxonomy): domain Archaea; phylum Thermoproteota; class Nitrososphaeria; order Conexivisphaerales; family Conexivisphaeraceae; genus Conexivisphaera. The sequence continues at coordinate 8,131 of CAYFFS010000031.1, read as the reverse complement.
TGATAAACGCGCTGCCCGTTGGGCCAGGCGAGGGATCCCAGATAGAGGAGTTCATAGCGGGCAGGATCGGTAGAAGGCCCAGGTACGTCTACGCGCCCGTAGGGCCCGACGGCTCGGTGAGGTACATAGGCGTTCGCGAGGGCGACGCGCCGGAGTGGCTCCTCAGGGCTACGAAGGGCGAGGTCCTGGGGGTGGAGGAGGCGGAGGCGGCCCACATAGGCGAGGTCCTCTCCCGCAGCATCCCGGCAATCGTGAGGGGGGTTACTGGATCCGGGCCGCCCACCGGCTACATGCGCGACGCGTTCATGGGGGCCCTGGAGTCCTTCCTCCTGGGGGCGAACGCTGATCCCGGCAGCTCCGCCTACAGCCTCTACACGCTCGTCAAGCGCGCGCTGGAGGAGTACCTGAAGCGCCTCACGTCCCTGTTGAAGGACGCGATAAGGGGGAGCGGCATGAAGGTGAGCAGGGCCCGGCTCCTCGTGCTCTGGACGCCGGACGAGGGGTCCGCCAGGGGCGACGAGCGTTGGGCGCTTGAGAAATTGAAGGGTGCCCTCTCGTCCTCCTTCGTCGACGTGGAGTTCGCCGGGATCGAGGGCTTGCGCGGCCTGGAGAGGAGGGACGTTATAATAGTGTGCACTAGGCGCGATGAGGAGTCCCTCTCTAGGATAAGGCTCGAGGGCCGCATCATGGTAAGGGCGCTTTACCCGCGCCCTGAGGTCGGCGGCCTTAAGGCAGCCTAGGCGCCGGCTTCCGCTCAAGTAGTCCAGGTGGATTCGAACCAGTTGCTGGGCCTATTCCACAAGTGGAATATGCTCAGCAAACGCGCGCCGCGCGGCGAGCTACTTCACGCCCTCAAAACCACGCGCATAGCTGTCTCGGTGCTCATAGTGTTCGTGGCGAGCTACTACGGGGACGCGCTCTCGGCGCCCATGCCCACAGAGTGTCAGGTACGGGTGTTCCGTAGCGCCCTACCGCATTATCTATGTATCAACTAATGTTAACCATTTGTCTAAACAGTTCGATATCACGCGTGGAACCCGTCTACCGGATGTCGAAGAAATTAGACCATGGAAAGCTTATATAGAAGCGAGTGGCATCAGCTACGGGTTCGGGAGTACCTATGAGGGTTTGAAACGGTAGACATAGCGTGCGTTGTGAAGATTGCGCCTTGGTTCGGGAGTACCTATGAGGGTTTGAAACTAGTACGTGATCGTCAGCGTAGTCGACGAGCTGATGTTCGGGAGTACCTATGAGGGTTTGAAACCAGAGCTCCCGGAGCGCGGCTAGGTACTCATCGAAGGTGTTCGGGAGTACCTATGAGGGTTTGAAACTCTAAAACAACGGCGACGGCTGCGTCCGGCGCGCCCCCGTTCGGGAGTACCTATGAGGGTTTGAAACCCGGCCGCGAGGTTCTGTATCGCGGTAGGATAGTACTGGTTCGGGAGTACCTATGAGGGTTTGAAACGCCGGGGGCTCCCTTCCGAGCCCCTCCACGGCCTTGTTCGAGAGTACCTATGAGGGTTTGAAACCACACCCGGGGCAAGGCACGGGCACGTGCGCGACCGGCGGGTTCGAGAGTACCTATGAGGGTTTGAAACGAGCAGCGCCCCATCACGTGCGCACTCGCTCCCCCCGTAACGTTACGGGGAGATTCGCGCGCCGGGCGCCTCGCCCCAGCGCCGAGACGTCCACGCCGTCCCTCCAATCACTCGCTTGCGTGTTTCCAACTTTATGCGTCGTCTGTAACATGCGCCGAGCACATGTTCTCACGATGTGTGCGGCATGCGCAAGTAGCCCGGGTGGGATTCGAACCCACGTCACCGGCTCCAAGGGCCGGCATCCTTGTCCGCTAGACCACCGGGCTGCGCCCTAATTTGAGCTACCGCGATTTAAGGAGTTACCGCGCGCTCGACCTGTTCTGCGGCGTATGACGCCGGGTCTATCAGGCTGCGCTCGAACCTGAGGGCCCTCGACCGCGGCGAGGATCCGCCCTTCAGAAGCTCGCGCACGAGCCTCGCAGCGTCGGCGGCCCCCTTCGCCTTCAGGATGAGCCCGCGCCTCACAAGCTCCCTCTCCACGGCGTACTCGCCCGGATACGCGCTCACCGTGGGGATCCCCATTAGCATCGCCTCCTGGCTCATCGTGCCCCCGAAGCCCACGAAGGCCAGCGCCCCCTCCAGGACGTTGGGGCCGAAGTATCCGGGTCCTATCACGCGCACGCCCTCCAGGGAGAAGTTCGAGTACCTGCTGAGGAGCACCACCTCGTGTTCGCGGGAGAGCTCCTTGGCGAGCTCCACAGCATCGTCCCCCTTCCCCCTGTAGTAGTACGCCCTCGACTCGCCCATCCTTATCACTATGGCCCCCCTGGCGTCCTCCCACGGCTCCTTCCTGGGCCAGAGCTCCCTCCTGCGCAGCCACGCCACCGGATCTATTGAGCGGTATTTGAGGTAGCGCCTCGGCAGGACCCCGGCGGCAAGCCACTCCGACTTCGCGATGAGCCACGGGGAGTGGAGGGAGTCCGCGAGGGGCACCACAAGCCTCGCCACCGCAACGGAGTGGGGGGAGTCGTTGAACACTATGAACGGTATCCCTAGGCCATAGGCTATCCTTGCGGCCTCGGGGCTCGCCGTCGCCGCCGCGACGTCGGGCCTGAAGCGCCTGACCAGCTCGTATAGCTCCAAGGACCTCCTGAGGCTGGCCTCCAGCTTCTCCCCGAGGTCGCTGCCCCCGTGGACGCCCGCCTTGAGCGTCCTCAGGCCGAGCCTCGCCTCCAGCGCGTCCAGCTCCTCGTACCTCCTCGTGGTAAGGAGGACCTCGTGTCCCCTCCTCGTGAGCTCCTCCCCCACCGCCGCTAGGAAGAGGAGCTGCTTCGGCGTCAGGGCGTCTAGCCAGGCGCGCACGGCTGGGCGTAGGATCGCCCTCTTTTTAGCTGACCTCCCGCGGTCGCCTGGCGCGTACGTGGATGCGGGCCCCAGCTAAGGCCTTAAGGGCGCCGCCCCACCCGCATCATCCGATCCGGCTAGGAAAACGTCGTTCCAGCGCGCGGCGTTCCTCCTGCGCGCTCAGAGGCAGGCGCACGTACCTATCAAACGCGGGGATCCGCTCCTGATGGGTCAGAATCACCGGCCGAGGCTCGCTCGCCAATAGCTCCTCTAGGCGCGAGGCCCAGCTGCGCGAGACGTTCGAGAACGGCTCGTCGAGGAGCAGCGCGCGGGCGTCGCTCGAAAGCGCCACGATGATTTGGATCAGCTTCCGCTCGCCGGTGCTCAGGGCGCCCGCGCGGCGATTCAGCGCCCAGCCCAGGCCGAACTCCTCCAACAGGTCGAACGCTACACTGCGGCTTCCTGTCATGCGCAGCATCTCGCTCACGGTCATCCACGCGGGGAGGACGGGGTGGGCCGGCACGTATGATATGCCGCGCTCGTGCGTGGGGAGGCCGGATACGTCCCGGCCGTCGACGAAAACCCGTCCCTCGGCCTCGACGGCTCCGATTATTCCCAGAAGGATCGTCGTCTTCCCCGAGCCGTTTGGGCCGTAGATGAGGGCCCTCTCCCCGCGGCCGACCTCCAGGTCGATAGGGCCCACGGCGAAGCCGCCGCGCCTGGCCACGAACCCCCTTAGCTCTATGCCGCTCAATCCCCGCTCAGGAAATACGCCAGGATGGATAGCGCAAGAGTCACCAACAGCAGGGCGGAGGCGTATCCGACCGCCGCGCTCAGGCCATATACCTCGTACTTGTACCAGATCAGCACGGTTGCCGGCTTCACGTAGTAGAACAGGGGCGCCATCGACACGGAGTAGGCCAGGATCACTATCGACCCGAACTCGCTTATGGCGCGGCCCATGCTGAGCAGGGATATCCTGGCCACCGACCCAAGCGACCCCCTTAGGACCACCATGTAGAAAACTGAGGAGGGCGACATGCCAAGTCCCTGCAGGAACAGCTCCATCTCTGGATCCGACCTCTCGAAGTGCTCCCTCATGGACATCACGTAGATGGGGGCCGACACGTAGAACATCGCCAGGGCCATCCCCCAGAGCGTGTCAAGGGGGTTGAGGTATCCTAAAAGGTAGTGCAGCGGCGAGGCTGGCGAGAACACGATCAACAGCATTATTCCGACCACGGTGTGCGGTATTGAGACCGGCGACAGAAGCAGGTCGTAGAGCGCGCCCTCGCCCCGGATTAAGCCCCGGGCGAGCGCGTAGGCCGCAGGCGTCCCCAGCGCTACGTTGAGCGCCGTCGCGATCGCCGCGCCCAGCATCGTGAGGCCCAGCGAAGATATGAACTGCGGGTCCTCGAACGAGGAGGCTACCCCGGCGGGGCCCGCCGAGTAGAAGAGCATTGCTATTGGGACGCCTATGACGGCGGCCAGAGCGTAGAGCGGCGCCTTAATCGATAGGTCCCGCATAGCTCAACACGCTCGTGTTGATCAGCGCAGAGAGGGGGTAGGGAACCTGGGAGGCGTTTCCGTAGAGCAGCGGCGTGGCGAGGGGGACCGCGCCGTAGCTGCGAAGGAGCGACCTCCCCTCCGGGGATATCATATAGAGCGCCACCAGGGCCGCCTGGGTCTTGTCCGGATACGCGTTCGGGATCGTGAAGCAGATGTATATCGGCGCTCCGTGGAGCTCGATGGGCTCGCCGCCCGATTCTATCTCCACGGAGGAGCGGGCGTAGAACTGGGAGTAGTTCGCGTCGCCGAGGTTGACCTGAGGGGGCAACAGTATATGCGGGATCCCCTGCTGGATGGCGGACGATTCGTAGAGCGCTATGTCGAAGTCGACCCTTCCGGTCTCGATGTAGGAGAACAGCGCTGATCCCATGGGAACCTCATAGAGCTTCCCGCTGGAGTTCAGCGCGCTCAGCTCCTGCACGTAGTAGTTCGGATCCACACGCAGCCAGATGCCGGACAGCTGGAGCATCATGAGCGCCCTGTAGCCCTCCGGGTCCGTGTTGGGGTCCGAGGTCCCCACCGTGTAATTGCCGGAGAGCACCACCGCCAGTATCCTCCCCAGTATCTCCTTCTCAGCGCTCACGTTGCCTTCGGACATGGCGGCGTTGAGCGAGGAGTTCAGCGCGGCCAGTTCGCCGTACGCGGGGGACGAGCGCGATACCCCTATCACCATCTGGTCGCTCGCTATTGCGACGTACCATGAAGCTATGCCGCGCGGATAAAGCATGTCCTCGATGACCGCGGGATCCACGGATAGGAATACCCCATATGCCCCTGGTTCCAGGATTATCTGCCTGGCGGCCGCCACGGATCCCATTCCGACCACGGTGCCGCCCACGCCGGAATTCTTCAGCGCCGAGCTGAGATAAGGCGCGTAGAGAGACGCGGCGATCGTGACGACGCCGCGGGGCGCGGGCGACGCCGCGCGATACCCCAACGTGTAGGATGTGAAGGACGCCGCGATTATTACCAGGATCATAGCTATTATTGCGATCCTGGAGGCGCGCATGTCCCGCGGTTCAGCTATGTTGTTTTTATTTTTTATGGTACGAAACATATATGTTTGGTGGTTTTGTAGCTCGCGGCTGAATCCCCGCGCGAAGCCGTGGTTTGTTGCTGGCCGCGCGCTAGACCGCCCATTAGTCTCTAATATGTTATAAATACATCTTCATATGAGGATTATGAGATACGCTTATTAGAATATCTATGCTCCTCGCTTGGCGATGGCCGTGGCGTTGGCGCTCGCCGCGTGCTATGCCCCCTACGCTGCGCTGGCGTCCTTTGCATGCGGCATCATAGTGTTGCTCGTCCGCTGGCTCCGCCCGCGCGGGTTCACAGGCTACGCGGATCCCCCTTTCGCCCTCGCCTCTTCGGGCGGCCTTAGGTGGTTCGCCGAGAGGGCGTTGACGTTCGGCGCGCTCGCTGATGACGGTCTGCTCGCCAACGGCGCGCGCATGCTCCACTGGGCGTTGCTCGCCACGGCGATCTTCCACGTGGACCTCATGATGGGGGCGTCCTTCCTCATGACCAATCCAGCGCGCGCATCGCTCCTCACGGCCCTCCTCGGCGCTCCGACGGGCTCGATCGCGCTGGCGGGGCTCGCGTTGCTCATTTGGAGGAGATTTCGTCCGCGCGAGCTCCCATCGCCGATCTGCAATCGTCGCGTCGGAATACTGCTGCCCACATCGCCCGGCGCGCTCGCGGCCTACGCTTTGCTCACAGCGGTCCTGGCCACCGGGGTCGCGCAGGACGTGGCTGTAGCCCTGAGCGGAGGTCGCGCGCTGATTCTGGCCTCCTCGTGGGCGCGCTCGCTCCTGGCGTTGCGCCCGGACGCCGCGATAATCGCAGCGGCGCCCCTGCTTGATCTCCACGTGATCCTGGCGTCGGCGCTGGTGGCACTGCTGCCCTGGAGCCCCCTTCGCCACTTCCTATCGTACGCGCTCGTGCCCAACCTAGGCCAGGTCGGGTGATGCGCCTTGTCCCGGCCGCCGTCGCCCAAGGAGGCCGATCCGGACCTCGCGTCGAGGATGGCCTATGAAGCTGGGGCGGTAGGGCGCCGCATGGCCCGCGACGCGATGCGCGGCCTCTACCACAGCGAGAGGAACGTCAGGCTGGCACTGGACCTCTGCACCGGGTGCGGCGCCTGCATGGCCTGGTGCCCCACTTACACGTCCACCGGCGATCCGCTGAATTCCCCGATCGGCAGGATCTCGATGGCGCGCTCCCTGCTCCGCGGATCGGCCTCGGAGGACGAGGCCTATCGCTATGCCTGGCTTTGCCTGACGTGCGGCGCGTGCTCCGCCGCTTGTCCCTTCGGCCTCGACGTGCCAAGCGTGTCGCGCGCCCTCAGGGCCGCGCTCCTGGAGTCCTGGAGGGCTCCTAGCTACGTCTCAAGCCGTGTCCTAGAGCAGCTCGAGACTTCGCGCGGCCGCGGTATTGACGGGGAGTTCCTGAGGGCCCTTCTGCACGGAGTCGCCCTGGAGGTCGAGGCTGAGAAGGGCCTCAGGATAAATCCTAAGGTGGACGAGCGCGCCGACGTCCTCCTGGTCGTTCCATCGGACGACCTAGTGTCGAACATCGATACGCTGAAGGGCTACCTATCAGTCCTTCACGAGCTCGGCGTAGACTTCTCGCTGAGCTCGCGCGCCGTGGCTGAGAATTACGGGCTCTTCCTTCACCCATCCATCATGCGCAAGCTGGCGGACGGCGTGTTGGCCGCCGCCGAAGCTTTAGGCGCCAAGACCATAGTGATAGGGGAGTGCGGCAACGCCTGGAGGGTCGCGGCCGGCTACCTCTCCGCGAGGCTGCGCGGGAGCGGCATCGAGGTGCGCCACATATTTCACTTCACGGCGGATGCCCTGAGGAGCGGGGAGCTCGAGCTGAACCCGGACGCCAACGGCCAACTAGTCTACGAATATCAGGACCCATGCCAGTACTCGAGGGGCGGGGGGCTCCTGAGGGAGCCCAGGGAGATACTGAGGTGGGCCGTCAGGAGATACGTGGAGCCATCGCTGGGCGGGCGGCGCACCATCTGCTGCGGCGCCGGGGGCGGCAACCTGGCGCCGGAGCTGCTGCCCCTTACCACGGATTACTCTGAGATGTGGTACGGGATGGCGCTATCCGACGGGGCCGACGTCGTCGTGAGGCCGTGCGCCATCTGCAAGTCGCACATGTCCCGCGTCGTGCAGGCGCTCAACTCCAGGCACGGGAGGAGCATATCCGTCTCCGGCCTCATGGAGCTCGTCTACAGGGCGCTGGTTCCACGCAGGGGAAAGGGCCGCTCGACGCGAGGCGTCGATGGTAAAGAGGAACGCCATCGGCCTTGGCAAACTAGTAAAGCCTGGCGCGTGGGCGCCTCGAGGGCGTCAGCGGCCGCACGACGACCTCTAGGTAGGCCTAGGGCCTGTTGGCACGGCCGAACTAATCCTGAGGCGTCTTGCCCAGGCCAAGAGCGCTTGGGCGCCCTCGTGGGCGAAGTAATGCCAAAATCCAGGCTTCAACGCGCTCGTCCCTATCGCCTCAGACCGCCCTGAACCGTAGCGATCTGAAGCGGCAGGGACTTCGACCTCGCCCACGGATCACGTGCGATCACCGTGGGGTCATGGGTCGCCGTCGAGGCCAGCGCCATGGGCCTCCCATCCACGGAAGGCCCGAGGGGGCTCGGAGCAGCGCTCCCATCG
>CAYFFS010000030.1:0-14059 GCA_964342765.1 uncultured Nitrososphaerales archaeon | reverse complement strand
ACCCAGCTCCCCATACTCACGATGCCGAGCGACGACATAACCCATCCGATCCCGGACCTGAGCGGCTACATAACCGAGGGGCAGATAGTGCTGAGCAGGGAGCTCCACAGGAAGGGCATCTACCCGCCGGTCGGGGTCCTCATGAGCCTGAGCAGGCTCATGAAGGACGGGATAGGGGAGGGCAAGACGAGGGGCGACCACGCCGAGGTGAGCAACCAGCTCTACGACGCCTACTCGAGGGCCGTGGACGTGAGGGCCCTGGCGGAGATAATAGGGAGGGGAGGGCTCTCGGAGATAGACCTGAAGTACCTGGAGTTCGGGGACGCGTTCGAGCGCGTCTTCCTGAGCCAGTCCTACAACGAGAACAGGAGCATAGAGAGGACGCTCGACCTGGCCTGGGAGGTCCTCTCCATACTTCCCGAGTCCGAGCTGACGAAGATAAAGCGCTCCAACATAGAGAAGTACTACAAGGGAAGGAAGGGGCAGGGCGGATGAGCTACTCGGGGAACGTCCAGCCCACCAAGATACAGCTCATAAACCTGAAGAGGAACGTGGCGGTCTCAAAGCGCATACACAAGATCCTGGAGGACAAGAAGGAGGTCCTGATAAGGGAGCTAAACGAGAACGTGGAGAAGGCAAAGAGCATAAGGCGCAAGCTCTCCGAGGACCTCCTCGAGGCGTACGCCCACCTGCTCAGGGCCTACGCCGACATGGGGATAACGAAGGTCGACGCGATAGCCAGGTCAACGAAGGCGCGCCTGGACGTCGACGTGAAGGTGAAGAAGATAATGGACGTCAGGATACCAGTCCTGATAATGAGGAGCGCCGGGTCGGCCGCGCGCTACGGCGTGGTCGACACGAGCCCGGAGCTGGACGAGGCTGTGCGCAGGCTCTCGTCAGAGCTGGCGGACATATTGAAGGCCGCGGAGGTCGAGAACACGATATTCAGGATAGCGGCAGAGCTCAAGAGGACCCAGAGGCTGATAAACGCGCTCGAGTACATAATAATACCGAGGTACGAGCAGAGGATAAAGTTCATCTCGATGGTCCTAGAGGAGCGCGAGCGCGAGGAGTTCATAAGGCTGAAGAAGCTTAAGTACGTGATAGAGGCCAAGCGCTCGGGGGGAGGCGGCCGTGAGCTCGAGCGAGGGCTGGAAGGATAAGGTCGAGTCGGCGTTCGCGAAGGTCGAGGAGGAGCTCAGGAGGTCCTCGCAGGCGCAGAGGGAGGAGGTGCGCAGGCGCCTGGAGGAGATCAGGAGGAAGTACAAGGAGGAGCTGTCGCGCCTGCAGGGCTAGCCTCGCGCAGCTATTTATTACATTCATACTAGTTATTAGGTGCTCCTCGGGGCCGCTAAACGAATTTTTAGGGGGTATTGCGATCGCGAGCCCGTAGAATGGTCGAGGAGAGGAGGTGTTACAACCTCGATCACGGCGGCGTCGTGGTCGCTACCGTTAGGGATGGCAAGATAGTGCGCGTGCAGCCCCTCTACCTGAGGGACGACGACGCGCCTTCGTGGAAGATAAGGGTGGGCGACCGCGTGTTCAGCCCCCCGAGGCGCTCCAACGTCACGCAGTTCACGCTGTCCACGCGCAGGAGGGTCTACGCCAGCAACAGGGTGCTATACCCCATGCTCAGGGAGGACTTCGACCCGAAGAAGGAGGACAGGAAGACCGAGAACAGGGGGAAGTCGAAGTACGTCAGGATATCCTGGAAGGAGGCAATAGACATCCTGGTCGAGGAGATAACGAGGATCCGGAAGAAGTACGGCCCCGCGGCAATCGCGGTCATGATGAGCTCCCATCAGATGTGGGGGTACCTGAACGCGAGCTACAGCGCGCTCACCCGCTTCTGGAGCATCCTGGGCTACACGGAGGTCCTGAACAACTCGGACAGCTGGGAGGGTTGGTCCTGGGGCGCAGAGCACGCGTGGGGCTTCTACTGGAGGCTCGGGCTCCCCGACCAGTACGACCTGCTGGAGGACGCGCTGAAGAACTCCGACATGATAGTCCTCTGGTCGGCTGACCCGGACGCCACGTGCTCAACCTACGCCGGCTACGACTCCGTCGCGGTCAGGCGCTGGCTTAAGGAGCTGGGCAAGGAGATAGTGGTGATAGATCCGTACTGCAACTCGACGGCCACAAGGTTCGCTGACAAGTGGATAGCCCCGAAGCCCGGGACGGACGCGGCGCTGGCGGCCGCGATAGCCTACGTCTGGATAACCGAGGGGACCTACGACAAGGAATACGTCGAGACGCACACCGTCGGGTTCGAGAAGTGGGCCGACTACGTGCTCGGGAAGGAGGATGGGGTCCCGAAGACCCCGGAGTGGGCGGAGAAGATAACCGGGGTCCCGGCCAGGGTGATAAGGGCGCTCGCCAGGGAGTGGGCCAGGAAGAGGACAATGCTGGGCCCCGGCAACAGGGCCGGCATGGGCGGGGCCTGCCGCGCCCCCTATGGACACGAGTGGGCCAGGATGATGGTGTACCTCCAGGCGATGCAGGGCCTGGGCAAGCCGGGCGTGAACTTCTGGTCCACGAACACCGCCATGCCATCTTGGGAGGAGTTCAACTTCCCGGGCTACGTGAACGGCGGCATGAACGTGCCGGGGATAGCGAAGCAGGTCTACGTGAACCCCGTGAAGCAGAAGATATTGAGGACGCTCCTGCCCGACGCCCTCCTGACGGACAAGAAGCTGACCTGGAGGGGGTTCGGCTTCAACCTGGCCTCGACGGAGCAGCAGTTCCAGGTCAACGTCTACCCGCTCCCGAAGCCCGACGGGGCCCCGATAAGGATGCTGTACCGCTTCGGGGCCGCATACTTCTGCACGATGCCGGAGGGCAACAAATGGGTCAGGGCTTACAGGAGCCCGAAGCTGGAGTTCTTCGTGGTGCAGAACCCGTGGTTCGAGGGGGAGGCCAAGTTCGCTGACCTAATACTTCCGGCGGCCACGAACTACGAGAGGGAGGACATAGCGGAGTGGAACAACGGGGGAGGGGCGAGCGGCGCTATACCTCACGGGTCCAACTCCAACGCCCACAGGATAATAGTGTACATGCAGAAGTGCATAGAGCCCCTGGGCGAGTCCAAGAGCGACTTCCACATATTCCTGGAGCTTGCCCGCGCCCTGGGCATAGAGCAGGAGTACTCGGAGGGCGAGGACGTGGAGGGCTGGCTCAGGAGGATCTACGAGTCCTCCGACATGAAGAACGTGATGCCGTTCGAGGAGTTCAAGAGGAGGGGCTACTACGTAGTCCCCGTGCCCGAGAACGACGTGTCCCATAGGTCGTTCGCCACCTTCTACGAGCTGGGCAGGGGGCTCGCTACGCCGACCGGCAAGATAGAGTTCGAGTCCAGGACCCTGATGAAGTTCGACCCCAAGGATCCCGAGAGGCCCCCCGTCGCCCACTACATACCGTCCTGGGAGCTCGAGGGCCCGAGGGCCTCGAAGTACCCGCTGGCCCTGATAATACCGCACGTCAAGTTCAGCTTCCACTCCCAGCACGACGGGGAGAAGAACCCGTGGATAGACGAGATACCGGACCACCGCGTATACAAGGACGGGCGCTATTGGTGGCCCCTCAGGATAAATCCGATAGACGCGGAGAAGAGGGGCATAAAGGACGGGGACCTCGTGAAGGTGTTCAACGACAGGGGGGCCGTGATCTGCATAGCTAAGGTCACCGATAGGGTGAGGCCCGGCGTCGTCCACGCCTACCAGGCATCGGCCATCTACGAGCCCCTGGGCGAGCCCGGCGAGTCGCCCGACCTTGGGGGGTGCATGAACGTCCTTTCGTCCCTTAGGTTCATGTCAAAGAACGCCCACGGGTTCGCGCCCGCCCACGCGGCGGTCGAGGTCGTGAAGTGGGAGGGATCCTAGATGGCGCGCTACGGAATGGTGATAGACGTAACGAGGTGCACAGGGTGCTACAATTGCTTCATAGCCTGCAAGGACGAGTTCTGGGGGAACGACTACCCGCCCTACTCCAGGGCGCAGCCCGACCACGGCCACTACTGGATAAGGGTCGCCCAGAAGGAGCGCAAGTTCCCCCAGATAGTGGTGAGGACGGACTACGTTCCGATACCGTGCATGCAGTGCAGGGATCCGCCGTGCGTCAAGGCAGCGAAGGACGGCGCCGTCTACGTGAGGGAGGACGGGATAGTGATAATAGATCCGGAGAAGTCGAAGGGCCAGAGGCAGATAGTGGACTCCTGCCCATATGGAGCAATATTCTGGAACGAGGAGCTGCAGATACCCCAGAAGTGCACGTTCTGCGCGCATCTGTTGGATCAGGGCTGGAAGGTTCCCAGGTGCGTGGAGGCGTGCCCCGCCGACGCTATGTTCTTCGGCGACCTGGACGACCCGAACAGCGAGGTCAGCAGGCTCTGGGGGCGCGCGGAGGCGATGTCGCCGGAGCAGGCGAAGGGGGACCTGCTGTCCCCCTCCGGCGACAGGTACGGAGCCTCCGTGAGGTACATAGGGCTCCCGAAGCCCATAATAGGGGCGTCCGTCGTGCTGGGGGACACCGGGGAGTGCGCGGAGGGGGTCAAGGTGAGCGTCCTGGACGGCGACAGGGTCGTGGCGTCCTCGAGGACCAACGCCTTCGGGGACGTGATGATAGAGGGGCTTGACTTCAACAAGAAGTATAGGGTTAGGTTCGAGCTCGAGGGCTATCAGGCCAAGGAGGTAGAGGTCACGACCTCGGGGGACGTGAACCTCGGAGAGGTGAGGCTGGAGAGGAGGTGATGATATGTCGAAGCTGGTCTCCTCCGAGTTCCAGAGCTGGGAATCCCTCTACTGGCCGGAGGGTGTGCCCAGGAGCGTGGACGCTTCGCTGCCGCCTCCCGGCGAGGTCCTGAACAGGAGGTGGGCCCTCGTCCTCGAGGGCGGCGAGGTCCCGATGGAGGATTTGGCCGCCGCCGTGGAGGGGCTCGCGTCGGGCGGCGCCCGGTGCATCTCGCTGACGGGGGATGGGCAATTGGCCGCCGCGCTGGGCGTCCTCCTCGTCGCCTCAGGGAAGGCCTCCGCGGAGCTGCCCCGCGGCGCCCCGTCGTGCGAGGCGGTGGCCTCGGTCGGCCTCGAGGGAGGGCGCGTGAAGGCGCAGGCGTCAGGGGGGCCCTCGTCGTGGTCCCCGCCTACCAAGGATAAGCAATACCTTGCCATATCGACCCCGGAGGGCAGGCGCGCGATATACACTGCGGAGGCCCTCTGGGGCTCCGCTGCGTCCCTTTCCGCCTTCCTCGGCCTGGGCCGCGAGGACGGGGTCCTGGTGCTCGGGGATCCGAGGGGGGAGTTCGAGCTCTCCGCCCTGGCGGCCTCCCTCTCATCCGGCGTCAAGGCGATCTACGCGAGGGCCGGGGGATCCGCAGGGCGCCGCGCGGCGTTCGTCGGAGGCTCGGCGTTGAAGGATGCGGGGAACCTGCCCAGGGGCGCGTCCTACGTGGGCGTCGAGGGGCCCCTGGACGCCGCCGTCACAAGGGGCCTCGAGAAGTCGCTAGAGGTCCCCGTGCTCCAGATGTACGGGATATCGGGGAGGGGGATACTGTTCTCCAACACGATCGAGTTCAACGTGCACGGATCCGTGGGCATAGCGATAACGAACGTCGAGGCGGTCGTGTCCGAGGTGCTGGAGGCCAGCTGGTACAGGGGGCGCCGCCTCCTCGGGCCCGGCGACGTCGGCGAGATAGCCGTGAGGGCCCCATTCATAGACATGGGGTTCAACGCCGGGGACCAGAGGCAGCGCCAGATACAGGTGAGGGTCTCCGGCAAGAATCAGCCCTGGCTCGGCGTCGGCGTGATGGGCCACATGGACGAGAACGGCTACATGTATCCTGAGGGGAGGTCCTTCATATAGGAGGTGGCGCGGATGGACGTCCTCTTCGTAACGCTCCTCGTCATCCACGTGGTGGCGGCCGCAGTTTGGGTGGGCGGCAACACCGTGATAGAGTTCGTGTTCCAGAAGGAGCTCGGGGCCATAAACTCCTCCCAGGCCGGCCTCGTGTCCAAGAACGCCGAGAACGCGTTCACCTACATGGCGTGGGGCGCCCTGGCGACGATGAGCGCGACCGGGCTCGTCATGATATCAATGCCGGAGATAGGGATACTTCCTGACCACATATACAGGCTATTCACGATAGATCCGGCCGCCGGCACCGTGGGCTACTCCGGCCCGTTCCTCCTGGCGAGCATGTTGCTCACCCTGGTGGCCCTGGTGAACGCGTCCCTCCTGACGTGGTACTTCCCGCCGAGGCTGAAGCTGCAGAGGTACTCCGAGGACCCGGTGTTCCGCGGGAGGGTCCTTCTGTCCATGCAGATCCAGAACAGGATAGCGGTCATAATAGTGATCCTGATGGCGATATACGCGACCCTCGTGGAGGCCCCGATGCTCCTGCACGCGGCGCTGGTGATGTGGCCATGAAGGAGGCGGGCATCCTGCTTCAGTTGAGGTCCCCCGGCGGCCTCCGCTACCTGAGCCTCGGGCCCCGCGAGCTCGACGGGCTCGCAGCCGCCCTCGAGTGGGCGCTGCGCTCGGCCGGGGTGGGCAGCGGCGACCTGCTTATGGTCTACGACCTCAGCTCCGCCCTTGAGGTCCTTCCCCTGACGAGGGCCTATGCGCCAGGGCTCGGCTCAGGGGCGTGCGAGAGGATAGGGTGCTCAGTTATATCGATGGACGGCCTCCCCTCACTCGCGACCAGGACCGCCTACTTCTATAGGCTCCTGAGGCCGCGCTTCCTCCTCGTGCGCGACGAGCTGCTGGCCCCGCTGCGCGCCAGGCTGGGCAGGGACGGCCTTCGCTCCAACGAGGGGCTGCGCGCCCTCATAATAGCGTCGCGCGGCCCCGTACCCCCCGCGGACGTGCCCTTCTTATCGCTCCGCGTCGTCGAGGAGGCCCTATTCATAGGACTTGCCTCAGAGGGGGGCCTGAGCTACCCGAGCGACCTCTACGAGGTGAGGTGCGACGGCGGGATCCTCAGGGCTAGGCCGCGCTTCTCGTCGGGGGTCGACTTCTCGCCCGTGGGCGAGTGCGCGACCGCGGAGGTGGCCTCGTGATGCCCTACGGCGAGTACTACTCAAGCGTTGAGACCTTGCCGTACGGCGAGCTGGAGGAGATGCAGTGGAGGCTCCTGAGGAGGACGCTGCGCGAGGCCTACGAGTCGCCGTTCTACCGCAGGAGGTGGAGGGAGGCCGGCATCTCACCGGACGACGTGAGCGGCCCCGAGGACTTCAGGAGGAAGGTGCCCTTCTACACGAAGGACGACGTGAGGAGGGAGCTGCAGGATGGCCATATATGGGGGCCCATGGGGGACGGGGGGTCGGCCGAGCTGTACTCGCTGACCTCCGGCACGACCGGCGTCAACACGCTCCTCGCGCTGAACTACGGGTTCCTCGACGAGATAGTGGAGCGCCTCTTCATGAGGCAGTACTGGATGGCGAAGCTGAGGCCGGGCATGAGGGCGTTTCAGGTCTTGGCTGGCTGGCACTTCCTGGGGATAGTCACGAACATGGTGTTCTCGCGCATGGGGGTGAAGGCGGTCGTCCCGGCGGGCACCTCGATCCACGAGCACGTGGGCTCCTACGTCGACGCGCTCCTGGACGCCAGGCCGGAGTACTTCGTCGGCATGCCCTGGATGATCGACGCCATGATCGAGGAGGGCGAGAGGCGCGGCCTGGACGCCAGGGAGATCTTCAGCGGGGTCCGCTACCTTCACCTGGCGGGCGAGCCCCTGACGCCCGGGACTGTGGACTACATCCGCGATAGGACCGGGGTGGAGGACGTGTTCAACGCGGGCGGCAACTCCGACGGGATCTGGGGCAGCTCCGACTGCGAGCACCACAGGGGGATACACGTGTGGATGGACGTGAACTTCCTGGAGGTCGTCGACCCGAAGACCGGCGAGCCCCTGGACTACGGGGAGAGGGGCAGGTGGGCATCGACCCTCCTGATACCCGGGGGGCCCCTCGTCGTCAGGTACCTGGGCGACGACATAGTGAGCGTCGAAAAGGAGAGGTGCGAGTGCGGGAGGACGCACTACTTGGTCAGGATCTACGACAGGGTGGAGGACTCGTTCGTTAAGGGGGGAAGGTACCTGACGCACTACGACGCCTCGCTCGTCCTGGAATCGGTGTGCGGCCACAGGCTCTTCACAATACTTGAGCCTGAGGCATCGGGCGACAGGCTCACGCTGCTCGTCGCCAGGAGGGGGAGGCCTGATCCCTGCGAGGGCTCCGAGGGCACCATAGACGAGGAGTTCAGGCGCAGGCTCGGCATAGGGGCGGAGGTTCGCTGGGTCGACCTGAGGGAGCTGCCGTTCTCCCACAGGAAGTTAATTAGGGTATATCGCGAGGGCACAGGGGGTGGTGCGCGATGGCCGACATCGTGATGTTGACGGTCGCCCTCGTGCTCAGGGTCTTCTTCCTCGTGCTCTTCACGGGGGCTTACATTTGGCTGTCGGCCGCGTTCCTGACGGGCATAGACAGGATACCGCCGCCCCAGAGGGTCATCTTCACGAGGGCGGTCACGCGCCGCATGCTCATGGTGACGTGGGTTTTCCTTCTGCTGGCGATCGTCGGAGGGGCGCTGACGGCCTACGTGACGGAGCCAGGGCTGATAGCGGAGGCGACGAACGTGTCAGCGCTGCTCCCCATACTGAGCACCCCGCACGGCGTGATATTGGCGCTCGAGGTGGTGGTCACCCTCCTAATGGTGGTGTTCAACGGCGTGATGCAGCTGGTGTATCTGCCTCGCATGGACGTGAAGGTGGACGCGGAGGAGTCCCCGACCAAGGGCCTCAGGTGGCTCACGCTGAAGGACGGCAGGAGGGCGCTGGCCGCGATAAGGGCGATATCGTACCTGAGCCTGGCGAACATAGCGGTGGGATCCATAGCGATAGTGCTGGGCGTCCTGTACTCCCACATCTGAGATCGATTCCGATATCGAAATCAAGAATATAAGGCCGGCGGCCTGCCAGGGGACCATGGAGTACAAGTGGGTAGTGCTGACGAACACGACGCTCGGCGTCGTGATGTCCTCGATGAACATGTACATAGTGCTGATATCGCTGCCAGCCATCTTCAGGGGGCTCGGGATCAACCCCTTCCTCCCGGGCGAGTTCGCCTACCTCCTCTGGGTCCTCATGGGCTACAGCGTGGTCCTGGCCACGGTCCTCGTGACCTTCGGCCGCATATCCGACATGTACGGGAGGGCCAGGGTCTACACATGGGGGTTCGTGATCTTCGCGGCCTCCTCGATACTTCTCTCCCTCGTGCCCAGCGGCTCGGGCAACGCAGGGGCGCTCGCGCTCATAGCGCTCAGGCTTGTTCAGGCGATAGGGGGAGGCCTGATCATGGTCAACAGCACGGCCCTGCTGACGGACGCGTTCCCGCCGGGCGAGAGGGGGAAGGCGCTCGGCCTGAACCAGGCGACCTTCATAGTCGGGTCCTTCCTGGGGCTCATATTGGGCGGCTTCCTGGTGGGCTACGACTGGCACATGGTGTTCCTCGTCAGCGTGCCGTTCGCGGTCGCCGGGGCCCTCTGGTCAGTGCTCAAGCTCAGGAGGGCGCCGGGCACGGGCGCCGTTAAGCTGGACGTGGCGGGCAACGCCACGCTGGCGGCCGGTCTCCTCCTGATATCGCTCGGCCTCACGTACTCGCTGATGCCCTACGACGGCTCCCAGCTCGGGTGGGGGAACCCTTGGGTGATCGCGTCCCTTGCCCTGGGCGCCATCATGTTCGCGCTCTTCGTGCTGAGCGAGAGGCGCGCCGAGGCCCCCCTGTTCAACCTATCCCTGTTCCGCGTCAGGCCGTTCACCTACGGCTCCCTTGCGCTCTTCCTCAACTCGCTCGGCAGGGGCGCCATAATGTTCCTCGTAGTTATATGGCTCCAGGGCATATGGCTCCCGCTCCACGGCTACTCCTGGGAGTCGACCCCGTTCTGGGCTGGCGTCTACATGTTGCCGATGCTCGTCGGGACCGTCCTGATGGCGCCGGTGGGCGGGGCCCTCACGGACAGGTACGGCGCAAGGCTTTTCGCGACCATCGGCATGGTAATCATGGCGCTCTCCCTGCTGGCGCTCACCTTCCTCCCATACGACTTCAACGTGTTCGAGTTCGAGCTCATACTCTTCGTGAGCGGGCTGGGGGCGGGCCTCTTCTCGGCCCCCAACACGACCGCGATCATGAACTCGCTGAGGCCTCAGGACAGGGCGGCCGGGAACGGGATGAGGCAGACGTTCAGCAACATGGGCTCCACGATAAGCATGGCCCTCTTCTTCTCGCTCCTCGTGACCTTCTTCACGGCCTACGTGCCGGGCGAGATAGCGTCGGCCGCCTCCTCCTACGGGCTTCCGCCCCAGGTCGTCTCCTTCCTCTCCTCTTTGCCCGCGAGCGGGCTGCTCTTCGCGGCTTTCCTGGGGGTGGACCCGGCCTCCGCCCTCCCTCAGTCGGCCCTCTCGGCCCTACCCCGCGGCGCGGTCGAGCTGCTCGACTCTAGGACCTTCCTTCCCTCCATAATAGGACCGCCCTTCATGGAGGCCCTCAGGACCTCGCTCTACATATCGGTGGCCCTCGTGCTGGTGGGGGCGGCGTTCTCCTGGATGAGGGGAGGGAGGTTCGTGTACGAGGAATCCTCGGCTAACCTCCCTCGGAGTGCCTCCTTATCCTCCTCATGACGTCGTCCGGCAGCGCCTCGTCCTCCGCCCTCCTGGCCAGCGGCCTGACGAGCTCCATCCCCACGCCGTCCCTTATCTCTATCTCCCACGCCCTGAGGTCGTGGGGCGTCTGGCGCATCTTCTCCACTATTAGGTACCTCCTCAGGACGCCCCCCGATATCAGGCGGCGGAAGTGTATTATCCCGTCCGCCACGTGTTCCACCCCCCAGCCGAACGCGCTCCCCGTCGTTATCGCGTACTGGCTCGTCACGTATATTGTCAGCCCCCACTTGCTCAGGACGCGCTTCACAGAATAGCTGTCCTCCCTGGCCTTGACGGGCGCGCTGAGCCAGAACGCGCTCATGGAATCTATCACGAGGCGCCTCGCGCCCCTTCCCAGGGACCTCTTGGCGGCGATTACCTTGTTCAGCATCTCCTCGACCGTCACCTCCTGGAGCGACCACTCGTCCTCCTTGCGCATCAGCGCGTCCACGACGATTAGCCTCCCCTCCCTGGCGGCTCCCTCGAAGTCCATGTGGAACTGGGAAGCCTGCCTCATCACGCTCTCCCTGCTCTCCTCGGTCGTGACGTAGATCGCGGACTCGCCCGCCCTGAGCCCTGCCCATGCGAAGTGAAGGCAAGCCACAGTCTTCCCCGTGCCCGGCATCCCGACGAGTGCCACCATGAACCCCTCTGGCACCCCTCCAGCGAGTATCTCGTCCAGCCCCTTGATCCCCGTCGAGAGCCTCCTCACCTCTGACACGTGGATCCCATCGCGCCGCCCTATTTGACCGTTCGTCGACAAACCTAGCCGCTATTCGCCCCAGTCGCTGAAGAACCTATGGTAGAGCGCAACGTTGGCCGACATTATGGCGCAGTAGGCCATGAAGGGCACCCATAGGAGCACCGGGTCCATGAAGGGCGAGGCCGCCAGCGTCCCGACGGACGCGAATGCCAGCCTGAATCCCTGGTTTAGGCCCGCCGTCCTTCCCCTCTCCTCCGGGGGCACCATGGAGACCATGCCGGACGTCTGTATCGGTATCGCCACGACCCTGAGGGCAGGATATGCTAAGTATATCGCCAGCGAAACGTAGAAGATCCTGACGAAGGGAAAGGCCGCCATCAGAACGACAGTCAGGCCCCTCGTTATCGCTATGGATCTGACGAACCCCGTCTTCCTCTCGAGGGCCGGCGCCGCCAGCATCGAGAATATCGCTATAAGCGAGGAGATGGAGGAGTAGATCCCCATCGTGCTCCTGGGGACGTCGTAGAGCAGTATGAAGACAGGTATGAGGTACGGCGTGATGAGGCCGCTGCTAAGCCCGTTAAGGATGCCGGTCACCGAGAACTTGGCGGCCACGCGGGATCCCCTCTCGCTCATCCTCGCGCCCCTGGCCCTGACGTCGGGGACCTCGAGCAGCGCTATCATGGCCGTCGCCGCGGCCCCAAGCGCCGTCGCGAGCAGGATCCCATCCCAATAGCTCAACACGCCCCCCATGACCACGCCCGCGGTGGACGCCAGGGTCGACCAGAAGTTCAACCATGTCACGTACTTCGTCCTCTCCTCCCGCGACGTGAGGTCCGCCAGGATCGCCGTCTGGACGGGCGCCACTGCCCCGCCAACCCCGCCGGCGCCCATCGTGCCGGTGGCGCTTATCCCCCCGAGCACTGCCGCGGCGACGGCAGTGTAGACGTCGATCCTGAGCATCAGGAGAAGCGAGGAGATGACGAGGAGCGAAGATGACAAGTACAGCGAAGTCCTCCTCCCGGCGAGGTCAGCCGCATATCCGGCCAGTATCGAGATAAGCGCCGTCGCCATGGCGGCGGCCGCATATATCATCCCAAGCTCCTTGGCCGTGAGGCCGAGGGCCTTCAGCACCAAGTATGGATAGATGATGTAAATTATGCCGGCCGCCAGGCTCCTCGTGACCCTTATGCCGGCGAGGATCGCCAGCGGGCGACGCACGCCCTCGCGCGCGTCCCGGCAGATAAGAGTCTTCCTCGCGACCTTTCCGGTATGCGCCGAATTGCCCGAAGAACCTTAGCAAAATAATATTAATAATAAAAATTTTGGATAATTATGATTTTACGGTGGGTGCATCAGGTGGGCGCTTACCGTCGGGATAACAAGCACCAGGTTGACAAGCACAGCCAGGAGCGCCACCACTGCCAGGATAGCGAACGCAACGAGAATCCACGTCCTTCCCTCGCGCTTTCCGTTAGGACCGCGATAGGCATCTATCGCTATCCCGAGCGGGAGCGACAGCAGCCCCGTGAGCCCATACGTGACGTACAGGGCGAGGAGCACAATTGGCTCCTGGCTAAGTCCGAGCTCGTAGCTCACCGCGCCGTAGTAGATCGTGAGCACTCCGAGCACAGCCGACACCACCCCTGCGTAGAGGAACTTGCCGCTGTACCTGTGGGCAACCCACCAGGTGAGCACCGAGATCCCCAGGAACGTCAGGCCGTCGTAGTACACTATGTTGTAGCTCCCCGGAAGCGGCCACGTGAACTCGCCCCAGAGCGCGAATATCAGCAGGATCAGCCCAACGGGGAAGGCCGCGTTGAGGTAGCCGGATATCGTATCCTCGATGGCCTCGCCCCTCCTGGCCCTGTTCAGGAGGTTGAAGCCGAAGGCGGCCGTCGTAATCCCGATGACCAGCAACAGCACCATGTTGGCCAACAGGTCGTCTATGAACGCCATCCGAATTCGCCTCGCGCTGAGCTCGAGCCAATTTAATATATGCGTTGTGGTTATTTCGTTATATCCGCGTAATATGGATAAAAGAGCTTTCAAACAAAATAGTCAATTAATGATATCTAATCTTTTAAGAAAAGGCCATGGCTGCATCGGTCGCCTTGGTCGTGCTCCTCGTATACTTCGAATCCCTCCGGCCCGAACTGCTCCACGTACCACCTGTACACGTCGTAGCCGTTGCCGCGCGCGTCCATGGAGTTGTCGTTACCCTCGCCTCATATTTAAGATTATGCTTTAGGCTAACTGAAGTTCGACTACTGTGCAATAAACGCGTAAGAGCGGGGGCCGGGACCCATGGATGTGTCGCGCCCTTGGCGCTACCCCAGGAGCTACCTGAGGCTCGTCACGTTGATCGTCGCGCTCGCCGCCCTCCTCACCCCCCTTGACTCTACGATAACGAGCGTGTCGCTGCCATACATAGCTGAGGGGGTGAGGGCCGGCTACGTGGAGGCCCTCTGGATCCCCCTGGGATACCTGTCGGCCCTCGCCGCCCTCCTCCTCCCCTTCGGCAGGCTCGGGGACATCAGGGGCAGGAGGGACCTGATGATCATGGGGTTCGTCATATTCTCCGTGGGGACGGCGATGAGCGGGCTCTCGAGCACGGGGCTGGAGCTCGACGCCTGGAGGGTGCTGCAGGGGGTGGGCGGCGCCATGAT
>CAYFFS010000029.1:0-14750 GCA_964342765.1 uncultured Nitrososphaerales archaeon | reverse complement strand
CCCCGCCCACCCTTGTCCTAAGGCGCTCGTCATTTGGGACGCGGACGGCGGGCAGGGAGAGCGCGTAGCGGGCGATCGAGTGGGCGAACTCAGGGGGCAGAAGGTGGACGAGGCGCATGTACCAGGGAACGATCCCCACGTGAACCCTTCTCCGCTTCCCGCCGCATCCCTTGATATACCTTACTGGTGGAGTAAACGTTGAGCCCTTGGTAGCTTTAGTTGACCTGCCGCGTCCCGAACGCTTAAATCGAGACTTCCTCGAATTAGTCGCGTGCAGCTGGCGCTCCTGATAACGTACGTCCTCGAGCTCGTGCTGACCGGGGGCATGGCGGCCCTCTCCATGAGGGTCGCGGCCAAGGCCGGCTCGAGGACGATGTCCCTGCTGGCGATCTCCTTCCTCCTGCTGGCCCTCAGCTCGGCCCTCAAGATAGCGTGGGCCATCCTCGCCCTAGCCACCGCGCTGGCCCTCAGCTCCATACTCATGGCCGCCTCCTTCCTCGCGCTGGCCATATCGCACGTGTACTCGGTGGGCAGCGGGCCCTCCAAGGCCGACCTATACCTGATCTACGCGCTGGGGTCCCCGGCTTTCGTGGCCTACACGCTAGCCAAGGGCGTCTCCCTGTACCTGGTCCTCTACGCGGCGGTCGAGACGACGATCTTCTACCTTGAGACCAGGTACAGGGAGAGCCTGCTGAGCGCCGCCGGCCTGTACTCGATCTTCGCGTCCCTGCTCCTCGGCTTCACGGTGGTCGGCATATCGAGCCCCCTGACGGCCGAGGCCCTCCAGCTCCTCGGCTACTTGCTGCTCGCGTCCTCCGGCATATACACGCTCAGCGCGAGGTGATAGAATGAGCTCCTACAGAAGCCGCGTGAGGCTCTACGCGGACGTCATGAGGGCGGTGAGGGACGGGCGCGGGGAGGACGGCTTCGCCAGGATATCCTTCATAATGAGGAGGGCCAACACGTCCTACGGGAGACTTGTCGAAATACTCGACGAGCTGGTCAGGACGAAGATGCTCGAGGTCGTGGAGTCCGAGGGCAACAGGGGATACCGCCTGACGGACATCGGCGAGAGGTTCCTCGAGGAGTACGAGCGCCTGGAGCGCTTCGCCAGGGCATACGGCCTCAGGATATAGCGATGGCTGGTAGTCATGAGCGCCGGAGGCCGCGGCGCCAGCCCCTGCCTGGTCCACGGATGCCACGCGTGCTGCGTGAACACGGAGATGCCGCTGACGGAGCGCGACGTGCGCCGGCTGGAATCCCTGGGCTACAGGCGCGAGGAGTTCACCAGGGTCGTGGGAGGGGTCCTGGAGCTCGCGCTCAGGGAGGACGGCCGCTGCTTCTTCCTGGGCGAGGACGGCCGCTGCACGGTGTACGATTTCAGGCCGGACGGCTGTCGCCTCTACCCTCTCGTGTGGAGCGTGGAGGACGGGGCGGCGACGCTGGATCCCGAGTGCCCCTACAGGTACGAGTTCAGGTTCGGCCCGGAGGACGTGAGGTCGCTGATCGAGCTCGTGCGCGAGATCTACGGGGAGGAAGCGCTTAAGGGCAGGGCCCGCGGAGGAGCCCCCGATGCCGGGGCTCAGGAGGATAGTGGTCCCCGAGTACGAGCTGTCCCGCGACGTGAGGCTGGATCCCTCCACGACCGCCGTGCTGGTCGTGGACATGCAGAACGACTTCGTGGACCCCAGGGGGAAGCTCTTCGTGCCCTCATCCCCCGGGACCGTGCCCAGGATAAGGTCGATCCTGGACTCGGCGAGGTCCCGCGGGGCCCACGTGCTGTACACGCAGGACTGGCACCTCCCCGACGACCCGGAGTTCAAGATATGGGGCGAGCACGCCGTGGCCGGGACCTGGGGGTCCGAGATAGTGCCCGAGCTGGCGCCCGGCCCCCGCGACCTCGTGGTGAGGAAGCAGACGATAGATCCGTTCTACGGGACGCCCCTGGACCACTACCTCAGGCTTCTGAAGGTCGACAGCGTGGTCGTGGTCGGCACGGTCGCCAACATCTGCGTCCTGCAGGCCGTATCGGGGGCGTCCGTGAGGGGCTACAACGTGATATATCCGGTAGACGCGGTCTCGGCGCTCAACGAGTTCGACTGGGAGCTCGCCGTGCGCCAGGCGTACTTCGTGCACCGCGCCATCGTGACGGAGGCCAGCTCCATATCCTTCGGCTAGCGTGCAGCAGGGCCCTCAGGGCTCCCACCGTGGCCAGGCGTACGACCAGGCCGCGGGGCTCCACGGCGTACACCTCGAACGAGTCGACGTCGAACCTCCTCAGGATTGGGGAGAGCAGATCCTGCGGCTCGACCTCGTTCACGGGCATCCCCTGGGCCAGGGGGTTGGGGCTCGGCAGCACCAGGACGTCCATCCCAGCGCGCCCCCAGAGGAAGGCCTTGAACCTGTGCTTCACGCCCACCTCGTCCCTCAGCGTGACCGTGGGATGCTCGTGGCCCATGGCGAGGCACCCGCAGCCGAGGTCCTCCGGCCTCAGGTCCAGGTGGCCGTGGGTCAGGCAGCAGTCGCCCACGCGCAGGACGTCCTGGATAACGCTGCCGCCGAGCCTGCTCACGACAGGGGCTATGTAGTTATCGTGGTTCCCGCGCACGAGCTTTACCCGCGCCCTGAGGGAGGCGGCCCCCTTGATCAGCTCCTCGACCTCCCTGTACTCTGCGTGCAGCCCCGCCCCGAACTCGTGCTTAAGGTCACCAAGTATGACGAGCTCCTCGGCCCCGCTCAGCTCCAGGGCCTCCAGCACCAGCCTCCTGACCTCGGCCGACACGTTGCGGGGCACGTGTATCCCCTGGATCTCCAGGTCCTCCTCCATGCCTAGGTGGAGGTCCGCCACCAGCAGGGAGTCCCCGAGGAGCGCCGCTGGATACGGCTGAAGTATCGATAGGTCGTCCCTCAGCCTTATCCTATCCACGCCCAACGGAACGCGCGGCACAAGATAAGCTAACCTGCGTTTGCTGATGACCTAGCCTGACGGGGCCGGTGAGAGCCGGAGATATCCTTATTAAGTGGGGTTGATCCAAGCCCCACTGGACGGTGTCCCAGGAGATATGTCCCGTTTGCGGGCTCCCTAAGGATCTCTGCGTATGCGGGGAGCTGGAGAAGGAGCAGACGAAGATCGTCGTGAAGCTGGAGACGAAGAGGTACGGTAAGCCCATGACCGTCATAGAGGGCCTCGACGGAAGGGAGCTGGACGTGTTCGACGTGGCCAAGCAGCTGAAGAAGAGGCTCGCCTGCGGAGGCACCGTGAAGAACGGGGCCATAATGCTGCAGGGCGATCACAGGGACAA
The DNA here is from genome assembly GCA_964342765.1 of uncultured Nitrososphaerales archaeon. Lineage (GTDB taxonomy): Archaea > Thermoproteota > Nitrososphaeria > Conexivisphaerales > Conexivisphaeraceae > Conexivisphaera. The sequence goes on along the minus strand of CAYFFS010000029.1, from coordinate 11,448 downwards.
GATAAAGGACATACTGGTCGAGCTTGGATTCAAGGAGGACGGGATAGAGGTATATTGAGACCCGGCGCCGCCCCCCAGGGCCCGATCGGAGGCAAAGATTATCTAAAGCCTGGGCGGAGCCCCGGTGTGTGCGTGCTGGGCCACGATGAGTTCGTGAGGCTGAACGAGCGCTACATGGTCATACACCCGTTTGACCCAAGCCTAATGGACGGCGACGGCTACGTGCTCACCGTGCGCGACGACGTGGAGATCAGGTACCTCGAGCACAGGAACCTGGTATCCAACGAGATAGTCTTCGTTCCCCCCGAGTACGTCGCCCACCTGACCGCCAAGAGCCGCTTCGGCAGGCTGGGCCTATCGTTCCTCAACGCCGCGAAGGTGCACAGCGGCTTCATAGGCAGGCTGGCGCTCGAGGTCGTCAACCTGAACAACGACCGCGAGAGCGTGACCGTGAGGAGGGGCGAGCCGTTCATGCACTTCGAGCTCATCAGGAGGGAGGGGGCTCCGATGCCTTATCAGGGCAGGTACATGTTCCAGTTCATGGACGACCAGGAGGTCGAGATGTACCTGAAGCTTATAGAGGAGAAGATGGGGGGAATTATGGACGTGGGGAAGCTCAGGGAGCTGGCCAGGGGGAGGATTAGGCGCGTGGAGGAGATATGATGGTCACCAAGAAGCTCACCGACGTCGAGAGGAGGTTCATAAGGTCGGGGGGAGGCTCCAGGGCGCTCCAACTATACCGCAGGAGAACGCTGCGCCTGGTCGCCTCCCTGATAGCGAGCCCCGCCCTCAGGGGGCGCGAGCACCTTGACGCTAAGGTCAGGCTCCTCGAGATATACAGGATGATAGCGGGCTCGAACCGCGGCCTGGCCTGGATGGAGCGCGCATACCTCTCCCTCAGCGAGCTCGCGGAGCTCCTGAGGGAGGGGCTCGACGACGAGTCCCTGATGAGGCTGCTGGGCGAGATAAGGGAGGAGCTGGAGGGGCCCTCCGGCGAGATTTAGATTTCGCGCTGGCAACGTCGAATGATAAAAATTCGCGTTCAGGAGTCTCGGCTTGTCTCCTTCGCCTTTAGCTTCTTCGCCTCGGCCACCGCGAGGACCTCGTCCAGGCCGAGGGCGCTCTTGAGGCCCTTGTAGCGGTTCCTTATCGTGACCTCGGTGACCCCGGCAGCCTCGGCTATCTCCTTCTGCGTCTTGTTCTCGCCCTCCAGCAGGCACGCTATGTAGAGGGCCGCCGCGGCCATCCCCATCGGGTCCTTCCCGGCGGATATCCTGAGGTCCGAGGCCTTCCTGAGGAGCTCCACGGCCCTCCTCTGGACCTTCTCGCTCAGGCCCGCCTTGCTGGCTATCCTGCTTATCGACTTTATTGGATCGGCTATTGGCATCTTGAGGTCGAGCTCGCGCACGAGGAGCCTGTAGCACCTAGCTATGTCCTTCTTCTTCAGGCCGCTCACCTCGGCTATGTCCTTGAGCGTCCTCGGGGTCTCGAGCGCCCTGCAGGCCGCGTAGAGAGACGCCGCTATTAGGCCGCTTATGCTCCTTCCCCTGACTAGCCCCTTCTCCAGGGCCTTCCTGTATATGTATGCGGCCCTCTCCACTATCGCCTGGGACACGCTGAGCTTGTCGGCCAGGGTGTCCAGCTCGTTGAAGGCCTGCCTGAGGTTCCTGTCAACCGGCTCGTGGACCTGGCTCCTGCTGTTCCAGGTCCTGAGCCTCTGCATCATGCTCCTGACCGGCGCCTCGAGCGGCTTCCCGCTGGCGTCCTTGTCCCTTGGGCCTATCACCGTGGCGAGCCCCATGTCGTGCATGGCCAGCGAGAGGGGGACGCCGGCGCGGCTCCTGTCCTCCTTCTCCTCCTTGCTGAACGCGCGCCACTCCTGCCCGGGGTCCTCTATCCTCTCCCTGACGACGAACCCGCAGTGGGAGCATGTCAGCTCGCCCGTGTTGGGGTCCAGGATCAGGGTGCCCTTGCCGCACCTAGGACACCTGGACCCAGGCTCGTGCTCCACGAAACTTGGCCCATAGACCAACTATTAACACCCCAAACGGTTTTATACCCAAATGGCGAAGAGTACGAACTTGTATTTAAACCTTGTTGAAAGTTGAGGGGCTGGAGGCTCTGGCCAGGCGCGCGGTGGGGAGGCCGGGCGACTCATCGGTCGCGATAATCGGCTGCGCCTCCAGCTGGGAGCCCGCCGGCTGGTGCCCGATCGACGTGGTAGTTTTCCCCCAGGAGGAGGGCCAGGGGATATGGCGCGACGGCGGGTCCGTCGTCCGGATACTGAGGAGCAGGAGGCCCCCTCCCCTTGAGATCCCCACGATGATAATAGTGGAGGATCCCCTTATGGAGGCAGCTGCGCTGAAGGCCAGCTACGGGCGCAGGGCGGCCGAGCTGCTGAGGTCCGAGGCGAGGCGCCTGTTGATCAGGGCCGCCGAGGCCGCGGCCCTGGCGCTGGAGGCGGCCGGGGCGGCCGAGGCCGGCTACTACGCGATGAAGTCCTACTCCCTCTCCTTGGCCGCGGCTGTGGCGGCGGCCGGGGAGGTCCCCAGGCCCGCGCACCTCGTGAGGAGGGCCCGCGTGCTAGGGGCGCTGCCCCCCGATCCCCCGGGGGAGCTCGCGCACGCGCGCGCGACGGTCGACTCCGTGAGGAGGATCCTGTACTCCGAGCTCGACCAGGAGGTGGAGGGCTTCGCCTTCCGCAGGAAGGCCGAGGCCCTGCTCGGGGAGGGGCTCGTGCTGGACGCGGTTGCGATGGCGATGTACGAGGTGTCCCGCTACGCGGGCGACGACCTGGCGCTGGCCCACATGAGGATCTACATGGGCCTGGAGGAGGCTAGGTCGTTCGCGGGGCAGCTCTTCCGCTTCGACTCGGCGATCTGGAGGGCCCTCAGGGGCGAAGCAGGAGCTGAAGCGGCCTTGGGGAAGGGACCAGCGCGTGGGCGCCGCGCGAGGAGAACCACTCGATGGACCACGAGGGATCCGGCGATGCGCCGTAGACTCCGACGAACGCGACGTCGAGGCCGGCGTCCCTGGATGCCTCGGCCATCAGCAGGTCCTCGGGCGAGTCGCCCACGTACACGGGGCTCGAGGAGCCCAGCGACCGCGCCAGCTCCAGCAGTGGGCGCGGATCGGGCTTGGACGTCCCCATCTCCCCGGTCACGAAGACGCGCCCCTCCCCCACGGATCCCGCTATTATGCGCTTGATGTGCTCGCGCATTGCCCTCCTCGGGCGCCCGGTCAGGATGGCCGCCCCCCTGGGGACCAGGGATCCGATGACGCGTAGGTCCTCGGGCTCCACCACGGGCGACTCGTACTCCCAGAGCCCGCGGGACAGGGGAAGGGGAGGATCCTCGCCGTAGATCTCCCTATAGATGGGCCCCCCATAATATAGCGAGTCGAAGAGGGACGACACGGCGCAGGTCGGCGGGGATCCTGGGCACCCCCTGAGGAACTCGTCGTCCAAGGAGCGGACGATCGAGCGAAGCCCCTCCGGCCCGCCGGACGCCAGCTCCCTCGCCAGCCCCAGGGGCTCGGCCCCCTCGCGCGCCTCCCTCAGGAGCACGACGTACAGCGACGTGGCTGTGTCCCAATCGTTGCTCAGGAAGCCGGCCTCCTTCAGGGGCGGGATGAGGCGCCAGAGCTCGGAGGCCCTCTTGAGCCCGAGGCCGCGGAGCGCCGCTAATATCCTGGCGGACTCCACGGCCGCCTTCAGGTAGCTGTTCCTGACGTCGACGAGTGTTCCATCCAGGTCCAGTATCACGGCGTCCGCGGACCTCAGCCTGTCCGCCGCGTCCTCCCTGTACATGACCAAGCCGTAGCCAGTGCCGAACGCCCTGTAGCTCGCGCTGCCCACACTCCTCGGAGCACCCCGATCGACTTAAGCGTTAGCCGCCTCGTCCGGATGACTCGGTCGCCTTCCTCAGGTGTATGCTGCCGTCCTTGAACTCCAGCTCATACACATCGTTGACCTCGAACCTTATGCCCAGCATCTCGTACTCGTCCTCCGTCAGGTAGAGTATTATCTTGGGCATCGCCAGGTCCCGCACGAAGGGCATGAGGACGCCCTGGAGCTGGCTCATCAGGGTGTTCAGCATGGCCGCCTCCTCCTGGGGGAGCCCCACGAGCCCGGCGGGGCGGCTGCGGACGCTGACGAGCTCTATCTGCTTCCCGGGCATGGAGGTAGCTGGATCCGTGAAGCTGGATATGCGGAACACCTTAACCAGCACCAAACGCGTTCCTTGAGGCGCACCCGATTAAAAATTTTCCAGGAAGGCCGGGGCGCGCCGCGGCGCCGTCCGAAGCTAACTATTTATTTGGCTCATTCCGCGGCCTCGCGTGGGCAAGGAGTCCTCCGGGGTCGTCGAGAGGGCGGTGAGGCTGTTCTCGGACCTCGACTCGGAGCTGGACAAGCTCGAGGCGGGCGTGCGCGTCTGGGGCAAGCAGCTGCTCGAGCAGGCCGACAGGCTGTCCTCGGAGGCTAAGGCGGCGCTCCTGCGCGAGGCGCGCGAGAGGGCGGAGGAGGAGCTGAGGAAGGTTGAGGAGGAGGCCTCCATGCAGGCCGAGAACCTCCTGCGCTCGGAGTCCGAGAGGCTGAAGCAGCTGGAGGAGGAGTTCTCGAGGCGGCGCGAGGAGCTGGTCGAGCGCGCCCTCAGGGCGCTCCTTCCGGGCGGGGCGGGTGATGAGCGATAGTTGCCCCTGATGGCGCACTACGATGACGACGTATACGCCATCACCAAGGCCTACTCGCTAAGGGGGTCGCTGCTTGACAGGACGTTCTTCAAGCTGGCCTCTGGGTTCACCAGCGTCGAGGAGCTCGCCGAGAGGCTTCGCTCGACTCACTATTCCAAGTCCCTGGGGGGCGGGCGCATAACGAGGGCGAGGGACCTCGAGAAGGCCCTTGTGGCCGAGCTCGTGGACGTCCACTACCGCATGCTTCGCCTCTACCCGCTGGACGGCGTGCTGACGGCCCTCTTCGAGCGTTACACGTCGTGGGACGTGAAGACGGTCCTGAAGGGCAAGGCGGTGGGGCAGCCCTACGAGCAGATACTTGACTCGCTCTACATGAGGGCCGAGGAGCTGCTCGGGAGGCGCGACCTAGTTGTCAGGGCGGCCGCCGCCAAGGACCTGGCGGCCGCCGCCATGGGGCTCTCCGGAACCGAATACTACGAGGTCGCGCAGGAGGGGCTGAAGCTCTACGAGTCCACTGGGGATCCTTCATCGTTCGACGTAGTTATCGACCGCTTCACCGTGGATAACATAGCGCGCGCGGCCCTGGCCGCTGGTGAGGACGAGGACACGCAGCTGGGGAGGATGGTGCTGACGATGGTCGACGAGTACAACCTGGGCCTGGCCCTAAGGCACCAGGTCCTCGGCATACCGGCCCAGCAGGCGATCCAGCTGCTGGCCGTCCGCGGAAACCTCTACCTGCAGGCGGATTCCCTGAGGAGGCTGATCTCGGAGGGCGCCCAGCCCTCATCGTACGCGGACCTGCTCAGGAGGACGCCGTACGGCGCATACCTGAAGGGGGAGGACGTGAACTCGCTGCTCGGCTCCGTGATAGGCTTCAGGCTCCACGCATCCGAGCTCGCCTGGAGCAGCGCGGAGCCCCTGGTCCTGGTCGCGATAATATTCCTGTTGGAGAACGAGGTGCGCAACCTATCCGCCGTCGCGTTCGGAATAGAGAACGGGGTCCCGAGGGACGAGATCTACGCGCTGCTCAGGTTCCCCGAGTGAGGGCGCGCGAGCCTCAGCTCCACCCTCTTGCCCCTCATCGAGAGGGGCCTGAAGAGCTTCCCGTTGCCCTCGTAGAACCTCACGAACCACTCGTACGCGTGGAGCCTTATGTCCTGTATGTACACCATCAGGCCCTCGAGCGCCGCCACTCCCATGTTGCCCAATATCCACCCGACGTATCCCGTCACGGCCGCCGCCCCCATAACGCCGGCCGGGTAGAACATGTCGACTATGTACAGCAGCGCTATGTGGACCATGAGGAGCACCGCGAGCCTTATGTAACTTATGGAGTTGGATATCATCTCTATGACGCTGACCAGCCAGTCTATCACCCCCTCCATGAAGTTGCTCTCCCTGGCCCTGGTGAGTATCATCCCTATCGTGCCGGCTAGCACTATGGGGAGCGTCACGTGGCTTATCGTTCCAGTCGTGACGCCCAGGGGCGTCATGACGTTGCCCATGACCGCCGTGAAGCTGTAGCCTGAGACTATGAACGCGTAGCCCCATAGGAGGGCCGCCACGTAGAACGCGTAGACAGGCACCATCAGCATGGCCGCCCTCCCGGCGCCGCGCCACCTGGCCTCCTGGTAGAAGCCTATCGTGTAGGCCGACAGTATGTGACCCACCCCCATGAGCAGCGCCAGGGCTATCAGCAGGTTCACCGCCCCCGCGCTGTTGGCCGCCACCACGTCGTGGGCCGGTATGAGGGGCAGCCGCAGGCCGTATACGCTTCTCACGCCTAGGAGCTGCCAGAGCTCGAGCCCGAAGGCCTCGCCGTCGAGGAGGCCCATTATGGCCGCCCCGACCCCGAACGATATTATCATGTTGCCCCACCTCCTGAGGGACTCGTAGCCCCTCAGCCTGAGGATCAGGCCTAGCGCAACCAGCAGGAGCCCGTGGCCGAGGTCCCCGAACATGAAGCCGTAGAACGTGGGGAAGACGAACGATATTATGGTCGTGGGATCTATCTCCTTCCTGGAGGGCGGGCCCTGCTGGAGCGTTATCTCCTCGTAGTTCGCGCTGTACCTGTTGTTCACCAGGAGCCCCGGGCCTTCATCGGCCTCCTCCACCCCGACCAGGTAGCCCCCGAACCTCCTCCTGAAGTCCTCGAGCATCCTCGGGGGGACGTATCCCTCTACTATCGCGACCCTCTTCAGGTTGTTCGACCTCATGCGAAGCGCCTGGGACCTGGCAAGCTCGACGGCCTCCAGCAGCTCCTCGATCCTCCTCCCCCTCTCCCTTACGAGCTCCAGGGCGCGCGCCTCGAGCGCGGAGGCCTGTGACCTGGCGGCCTCCAGCTCCTCCGAAACCCTCCTGTAGGCCTCCCTCGGAACGCTCGGATAGCCCTCGGGCAGCCTCAGGTACGAGACCTCGAACGCCCTCACGGCGCGCTGCACGTAGTCCGAGTTCTCCGCAGATGAAACGGCGGCGCAGAGGGCGCTCCCGTCGCTCAGGGGCTGCGAGTAGAGCGCGCCCTTATCGCCTATGCTGCGCCTAATCTCCTCGACGTCCTTCGCGCTCGCGACGAATATCTCCACGCGCACCCTGCGGAGCGCGTACAGCGAGCCGAGGTCCAGCTCCAGCCCGGAGAAGGCTTCAAGCGCCGAGCGGAGCCTCTCCAGGGACTCCGCGCGCTTGATGGCGGCCTCCAGCTCCTCCGAAACCCTCCTGAGCTCCCCCGCGGCCTCCTCCTCCATCCTCTCCAGCTCGGCCACCAGGCCCGATAGGTCTGGGGCGCTTATCACGGACCTCCTGCTAGGCGGGTAGCCCTCGCGGAAAGAGTCCATGACGCCCACGTCCCTCTTGAGGTGGAAGCGGTCGACCAACGAGAGCAGCCTGGAGTACATCTCGTCCAAGCGCTGCGCCAGCTCGTAGTCGAGGAACTCGGGCGGCTCCTCCGCGAAGTGGAAGTACTCGAACGCCAGGAGCTCCGAGATCAGCTGGTCGACCTTCTCCCTGCTGGCCGCCAGGACGACGTGCTTGGCGCGCTCCACCGGCAACGCGCCGCCCTGATCTCCCTATGTTTAATAATTTTTATAGCGGCTGCCCCTCGGCCCCGACGTGAGGGTGATCGCGATAGGCGACAAGATATTCGTCAACGCCTTCAGGCTTGTGGGGGCCGAGGGCGTGGAGGTGAGCAGCCCTCAGGAGATGCTGGAGGAGCTTAGGCGCGCCATAGCCTCCGGCGACGTGGGTCTAGTGCTCCTGAGCGACGAGATGGCGTCCCAGGTTAGGCGCGAGCTGGCGATCATAAAGGGCAAGCACGCAGTCCCCCTGATATACGAGCTGCCATCGCCCGGGAGCTCCCCCAAGGAGGTCGACTACATGGAGATGGTCAAGGAGATGATGAGCGCATGAGCGAAGGCCCCGTCGGCTCTAACGTGGTGGACGACGTCCTCGAGGCCGAGCTCAGGAAGGTCGAGGAGATGATATCGTCCTTCGAGTCCCAGGCCCTGGAGAGGGTCCGCGCCTCAAAGGAGGCGGCGTCGAGGGAGCTCGAGGGGCTGGCCCGCGAGTACGCGTCCAAGGCCGAGGGTGCCAGGTCCAGGATACTGGGCATGGCCGAGATAAGGGCGAGGGGGGAGCTCCTCAGGCTCATGGACGAGAAGTCGGAGGAGGTGATCAGGGAGGCGATGAGCAGGATATCCTCGATGCCCCGCGACTCGGAGTACGAGGGGATCCTGATGGCCCTCCTGGAGGAGGCGGCGGACGCCGTGGGATCCCAGGAGCTCATAGTGAGGCCCGCGAGGCCGGACGTCCAGGCAGTGAAGAAGGTCATATCGCGCGCATCCCACAGGAAGCGCTTCCGCGGGATCTCCCTTAGGCTCTCAGACGATGCCGTGGATTCCATCGGGGGGCTCGTGGTCACGAGCGCCGACGGCAAGGTCTCCTACGACAACACGTTCGAGGCCAGGGTCGCCAGGTACAGGGAATTTATTAAGAGCTCGATAGCCGAGGCCTTGAGGGGGAAGGCCTGATGGCCTCAGCCGGCAGGATAATCTGGGTCAGCGGCCCCGCGGTGAAGGCGGACAACATGACGGGGGCCAGCATGTACGAGGTGGTGCGCGTCGGCGAGGACAAGCTGGTGGGCGAGGTCATAAAGCTGGAGGGGGACGTCGCGTTCATCCAGGTTTACGAGTCCACCAGCAACCTCAGGCCGGGCGAGCCCGTGGAGAGGACCGGCCGCCCGCTCTCCGCCGCCCTGGGGCCCGGCATAATCGGGAACATATTCGACGGCCTCCAGAGGCCCCTGAACCGCATCGCTGAGATGGTCGGCCCCTTCATCAAGAGGGGCGTCTCGGTGGAGAGCCTGCCGACGGACAGGAAGTGGCGCTTCGTGCCATCAGTGAAGGCGGGGGAGGAGGTGGGCGCCGGATGGATACTTGGATCCGTCCAGGAGACCCCGCTCGTCGAGAACCGCGTCCTGGCGCCCCCGGACCTGCCGCGCTCAAAGGTCGTCTCGGTCGAGCCCGAGGGCGATTACGACCTGGAGCACCCGATAGTCACGGTGGAGGGCCCCCAGGGAAGGCAGGAGCTCAAGCTCTACCACTACTGGCCGGTCAGGCGCAAGAGGCCCTACCGCGCGAGGCTTCCTCCGAGCGTCCCGCTAATAACCGGGCAGCGCGTCCTCGACACGTTCTTCCCCCTGGCCAAGGGCGGGACGGCCGCGATACCGGGCGGCTTCGGGACGGGGAAGACGGTGACCCTCCACCAGATAGCCTCCTGGGCGGACGCCAAGGTCGTGGTCTACGTGGGCTGCGGGGAGAGGGGGAACGAGATGACCGAGGTGCTGGTCAGGTTCCCCGAGCTCAAGGACCCGTACTCCGGGAGGCCTCTGATGGAGAGGACGGTCCTGATAGCGAACACGAGCAACATGCCGGTCGCTGCGAGGGAGGCCAGCATATACACGGGCGTGACGATCGCTGAGTACTACAGGGACATGGGGTACGACGTCATAATGGTGGCGGACTCCACTAGCAGGTGGGCCGAGGCCCTGAGGGAGATAAGCGGGAGGCTGGAGGAGATGCCGGCCGAGGAGGGCTTCCCGCCATACCTCGCGTCCCGCCTCGCAGAGTTCTACGAGAGGGCCGGAAGGGTGGAGGCGCTGGGCGAGCCCTCCAGGATAGGATCGGTTAGCCTCGCCGGCGCGGTCTCGCCCCCGGGCGCCGACTTCACAGAGCCGGTGACCACGCACACGCTGAGGTTCGTGAGGGTCTTCTGGGCCCTCGACACGGCCCTCGCTTACTCGAGGCATTACCCCGCGATAAACTGGATATTGAGCTACTCGGGCTACCTGGACGCGGTCCAGGGATGGTGGGAGTCCAACGTGGACAAGGACTGGAGGTACCTGCGCGACAGGGCCTACGAGGTCCTCCAGAGGGAGGACGCGCTTAAGGACATAGTAAGGCTCCTGGGGCCCGAGGCCCTGCCGGACGAGGAGAAGCTCGTCCTCGACGTGGCCAGGCTGATAAAGCTGGGATTCCTCCAGCAGAACGCGTACGACCCTGTGGACAGCTACGCCAGCCCGAGGAAGCAGGTCGCCCTGCTCAGGCTGTTCGTCGAGTTCTACAACAGGGCGCTCGACGCGATCGAGAAGGGCGCCAGGATAGAGGACGTCCGCGCCCTGAAGACCGCGGCCCTCCTCCCGAGGCTCAGGTACGAGGTCCCGGAGGACCAGCTGGAGAGGCTGGAGGAGGTGAGGAGGCAGATGCACGCGGAGTTCGACGCTCTGCTGTCGGAGGTGGCGAAGGAGGTTGTCTAGCAGGGGAGGGGTCGAGTACACCAGCGTAAGGGAGATCAGGGGCCCGCTGGTCGCAGTGGAGGGCGTCACCAGGGCCGCCTACGACGAGCTCGTCGAGATAGAGCTGCAGAGCGGCGAGAGGAGGCTCGGCAGGGTCCTGGAGACCGGCATGGGGATAGCGATAGTCCAGGTGTTCGAGGGCACGTCCGGCCTGTCCATAGGCGGGATAAAGGCGAGGTTCCTGGGCAGGTCGCTCGAGATGCCGGTCTCCCCGGACGTCGTGGGGCGCGTGTTCGACGGGCTGGGCAGGCCCCTCGACGGCCTCCCTCCGCCCGTGGGCGAGAGGAGGCTGGACGTAAACGGGTACCCAATAAACCCGGCCAGCAGGGATTACCCGGAGGACTTCATCCAGACCGGCGTGTCGGTCATAGACGGCATGTTGACGCTCGTCAGGGGGCAGAAGCTCCCGATATTCTCCGGATCTGGCCTTCCGCACAACATGCTCGCGGCCCAGATAGCCAGGCAGGCAACGGTCAGGGGGAGCGAGGAGTTCGCGGTGGTCTTCGCTGCCATAGGCGTGCAGCACGACGAGGCCGAGTTCTTCCGCAAGTCGCTCGAGGAGTCCGGCGCACTCAAGAGGAGCGTCCTGTTCCTGAACCTGGCGGACAACCCGGCGATGGAGAGGATAATGACGCCGAGGGTCGCGCTCACGGTCGCGGAGTACCTGGCCTTCGAGCTCGACATGCACGTGCTAGTCATACTTACGGACATGACGAACTACGCTGAGGCGCTCAGGGAGATAAGCGCGGCCCGCGAGGAGGTCCCGGGCAGGAAGGGCTACCCGGGATACCTGTACACGGACCTGGCGACGATCTACGAGAGGGCCGGGAGGATAAAGGGGAAGAAGGGCTCGATCACCCAGCTCCCCATACTCACGATGCCGAGCGACGACATAACCCATCCGATCCCGG
>CAYFFS010000028.1:0-15433 GCA_964342765.1 uncultured Nitrososphaerales archaeon | reverse complement strand
ATGATAGAGTCCATCAGGGCTTCGAGGTCGGGGGACGCCAGGAGGGCCAGGCTGGGGGAGGCCTTCAGGGACTGGGGGATACCGACGGCGGCCTCCATATTGGAGGTCAGGTCCGTCACCGACGGGCTGGTGATAGCGTCGGGCGGCATAAGGGGCGGCCTGGACGTGGCGAAGTCCATAGCGCTCGGGGCCGACGCCGCTGCCATAGCGCTCCCGGCCCTCAGGGCCTTGGCATCCGGGGGGCGCGAGTCCCTCAGGGCGCTCGTGGAGTCCATGGCGGACGAGCTGAGGCTCGCAATGTTCCTCACCGGCTCAAGGAACGTCCGCGAGCTCAGGCGCGCCAGGTACGTGCTCACGGGCGAGCTCGCGGACTGGGCGAGGTCCCTGGGGGTGACGTGAGGTGGCTGGGCTGGACTCCGAGCTCAAGAGGATCGCCTCGATGGTCAACTCGTACATAGAGGGGTTCCTTAGGGGCGAGCCCAGCCTGCTCTACGAGGCCGCATACCACCTGATAAGGGGAGGCGGCAAGAGGCTCCGCCCCTTCGTCGTCGTCGAGTTCTACAGGATGTTCGGGGGGGATGAGCGCGACGTGCTCCCGGCGGCCGCCGCGATCGAGCTGATACACAACTTCACCCTGGTCCACGACGACATAATGGACAGGGACGACTTCAGGCGCGGCATACCGACCGTCCACAAGGTCTACGGGGAGCCCCTAGCGATCCTGGCTGGGGACGCGCTCTTCGCCAAGTCCTACATGGCCCTCCTGGAGTCGGAGGCCCTCAGGAGGGACGGCGAGGGCTTCAGGAGGGCCGTCGAGTCGGTCACAAGGGCGACCGTCGTGCTGTGCGAGGGGCAGACGCTGGACTATCAGCTGTCGAAGTCCGACTCGTTCAGCCTGGAGGATTACTACAGGCTCGTGAGGGCCAAGACGTCCGCGCTCTTCGTGGCCTCCGCGGAGCTCGGCGTGATAGCGGCGGCGCGCTACGAGTACCTGGAGGACGCGAGGGGCTACGCGGATAACCTGGGGGTGGCGTTTCAGCTCATAGACGACCTGCTGGGGCTCCTGGGGGACCCGAAGGTCACCGGCAAGCCGGTCGGCAGCGACGTGAGGGAGGGGAAGAAGACCCTGCCCATAGCGCTGGCGCTGGAGCGCCTGCCTAGGGAGGAGTCGGAGGCCCTGAGGGGGATGTGGGGGAAGGGGTCCGTGGACGAGGGCTCCATGGCCAGGATTATCGAGTCCATAAGGCGGTCCGGCGTGGAGGAGGAGGTCCGCGCGATGGCGGAGGAGCGCGTGAGGAGGTCGCTGGAGCACCTTCGCCGCTTCCCCCAGGGGGAGCCGAGGGATCTCCTGGAGGAGCTGGCGAGGTTCGTCGTCAGCAGGAACTACTGAGGTGTCCTCATGCAGGGGGGATCGGGGGAGGACCTGGAGGCGCTCGTTCGCAAGCACGCGCTCGCCAACGCCGTGAAGCACGGGGGAAGGGCCGATCCGGGGGCTGTCCTGGGGAAGGTGCTCGCCGAGCGCCCCGAGCTTCGCCCCCGCGCGAGGGAGCTCCGCGACCTTGTGGCCCGCGTGTGCGCGGAAGTCTCCTCGATGAGGCCGGAGGAGCAGGAGCGCGAGCTGGAGTCCCTGGCCCCTGAGCTGCTCGAGGGGGGCAGGCCCCGCGAGGAGCGCAGGGGGCTCCCTCCCCTGCCCGGGGCCGAGCGGGGGCGCGTGGTCACCAGGTTCGCCCCCAACCCCGACAGCGTGCTGCACGTGGGATCCGCGAGGGCGGCCATACTCTCCCACGACTACGCCAGGATGTACGGTGGCAGGTTCATACTGAGGTTCGACGACACCGACCCGAGGATCAAGAGGTCGAGGCTCGAGCTCTACGACGCTGTCCTGGAGGACCTCAGGTGGCTCGGGTGCGAGCCCGACGAGGTCCACAGGCAGAGCGAGAGGATGGAGATCTACTACGAGCACGCGGAGGCCCTGATAAGGATGGGAGGCGCGTACGTGGACACGTGCCCCCCGGAGAAGTTCAAGGAGCTGGTGAGGGCCTCCAGGCCATGCCCCGACAGGGACCTCCCGCCCGAGGTCCATCTGGAGAGGTGGAGGGACATGCTGGAGGGCCGCTACCCGGAGGGGAGGGCGGTCCTCCGCGTGAAGACCGACCTATCTCACCCGAATCCGGCCGTGAGGGACTGGCCCGCCTTCAGGATAATCGACACGAGCGTCCACCCGCACCCCGTGACCGGATCGAGGTATCGCGTGTGGCCCCTCTACAACTGGGCGTCCGCGATAGACGACCACGTGATGGGCATAACCCACATATTCAGGGGGCAGGAGCACTCAACGAACGCCGAGAAGCAGATGTACGTTTACAATTACTTCGGCTGGAAGTACCCGGTGGCAATACACTATGGGAGGCTCATGATAGAGGGCGGGGTCCTCAGCAAGAGCGAGATAGAGCGCGGGATAAGGGAGGGGAGGTTCAGGGGATACGACGATCCCCGCCTGGCGACCCTCAGGGCCCTGAGGAGGAGGGGGATACTCCCGGGGGCGATAAGGGAGCTGATATACTCGGTCGGGCTGAAGCCCTCCGACGCCAGGATCAGCTGGAGCAACCTGTTGGCGGTCAACAGGAAGCTCGTCGACCCAATAGCCCCTAGGTACTTCGCCGTGATGGAGCCCGTGGAGCTTCGCGTCAGGGGGGTCCCGGGCCCCTTGAGGGCCGAGCTGCCCAAGCACCCGCAGAATCCCTCGATGGGCTTCAGGCGCTACGAGCTAGCGGCGTCCGGCGGCGAGCTCTCTCTCCTCATAGAGAGATCCGACGCGGCCTCCGCCGGGCCCGGATCGATCCTCAGATTGATGGGCCTCGCGAACGTCCGCGTGACCTCTTCCTCCCCGGGCGCGGTCGAGGCCGAGCTCTATCCGGGCGGCGTCGAGAAGGCGCGCGCCGCCGGCGCTGCTTTCATACACTGGGTTCACCCACCTAGCTCCGTGCGCGTTAAGGTAATCATGGAGGACGCGAGCGAGAGGCGGGCGATCGCCGAGTCCGCGGTGGCATCCGAGCCGGTGGGGACTGTGGTGCAGTTCGAGAGGCACTTCTTCGCGAGGCTGGATTCCTCCTCCGAAGGGGAGCTGGTTTTCTATTACACGTCAAGCTGAGCTACTGAATTCCACTTCTTGGAACGGGTCAGCGGCGGAAGGCGAGCTATCATCGCGGCGTTTAAATATCTCGCGGCGAGGACAGATAACGTGGCCTCGCTGACGCCCGAGCTCTACGAGATAATAGTGAAGATAGTGGAGGACAAGGTCAAGGAGATCAAGGTAACTAGGGAGGAGTTCGACAAGCTCGTGGCGACCGTCGGCCAGCTCGCTGAGGCCCAGAGGCGCACCGAGGAGAGGCTCAACCAGCTGGCCGAGCGCGTGGACCAGCTCGCTGAGGCCCAGAGGCGCACCGAGGAGAGGCTCAACCAGCTGGCCGAGCGCGTGGACCAGCTCGCTGAGGCCCAGAGGCGCACCGAGGAGAGGCTCAACCAGCTGGCCGAGCGCGTGGACCAGCTCGCTGAGGCCCAGAGGCGCACCGAGGAGAGGCTCAACCAGCTGGCCGAGGCCGTGGTCGCGCTCAACAAGTCCGTCGCGGCCCTGGGCGACGTGATAGGCTTCGGGCTCGAGGACATAGCCAGGGTGGTGCTGCCGGGCTGGCTCCACAGGCACCTGGGCGTGGAGGTCGGGGAGCTCACCAGGAGGTTCATCTCGGCAGGAGGGGAGGAGCACGAGGTGAACCTGTACGGAGAGGGCGAGAGGGGAGGCAGGAGGGTCGTTGTGATAGGCGAGGCCAAGTCCAGGATACACGAGTCAGACGTGGACAGGTTCTGGGGCGCGCTTTCATCGATGATGGGGGCCTTCGAGGGCGCCGAGGTGATAGGGGTTATGTTCGGATACCTGATCTACCCGCGCGCCAAGGAAAGGGCTGAGGAGAAGGGGATATACGTGGTGGCCTCGTACGAGAGGTAGGCGGCTCAGCCCTTAGCCTCCCTTGATAGGAACCCGGGAAATATTACTTCGACCTCCCTCTCGAAGCTCTCCTGCGAATCCGATGCGTGTATCACGTTCTCCGTGAGTCCAAGGCCCAGGTCCCCCCTTATGGTTCCCGGCGGTGCCTTGGAGGCGTCCGTCGGGCCTATCATGGTCCTGACCACGCTTATCGCGTCCCTCCCCTCCAGGACCGCCGCCACGACGGGGCCTGAGGTCATGAAGGATACCAGGTCCTGGAAGAACGGCTTGTCCTTGTGGGGGCTGTAGAAGTCCTCCGCCTGATCGCGGCTGAGCCTCAGCATCCTGAGCTCGAGTATGCGAAAGCCCTTGCGCTCAAACCTGGACAGTATCTCGCCGACGAAGCCCCTGGACACCGCGTCCGGCTTCACTATTATAAGCGTGCGCTCCAGCCCCTCAGCCAAGGGATCCACCCTTCTTGTACTTGGCGGTCCACTTGAGCTTCCTCGGATCCCTGCGCAGCTCCAACATGTTCTTCCTGCACTTGCTGGAGCAGAACCAGAGAACGGTCCCGTTGTTCCTCACGTACATTATCCCGCGGCCCGGCGGAACCTCGCGCCCGCAGAAGGCACACCTGTGAACCTGCAGCTGGGAGCTCATACCCACTCCCTCACTTTATCTTCCTGGCCTCCCTCTCGGTCTCCCTGAGCATCAGTATGTCGCCGATCCTCACGGGACCCCTCACGTTCCTCGTCAGTATCCTTCCCTTGTCGGGCCCCTCGAGTATCTTCACCCTGACCTGGGTGACCTCGCCCGCGGCCCCCGTCCTGCCCACTATCTGTATGACCTCAGCGGGCGTCAGGACCTCCTCGGGGGCCTTGCTCATGCGCCTTCACCTGCCTCAGGACACTACCTTCTTGAGCCCCTCGAGGATCTGGTCGAGGAGGTTCTTGGCCTCGCCCGGCTCTATTATAGCCACGCTGGCGGCGGCGACCTCTATGCCCGCGGCCTTCCCCAGCTCCTCCTTGCTCGGCACGTAGAGGTAGGGGATCTTCCTCTCCTCGCAGAGCAGGGGCAGGTGGGCGACCACCTCGGGGGGCTCCACGTCCTCTGCTATCAGCACGAGCTTCGCCTGGCCGCGCTCCACGGCCTTGGTGACCTCGTTGGAGCCCCTCCTTATCTTTCCGGACATCCTGGCCTGCTTCACCGCCTCCAGCGCCGCCTCCGCTAGCTCCTTCGGCGTGTCGAACCTCACATAGCTTGGCTTGTTCCTGGACGCGCTCATCGGCGCCGCCACATGGGCCGGCGCCATTTTATATGCATATCGCACCTCGTCATGATCCCCGGATCCCTCGCTCGCAAAGCGATCGAGGACTATCCGCGCCGGCGTCAGCTCGCGTAGAAGGTCATAGTGGCGACGCCCTTCACGATGCCGGGGACCTCGCTGAGCGCCTTCAGGAACTCCTTCTCGTTGGCGCCCGGCTGAAGGGACAAGGGCCCCCCTAGCGCGTAGACTATGACCTCGTACTCGTGCACCTGCCCGCCCGGCGGGCACGGCCCGGCGTACCCCACGTAGCCGTACCCGTTCGTGCCCTGCTCCGCGTACTCGGAGGACCCCAGGAGGACCAGGCCGTACCTGGGCACGCCGGCCGGAAGGCCTGTCACGTTGCCCGGCAGGTTGTAGAGCAGCCAGTGGACGAACCCCGGAGGCGACGAGTTCAGGTCGACGATCAGCACCGCGTAGTACTCGGTCCCGTTCGGCTCCCCGCTCCACTCGAGGGGAGGCGACTCGTCGGCCCCGCTGCACGTGTAGTTGGACGGCATCGTGCTCCCGCTGGGGAAGGCGGGGCTCCAAACGCTGAACCTTTGGACGCTCTCGGGGATCAGCGCCGCCTGGCTGGGGAACGTCATCCCTATCAGGTACGGAGTCAGGAAGCCCGCGAGGAGCACGGCTGCCAGGGCGAGGAGCGCCCACTTCCTGAGGCCCCTCCTGCGCGGCACGCGGGGCCTAGGCGCCCGACGTTAATAAGCGGTCCCCAACGTCTTAAATATCGGCGGGCCCCAGCCCTGCAGGGGATAGGAGTGCCCGAGTTCCTTGACTTGGAGAGGCGTTGGAAGGTCAAGATGGCGGTCGAGGGAGGGGAGGAGGGCGTCGAGCTTTACGAGGTGAAGGATGGAATAAGGCTGGAGAGGGAAGCCCTGGACAGGCTTGTCGAGCTCGTGAGGACCAGGGACAACTACGCGGCCATAGAGGCCATAGTCAGCGCCTCCTCGCCGGAGGGCGAGGAGTACAACGGCTTCGCGATATTCATGCTGCTCATGAGGCTCTCGGGGGAGGCGGGGGCGGTCCTCGGCGACGTCCACGAATATCTATTCGGCGTGTCGGCCGAGGACGGGAGCCTGCTGCTCCTGGCCTCGTCGGACCACGACAACAGCAGGAGCCAGTTCCTGGGCTGCATGAGCGCGCTCCTC
Source organism: uncultured Nitrososphaerales archaeon (assembly GCA_964342765.1). Lineage (GTDB taxonomy): Archaea > Thermoproteota > Nitrososphaeria > Conexivisphaerales > Conexivisphaeraceae > Conexivisphaera. The sequence continues at coordinate 8,979 of CAYFFS010000028.1, read as the reverse complement.
GACGATCCCGAATCCGTCGACATGGCGATACTTGCGCTCCCCGTCAGGGAGGACCTCGGCGGGAGCCCTCAGTGAGCCGCGGCCAGCGAGCGCGAGCGCTCGGCGACCTGGTGAAGCCCCACGAGCGCCAGCACGTACGAGATGAACCCCAGCAGGAAGCCCACGAGGACCCCCAGGGCGGCCCCCGCGCCCGCAGGGGATGCCGCGGCTGCCGCGACTACGGCTACAACAGTGATTATCTCGAGGATTATCGAGGCCCTGATCATCCAGCCGCCGTAGTCCTCGTCGAGCCTCCAAAGGCCTATCCACGTCATCACAAGCCCTATTATGGCCAGCAGGGCCCCCACCATGCCCAGGGCAGCGGCCGCGACGGCCGTCGCAGCTATCCCAGGTCCGACGGCCTGGGGCGGCAGGGATCCGGAGGCCAGGTAGGGCAGCAGCGGCATGACCTCAACCGCCATGACCGCGTAGAGCGCCATGGAGAGCACGAACCCCGCGAGCATCAGGAGCGCGCCGGTCCGCCCCACTCCGTAGCGGGGGCGATCGGCGAGCCTGAGCCTCGACCAGCCTAGGATCTGAAGCGCGAGCGAGACGGCGCCGAACGCCGCCCCGACGCCGATCATCACGAGGTATGCCCTGAGGAGCCCGGGCATCAGCGACTGGATCGCCTGATAGGGCGAGCCGATGCCCGGGGGAGCTCCTGAGTAGAGGGAGGGCGTGGAGGGCAGCAGGGAGACCGCGACGCCGGCGAGCACGACCAGCTCCGCCACGGCCCCCACGAGCTCCACGACCATGGACCACATGAGAATCCTTGCCCCGCTCGAAACCTGCTCCTCCCGCACGTCGAATCCTCGACGCAATTAACATATTAATTTTTCTTCTTCACTTTCTCAATTGAACGTTCAACTAAGGTTATTCCGTCCCCGGAGGCCGCGCGATCCATGGACAGGGGGCGCCTGGAGGGGCTGGCCGCGCTGAGCGTCTTCTCCTCCATGTTCCTCTGGGGCTTCTCCAACTCGATAGCCACGCTGGCCGCCCAGTGGCCGATCGTGCCGGCGAGCGCCTACGTATACCTGCTGGCATCGATGCCCATAGGGCTCTTGGCCGGCAACCTCTCCATGGGCCACCTGGCTGACAGGTACGGCAGGAAGCCGGTGATGATGGCCGCCCTCGCCCTGTACTCCGCGGGCGTCGCGCTGATGGCCGCCGCCAGCTCGTGGGCGCTCCTGGCGCTCGGGGTAGGCCTCCTCGAGTTCTCGGTCGCCGGGGGGGACGAGCCGGCTCTCCTCTCCTACCTGGCCGAGTCTTCCTCGGAGGGCTCGCGCGGCCCGCTGATCATGTTGGCAACCAACGGCGCGAACGTCGGCGCGTCCGCCGCGGCCGCCGTCTTCCTGCTCGCCGGCGGCGACTTCTTCGAGCAGAGGATCGCGCTCGTGGTGACGCTCGCCCTAGCCCTGCCCCTCGTCTTTCTGGTCAGGAGGTCCCTTCCCGAGTCCCTTGCCTGGAGGGAGGCCAGGGGCGCGGCCCCTCGCGGGCTCAGGCTGGGCGGGCCAGCCAAGCTGTACTTCCTGGTTGCCATGGCGGTGACGACCGTCCTGACGTACGGCCTGGTCTCCTGGGCCCTGGGGCCCTATTACTACCCGAACCTGATCCCAATAATAGTCCTGCTGTTCAACCTGGGCGCGACAGCGGGCGGCGTCCTCGGCTACGCGACCGTGGAGCGCCTGGGCAGGAGGGCGACCTCCCTCGCGTACTACGCGGGCGGCCTGGCGTCCGGCCTGGCGGTGATGGCGCAGCTGATCCTGAGCCCCGCCAACTTCCCCCTCTTCGTCGCCCTCCTCGTGGTCAACGGCGCGTTCACCCAGCTGACCTGGGGCCTCAGGCTGCTCATGGAGGCCGAGCTCTTCCACACCGCTCAGAGGGCAACCTCCATCGCGATCGTGAGGTCTTCGGCCTGGACGATCTACATAGCCTCGCTGTTCCTGACGCAGGGGTTCTCCGTCGCGTCGTTCATGGCGTACGACGTGGCCCTCTGGGCCCTGGGCGTCAGCGGGGCGGCCATCTGGATGCTCAGGGGCTACGAGACGAGGGGAAAGGCAATTGGGGAGCTCGACGAGCTGGCCGCCGGATGGAAGACCGCGCGGGCGGGCTGACGTCGCGCTGCGTGCTGTGCGGCGAGAGGGCGGAGGGGCTGGTGTCCCGCTGCCCCAGGTGCGGGGGGCCCATGTCGCTCGACCTGGGCGACGTCAGGTGGGAGGTCAGGCGCGAGGTGCCCAGCATGTGGAGGTACGAGGCCATGCTGCCCCGCTTCGAAAGGCGCGTGTCCCTCGGCGAGGGCCTTACGCCCTTCAGAAGGGTCGGTGGCACCCTCCTGAAGCTGGAGGGCAGGAACCCCACGGGCAGCTACGCGGACAGGGCGTCGTCGGTGATCGCTAGCTACGTCGCGTCGGCCGGCGCCCCGGGGTGGTCGCGCGTGAAGTACTACGAGGACTTCGCCTACTCCTTCGCTAGGTACGTAGGCGGCATATCGGGCGTCGAGGTCGTGATAGACGATCCCACAAAGATCGATCCGCAGGAGGTGGTGGCGCTCGTGGACGCGGGCGCCAAGGTGAGCTTCGGCCCCTCCGTCGGCGCGGTCGACTACGCAAACCCGCTGTCGATCGAGGGGCTCAAGACGATAGCGTTCGAGATAGCGGAGTTCCATCCCAGGGCCGACGCCGTGCTCGTGCCGGCCGAGACTGGCCTCCTCGCGCTCTCAGTCTGGAAGGGGCTGAGGGAGGCCGACCTAAACGCCGAGGTGGTCGCGGTTACCCTGAGGGGATCCGAGGGCCCCAGCGCCCTGGAGGGGCTGAGGGACCTGAGCGTGCGCGAGGAGGATCCGGAGGAGGCCGTCAGGGGCCTCGTGGCCCTCGCCAGGTTCGGCATCAGGGCGAAGGTTCTCTCGGCCGCGGCGTTCGCGCTAGCGGAGGAGGTGGGCGGGGCAGTCGCCATAATATCCGCGGCTCAGAGGAGGTTCCCCTCGAGGGGTCGCGCAGACTCTGGAATAAGGTCCGAGGTGATGCGCGCCCTCGGGGAGCTCGGCGAGGCCACCGCTTACGACCTGTGGGGGAGGCTCAGGAGGTTCACCCTGAGGGGGATATACAAGGCGGTCGAGTCCCTGGAGGCGGAGGGGGTCCTCTGCGCCCGCTACAGGATGAGGGGCAACAGGAGGATCAAGGTTTACTCCCCGTGTCCGGGCATCGGTCGACTATCGCGATGACCCTGGAGGGGGCTCCGTCGAGCCCGCGGAGCTTCATGGGCAGGACCACGAAGTACGCGCGCGCTGACCTCCGCCCCCCGAGCACCTCCCCCAGGTTGGCGACCTCCTCCAATATCAGCACTCCATGGGATAGGAGGATGCGGTGGACCTCGACGCCGCTGTCGGTCAGCGGCCCCATGGTGGGGGTCCTCTCGCCCCACCCGCCTATGCTCAGGCCCTCCGTCGCCACGAGGGAGACCCCCTTGTCCACCAGGTACTTGGCGCCCTCGACCGAAAGGTACGGCCACAGGAACAGGTACCTCCTGTTGATGCCCCTGAGGGCGTCCCAGCCAGTGTGAAGGAACACCATGTCGCCCCTCCTTATCTCCTGGTCGAACGCGGCTAGGTCCTCCCTGGTTATGGGCTCCCCGTCCCTCTTGTGCGTCAGGTCCAGGACCACCCCCTCCCCCACCAGCCTCCTCAGGTCGATCTCGTCCACGGGCTCCCCGTCCTCGAGCATGTGGGACGGCGCGTCCAGGTGGGTCCCGTGATGGGTGTTCATGCGTATCTCCCTCAGCCTGTAGCCGTCCACCTCCATCAGCTTGGAGTCCTCGACGGAGAAGCGGCTGTTGGTCGGCCAGGATGGCATGCCGTGGTACATGTCGTGGGTCAGGTCGATTATCCTGGAGCCCCTTATCTCCAGGCTCATCGCTCCCACCTTATCACGGACTTTATCTCCCCCTTGGGCTTCTCCGCGAGTATCGGTATGGCCTCCTCCGGCTGGACGACCGCGGTTATCATGGACTTGAGCACGCCGGGGTAGGAGTCCTTCCAGCTCGACAGGTAGTTGAGCGCCCTTATGTAGTGCTCCTTGGCGCCGTCCACCGTCCCTATTATCGTTACGTTCTTCTCCACGACGTCGATTATGTCCTGGCCGCTCACGGGCTCGGAGTACGAGGGGGCCGTGCCGAAAAGTATCGCGACGCCGTTCGGCCTCAGGGCCCTGACGCCGTCCACGACGACCGCCGGGTTCCCCGTCGTGTCCACGAACACGTCCGACTGCGGTATGGGCTTGGACCTGTCCTCGCGGACGAAGTACTCGGCCCCGACCTTGGAGGCCATCTCGGAGAGGATCCCCTCAGGGTCGTGCCTGCTGAACATCTTGACGTCCATCCCCATGGACCCGAAGAGCATCGCGAAAAGCATCCCTATCGGGCCCGCGCCGGCTATCGTGACCGTCAGGCACGACCTGGACCCATCCCTGCAGTTGGGCAGGGCCCTCCTGGACACGAGGTCGTATACGTCGTACGCCTTGACGACGTTCTTCAGGGGCTCGGCTAGCACCGCCAGCATCCCGAGCGACTCGTCCTCGACGCGCACCAGGTAGGCCGGGTCGTCCACGAAGTAGTCCCTCATGAAGCCGTCCAGCCCCCTTATCCCGGCCTCCACGAAGTCCCCGTCGCTGCAGTTGTCCTGCCTCCCTATGAGGCAGTTGAGGCACTTGCCGGGCCTCCTGACCATGGGCACGACCAGGGACCCCTTCCTTAGCTTGGTCCCGGGGTCCACGTCCTCCACCCTCGCGAGCGCCTCGTGCCCTATTATCAGGGAGCTGGAGCCCGGCGGGGGGCGCGCGAACGAGAGCTGGTTGTTGACGAGCCCCCTGTCGGTCCCGCATATACCCGTGTACAGGGTCCTGAGGAGGACCTCGCCCTTCCTCCTCTGGGGCTCCGGCGCCTCCACGAGGCGCGCCCCGGGCTTGCCCACCTCTATCGATATGGCCCTCACGGCCTCTGCCAAGCGCCGGCCGGAGATAGGCCTTTCGGCCCCGAGAGCCTCTCGTCCATCTCTATGCTCGCTATTATGAACTCCGCGTGGGCCCAGGCCAGGGGGGACGCCGAGAGCGGGGATCCGTCGTACGGGTTGACCTGCTCCGGAAGGACCCCTGATCCCTGCGAGTGGGACGAGACCCACTCCATGGCCTCCATCGCGCGCGGGAGGTCGCCGATCCTTACGTAGTACCTGGCGAGCCATAGCGTCGTGATCGTCCAGGGGTTGCCGGGTATGGAGGGGTCGTCCTTCGTCCTCATGTAGAGGTCCCCCTCGTACCTTGCCAGCCCCCCTATCCCCTTGACCCAGAGCTTCGACCTGAGCTGCTCGACCGTCGAGATCACGCGGGGATCCATGGGGTCGAGCAGCCCGAAGAGCGGTATCGCTAGGAGGGCGCTGTCGAGCGTGAAGTCGGGCCTTCCGTCTATTATGGCGCGGGCGAACCTCCCCATCTCCTTCGAGTAGAACTTCGAGACGAAGGCCTCCTTCATCCGCGAGGCGGCCGACCTGTAGCCCGAGGCCCTGTCGTCCTCCCCGAAGAGCTCCGCCATCCAGGCAGCTGCGTCGAGGGCCGCGTAGACCGTGGCCACGGTCTGCGCGTGGACCCCGTAGCGCTCCTCCCAGACGTCGTAGCTCTCCCTAGGGAGGCCGTCGTCGTCCACGAACTTCGACATGAAGTCCGCCGCCCTCAGGACCAGGCTCTCGTAGTAGGGCGCCAGGAGGGCCACGTCGTTGCGCCTCCTCACGTACTCGCCGAGGGACCAGACGACGAGCGCGGTCTCGTCCTCCTGTATGTTGTTTATCGGGCGCCCCCTCATGGCCCTGGGAAGCCAGGTGCTGGCGAGCTTCCCGTCCACGTAGTATTTGTGGTATAGGTAGCCCTCGCTCGATATCGAGCTGCTCATCAGGTCGAAGAAGCGCGCCGCAGTGTAGCTGTGGCCCGCCATGCTGAGGGCGTAGGCCGCCATGGCGCCGTCCCTGGGCCAGACGTAGTAGTATCCGTCGCGGTTTATCTTCAGCTGGTCGCTGTCCAGGGACGCCGCTATCCCACCCGCGGCGCTCACGTGCGTCGCCAGTATGAAGAGGGAGCGCTTGAAGAGGTAGGGGTAGTCGCCCCCCAGCCTCAGGGAGCGCACCGAGGACCAGTTGTCCCAGTAGTTGGAGGTCCTGCGCAGCATCGAGGCTAGCCTGGACCAGCTGAGCCTGCCGCCCAAGTAGGAGACCGATTCCATGTTGGGGCCGCACGCTATGAAGTAGAACAGGGAGCTCGACCCATGCGGGCTAAGGGTCGAGGAGTACCTTATCACGGAGTCCACGGACCCGTTGGCCACGGGGTTCATCGAGAGGGAGCCGTCCTCCGCGTCCTTCCAGGTCCCCGCGAGCCCCGCGCGCCCCTTGATCCCTATTGCGTACTGGTCGATCCCCCTCCCGTCCTCCCCGACGGCCGACGCAAGGAAGTAGCGCGCCCCCTTGTAGTGGATCACCGCGTTGAGGTAGGGGTCGTAGATCCCCGTGTCCCCTATGTCGTTGCCGTAAATGTAGAAGTTCTGGTGCATGAAGACCGAGAACTCCCTCCTCCTGCCGAGAAGGTCCCTGACAGTTATCAGCCTCGCGTACACGTCGTCCAGGACGTCCACGAAGTCCCTGGTCTCGACCTCGACCCCCAGCTCCTCCGGGGCGTAGAGGGCGCTCGAGACCATCGTGTTGCCCGCGTAGTCCATCTCCCTGAGGACGGACGCGTCGAGCCAGCGGAACTTCCCGTCGACGGATATTCCGAACATGAAGGGGTGTCCTATCGCGTGGTTGTCGCGCGCGGCCTTGGAGTAGTAGAAGTCCACTATCCAGTGGTTCGCGTCGAACGCGACTATCACGCGCCCGTTCCCCAGAGGGGTGTAGCGGACCACGCGCCGACCGGGGCGCCCTTCGATTAAAAGGTTACACGCGCCGGGCGGCGCCAAACATTAGAGGAGGCGCCCCCGCACGTGGCCCGTGATAAGGAGGGAGGAGCTGCTGGACGTCCTGCGCGCCGGCCTCGAGCTCGCGGACCCCCTCGGGCCCACGAGGGACGCCGCCGGGCGCCTGCCCCAGGGCGACGTGGTCCTCGTGGCGTTTGGGAAGGCGGCCTACAGGATGTCCCTGGGCGCCCTCGAGGCCCTCGGGGAACGCGTGGTGGACGGCATAGTGATAGTTCCCAAGGGCAGCCCATCCGGCCGCCTGCCGAGGCTGGAGGTGGTGGAGGGCACGCACCCGCTGCCCTCCGAGCAGAACGTGCGCGCCTCCGAGAGGGCCAGGGAGATAGTTCGCGGGGTCAGGGAGGACCAGCTTCTCCTGGCGCTGATCTCTGGCGGGGGTTCCTCACTGCTCGAGATACCGAGGGGCGGCCTGGGCGTCGAATACCTGGCGGCGCTGACGGGCGAGCTCATGAGGAGGGGGGCCGACGTGAGGGAGCTCAACGTGGTGAGGAAGCACCTGTCTGAGGTCAAGGGGGGCCAGCTCCTGAGGGGCTTCAGGGGCCGCGCGTGCTTCTCGCTGATAGTCTCCGACGTCGTGGGGAACCCCGTGGAGGCGATCGCGTCCGGCCCCACGGCGCCCGATCCGACGACGTACTCAGACGCCCTCAGGATAATGGACAGGTACGGCCTATCTGGGGAGTTCCCGGAGGCCTACGAGCTCCTCAGGGCCGGGGCCATGGGCAGGCTCCCGGAGACGCTGAAGCCGGGGGACCCGATCTTCGAGAGGGTCAGGAACGAGGTGATCCTGGACAACCGCCCCGCCCTCTCTGCCATGCGCAGGAGGGCCTCCTCGATGGGGTTCCGCGCGGAGGTGCTCACAGAGTCCATGGAGGGCGAGGCGAGGGAGGTCGGCAGGTTCCTCGGATCCCTGTCGACTGGGGAGCCCGGGAGGGCCCTCTGCGCGGGCGGCGAGACCACGGTGACCGTCAGGGGGAAGGGCGTGGGCGGAAGGAACCAGGAGATCGTGTTGGGGGCGGCGCTGCAGGTGAGGAGGCTGGGCACGTGGGCGCGCGCGGGCGTCGGCGCGCTGGCGACGGACGGCGTCGACGGGAACTCGCCCGCGGCCGGCGCCGCCCTCGGGTCCGAGGAGCTATCGGGGATCGACGAGGAGGGGATCAGGGAGGCCCTCCGCGAGAACGACTCCTACAACTTCCTCAGGAGGCTCGGGGCGACCATAGAGATAGGGCCGACCGGGACCAACGTGAACGACCTATTCATAATGCTGCTCCGCGAGTAGCCCGCCGGAGGCGCTCACCAGGCCCTCTCGAGCACTATGGCGCCGTAGGAGCCGTAGGCGCCGTACGCCGTCGCGAGGCCTATCTTGGCGTTCTTCTTCACCTGGCGCTCGCCCGCCTCGCCCCTCAGCTGCCTGAACAGCTCGTAGATCTCCATTAGCGCCTGCGCGTAAACAGCCTCCCCGAAGGACGTCGTGCCGCCGCTCAGGTTCACCGGGAAGCGCCCGTCGCGGCCGAACTGCCTGCTCCTGATGAGCTTATCAGTCTCCTCCCTCTCCCATCCCATTATCTGGTCTATCCAGTTTATTACGTGGAACAGGCTCGTGTCGTGGACCTCCGCTATGTCCACGTCCTCCGCGGTTATGCCGGCCTGCCTGTAGGCGTCCTCTATCGGCCTGCGCCACTCGTAGAACGGCCTGCCCGCCCTCTTGCCGCCGGCCGTGGCGAAGTAGGTGAGCCTGGGCGACGGCTCGTTGTACAGCGGCCCGCCCACGGCCGAGGCTGCCACCCTGACGGGCTTGTCCGTCAGCCTCCTTGCCGTGTCCATGTCCGCCAGGAGGACCGCTCCGGCCCCGCTGCTCACGGCCGATATCATGTACAGGTGGAGCGGGTCGTCCACTATGGGCGATTCCAGCACCTCCTTCACGGTGAACACCCTCTTATACCT
>CAYFFS010000027.1:0-16228 GCA_964342765.1 uncultured Nitrososphaerales archaeon | reverse complement strand
CGGGGCTGGAGCTCGACGCCTGGAGGGTGCTGCAGGGGGTGGGCGGCGCCATGATAATGTCGAACGCCGGGGCGCTGATCTCCGAGGTGTACCCGCCGTGGGAGAGGGGGAGGGCGTTCGGCTACTACACGATGGCCGTCTACGTGGGGACTGTCGCGGGCCCCCTGATAGGCGGCGCGATAGTCAGCTATCCCGCGCTCCTGGGGCTCGCCTCCTGGCGCTGGGTCTTCTTCGTCACGCTCCCGCCCGCCGTCGCCGGGCTCCTGGCCTCCTGGGCCATGCTCCGCGAGCCCCGCGACCTCAAGCCCAGCCGGACGAGCCACATGGATCTGAGGGGAACGGCTCTCTCGGTGCCCGGGCTCTTCGCGATCATGGCCGGCGTGACAGAGGGATCCTTCGTGGGCTGGGACACCGCGTCGACGGTCGCGCTGGCAATAGGCGCGATCCTCCTGGCGGCCTTTCTGTTCTCGGAGCACCGCTCCGGCCGGGACGCCCTCCTGGACCTCTCGCTCTTCTCGAACCCCGGCTTCACCGCCGGGAACCTGGCGGCGCTCCTGAACTACGCGGGATTCTACTTCCTCCCGTTCTTCCTCTCCTACTACATGCAGAGGGTGCTCGGATATCCTCCCTCCCACGCGTCCGAGGTCCTCCTGGCCATCTTCCTCTCAATGGTCGTGCTCGCCCCCCTGAGCGGCCGCCTGTCGGACAGGATAGGATCTAGGGGGCTTGCGACCGGCGGGATGGCGCTCATAGCGGCTGGCATCGCGTCCCTGACGATGCTGGGGACGTCCGCCACGGCTCAGGAGGTGGCCCTGAGGGCCCTCGTGGTGGGCGTCGGCATGGGGCTCTTCTCGTCCCCCAACACCGCGGCCGTCATGCGCTCCTCCCCCAAGGAGAGGCTCGGGACCGCGAACGCGACCCTGAGCACGGTGAGGGTAATCGGGCAGGCCCTGAGCCTGGCGATAGCCGGCTCGCTCGCTGCTGTCCTGATCCCCAGGGCTACGCTCGTCTACATATTCACGGGCCTCGGCTCGCCCGCGTCCGTGTCGCCCGTCCGGTTCGTGGAGGGCCTCAGGATGGTCTACGAGGTCATGGCGGCGCTCGTGGCCGCGGGAGCGGTTGCGTCGGCTGTCAGGGGAAAGGAGGCTGTCGAGGAGGGGGCGAGTGGGCGCGCCGATCGAGATTCGTGCCGGCCGGGACATAGTGAGCTCGTGGTAGGGGCTTGGCTGGCGCGCTCGGAGGGCCGGGGGCTAAGGGAGCATCGAATGCCCCGTGCTCAGCGGTGCCTAAAGGATGAACCTGAGGCGTGGATATTACGGAAACGGGATGGTCGGGAGGCACCAGGACTCGGAGCAGGGCTGATCACGGGACACCTCCGCTGTCTGGCCTACCTGAGGGAGTTCAGGGTCGTGCACAGGTTGAAATTATGCGCGAATACGTTTGTTAATCGAATGGAAACCTCTTTAATAACCATGTAATGGGGCATTATCTATGGCTTCGACGTCGAGCGAGGCGCGCGCCGGGGCGTCTGCGGCGCTCGTCATATCGTCGGTGGGCCTGGCGCTGCAGGCGCTGGCCGGGATCCTAGCTCTCTGGTATTGGTCGTGGTACAGGCGCGGCCCGTTCTTCATGGGCCCCTGGATGATGGGCGGCTACTATGGGGCGCCGCCAGGCTACGGTCCCCGTCCCATATACGCGCCCTATCCAGTCCTCTACGCGGCGCTCGTGGCGGTAGTGTTGGTATTGGGCGCCATCGGCGTCGCGATGATGGGCAGCGATCAGCCCGAGAGATCGAGGATTGGCGCCGTCCTCACAATAGTGGCGGCGGTGATAGCCTTTCCGACGATGTTCGGGCTCATCGTGGGGTCGCTCCTTATGCTGATAGGGGGAGTGCTGGGGCTCGTGGAGTTGCGTCCTAGTTGAGGGCGTTCGCCCGGGCGGCGATAGTCGTCGCGGCGCTCTAGCTGGCGCAGCGCGCTTTGCGCGAAGACTCAAGCATCATAACCACCTTATAAATTCCTATAATTATATTTAGGAATCTTACGTAGAAATATAACAGCCAAAAATGATAACCTTATAAGTGAATATGAGGATCTTCTGATCGAATGAAGGCCGTCCGCGCGCCGTGCGCGAGTGGCCGCCGGGATCCCCGCGGAGGTGACCCCAGGTGAGCTGGCTCTCCAGGAGGGCGGAGCCCAGGTTCGTCGCGCTCTGGACCATGGCGTGGGCGCTTGGCCTCACAGCGATAATACCCGTGATAAACGCGCTGACGCCGCTCCTGAACCCCGCGTACGAGAACTTCTGGACCCCTGGGATCTTCTGGAGGCTCGTCCTCTACTGGCACGGCGCGATATTCATGCCGCTCGTGACGGTGGCCGCGTGCCTCATATGCACGACGTTCGGGCTGGACAGGGCCGAGGGAACGGCCGCCCGCCTGCTGAGGGAGTCCATACTCTACGGCGGAATAATAGCGACGCCCCTCGCGGGGGTAGCGGGCATCTTCGACGTCTATGATAGGTTCGCGCTCGGGATACCGCTGTGGCTGCAGATAATAGCGTTCCTGATAGGGGACGAGATGGCGATAGCGCTGATAGTCGCGATGCTGATCTACCCAATGCAGAGCGGCAGAGGGTATGAGGCAATGGGACTCCCCTACTATACGACGCTCCTGGCGCTCATCGGGGTTCTGATAGCGGCGATCGAGGGGCACATAGCGGGGTGGATAACGTGGGCGGGTCCGTGGCCGTCCTTCGTGGCCAACTACATAAACTACACCATGTACCCGGTGCTCGGGTACTACAACGCGACCGCGGTCCAGACTTTCGCGGTGAACGTCGTGACGTCGCACTCGCATACAATGCTTCCGCTGATAATGGCCGGCATAGTAGCGCTGGTGGGCGCCTCCTACGGCTACCACGAGATGAAGGGATCCCCGAAATTCCTGGCGGCTATCGGGTTCCTCGTGATGGCCTACATGATAATAGCTGTGACGTGGCTGTACATAGTGGCGGGCGTCGGCAACTATTCCATACCCACGCTCTTCTCGTCGGGGCCGAACGACGTGAACGGGCTCGCAATGGACGACGCCATGACCGGCATGATAGGGTGGGGGGCGCTCTTCGTCCTGATAGGGTTGCTGCTTTACATGAGGAGGAGCGGGAGGCTTAGGGATCCGATATTCGCCGCGATAGTAGTCGCGTGGGTTTTGATCTATCTTGTGATACCCGGCACGGGGTACTACATAGAGTTCCACGAGGTCTACTACGGTTTTGCGACGCCCCCTGCCCCGGGATGGATGAACGACGCCGTCTACACGAGGTTCCACCAGGACTTCGGCTTCTTCCTCCTGCCATCCATAGTGGTGGCGCTCCTCTTCTTCAGGAATTCGGGCCTTCTGTCGGGAGCTGAGGGGAGGAGGGTTTCGTACGCACTAATAGCCGGGATGATGCTCGCGTTCCTGGCCGGCGAGGCATACTTCGCGACGCTGGCTACGCCCGCACTATACGCGGCCGTCCTTGGGGCGGCGATAATATGGGCGGGGCTGGCCCTGGGCACGTACTACGCGTGGAGGACGTACGCGACCGGCGGATCCACGAGGGCGAAGCCATAATATCATCACATCTTCATTTTATATTATTTTTATCATGTTGGCTCGTCTCGAAGCTCATGGACATCAAACAGCTCCTCCGGGAGCCCGAGTTTTAATCGAGGATTCGTCCGGGAAGGCGTCGGCAACTACTCCTGAGGGCATAAGTCGTCGAACCCTACGCCGCTCGGCCACGAGAGAGAGCAGGTGGCTAACTCAGCTTATATCTCACCATCGTCCACTCCCCAACGTGATAAGGGAGCTGCTCGAGGACGCGATAGCAAGATCCGAGGAGCTGAGGAGGAGCCTCTCGGACGCTGACCTGCTGAGGAGGGCGGCCTCCCTCTGGGTGAGGTATCGTCCATCTCCCAGGGAGGCGCGCAAGGCCGGGATAGACTCGGGCTGGAACTACCGCCAGCTTCAGGGCTTCTATCTGTACGCGGTGGACGCCGCGTCCGTGGATCAGTACGCGGGCTACGTAGCTGAGCCCAGGCACGAGCTCGGCGTCTCCACGATGGAGCTGGAGGTGCGCGGCAGGATAATCCACGAGCCCCACCTGTTCCTCGAGGCGAAGGGCATGGCGTTCGAGGGGGAGCTTGCCTTCGAGAGCTCCCCCAAGGTCGACCTCGTCCTCCTCGACGGATCCTTCATAGCCAGGACGTCTAGCCAGGGCCTTAGGTTGATCCCGGGATACGAGGACGCTATATCGAGGATCCCCTCCCTCGGGAACGTCGTGTTCATCGCGAAGCGCTCCCAGGGGAGGGAGCTGCTGGGCGGCCCCCTGGGCGATATCTTCTATTTCTCGCGCGCGAGCGCTTCGGCGGGCTTCTCGGCCCCCTGCTCCACGAAGGGCGTGACGCACTTCTACGCCAGGCTGGAGGACGGCGCCGAGTGCCTGAGGATAGAGGTGGTAGGCGACATGGGCGCTCCCCCCTGCGATGAGGCGTCGAGGGACGGCGACTGGAAAGAGGTCATGCGGCTCCTCGACGAGCTCGCCCACGGCGCCGTAGGGGGCTACCCATACGTTCTAATACAGGCCCACGAGATCGCGCACATAGGGGACAGGGAGATGGAGGCTATCGCCAACCTGCTGGGCGCGGGGATCCTCGAGAGCGGGAGGGAGGTCCTGGGTGAGCGCTGAGGACGTCCTGGGGATAGTGGCCAACGGCCCCCTGCCCTACGAGTTCAACATGCTGACGAGGGGGGCCGTCCCCGTGGGCGAGTACGTGGTCGCCAGGTCCGCGGGGGACGAGGAGGTCCTGGGGATGGTCGATGGGTCGACGATAAACAGCGAGATGATGGGGATGGCGCGCACGTTCGAGGACGCGTACGCCGCGGGGAGGCTCTCGGCCGCCAACCCCCGCGACAAATCCTACGTGTCCCACGTGAGGGTTCTAGGCCTCCTGGATGGGCTCAGATCCGGCGAGGTCAGGATGCCCTCCCTTCCGCCCGTTCCGGGATCCGAGGTCAGGAAGGCGTCGGAGGCCGAGCTCTCGGAGGTCTTCGGGGGATCCGGGGCCAGGTGGGTGCCCATAGGATCCCTCCTGAGGCGCGCTTCAGTCCGCGTCCACGTGGACGTCAACAAGGTGGCCACGAGGCACCTGGCGATACTGGCCTCCACGGGGGCCGGCAAGTCCAACCTCCTGGCCCTCATAGCCAAGTCGGTGGCTAGGTTAAGGGGTACCATGGTCCTGTTCGACTACCACGGGGAGTACCAGGGGCTGAGCTTGGAGGGAAGGGAGATGATGGTGTCGCCCGCGATTAACCCGAGGGATCTGGATCCGGACGAGCTGGCGGACCTGCTCGAGGTGAGGGAGAGCGCGAGCAAGCAGAGGTACGTGCTGTCGCAGGCGCTAAAGGAGGCGAGGGGCGCGAAGGACTTCTGGGGAGGGCTGCGCGAGGCCATCAAGGAGAATGGCAAGGGGGAGTACGAGGGGGCATCGCAGAGGCTGCTCGACATCGTGGATTCTGCGCTCAGGAGGATTGGGCCCGTGCTCGATCCGGAGAGCCCTCCGCCGCTCAAGCTGCTGGCGGAGGGCTACGTGAACGTCGTCGACCTCTCGGGGCTGAGCCCGAGGCAGGCCGACATAGTGATATCCCATTATCTGGACGAGATATTGGAGGACAGGAAGAGGGCGATCTCGGGGGGAGATGCCCACCTGAGGAAGCCCGTTCTGGTCGCAATCGAGGAGGCGCACGTGTTCGTGCCGGGCGGAAAGGACGAGAGGACGAGGTCCGCGGGGCCGGCGGCGAGGATAGCCAGGGAGGGGCGCAAGTTCGGCGTCTCCCTGATAATAGTGTCCCAGAGGCCCAGCAGGCTCAACCAGGACGTGCTGAGCCAGATGGGATCCCTGGCGATAGGGAGGCTCCTGAGCGCCAGGGATAGGTCCTTCGTCCTTGAGTCCAGCGAGTACCTGACCGACGAGATCTCAGAGTACCTGCCGGACCTCAACCCCGGTGAGGCTATACTCGTGGGCCAGTGGGTGAAGCTGCCGGCCGTGGTCAAGGTGGACCTCGTGGGCGAGAAGCTCAGGGGGAAGGACCTGGACGTAGTGGGCGAGTGGACCTCCTGGGGCGGGCCCTCCGAGGACACGGACGAGCTCATGATGCGCTAGACGCAATATTTATGCGGGCAGGTCGACAGCCCACGGCGTTGCCCTCATTCGACGAGGTCAGGATAACCAGGGCCATAGTAAGGGAGGCCCTCAGGGACTGGGAGGAGATCGCGAGCGTCGACGCGGCGATAGTGGGCGCGGGCCCCTCGGGCATGGCGGCCGCGTACTACCTTGCGAGGTCCGGGATCAGGGCGGTCGTCTTCGAGAGGAGGCTGGGGTTCGGAGGGGGGATAGGGGGAGGCGCGATGTTCCTCCACAAGGTGGTCGTGGAGCCGCCCGCGGACGAGGTACTGAGGGACGTGGGCGCCAGGTATCGCGAGGTTGAACAGGGGCTCTACGCGCTCGACGCGGCCGAGCTAATGGCGAAGCTGGCCTCCGCGGCGCTGGACGCGGGGGCCAAGATAATACACGGGGTGAGCGTCGAGGACGTCATATTCCGCAGGGATCCGCTGCGCGTCGCGGGGGTCGTCGTCAACTGGACGGCCTCCGAGATGTCGGGGCTGCACGTGGACCCCCTGTTCGTGTCCTCCCGCGCGGTCGTGGACGCGACGGGCCACGACGCGTCGGTCGTCGAGGTGGCCTCGAGGAAGGTCCCGGAGCTCGGCATAGAGATAAGGGGAGAGAGGTCCGCCTACAGCGAGCTCTCGGAGGCGCTCGTAGTGGAGGGGACGGGCGAGGTCGCCCCCGGCCTCTACGTGGCCGGGATGGCGGTCGCGAAGGTCAGGGGGCTCCCTAGGATGGGGCCTATCTTCGGCGCGATGCTGCTCTCCGGCAGGAAGGTCGCCGCCGATATAGCCAGGTCCCTCGGCCGGACCACGCCCTGACGAACTCCTCAGCCGCCCTCCTCGGATCCGGCGAGCCAAGTATCCCGGATATCACCGCGACGCCGTGGACCCCCACGCCCTTCAGAACCCTCACGTGCTCGATCCTGATGCCTCCTATCGCGTAGACGGGCAAGCGCGTCGCCTTGAGGACCGCCCTGAGCCCCTCGAGCCCTATCACCCTGGCGTCCCCCTTAGTCCCCGTGGGGAAGACGCTTCCCACCCCCAGGTAGTCGGCGCCCTCTTCCTCGGCGCGCCTGGCCTCCTCCGGCGTGGAGGCGGACGCCCCTATTATCGCGCCCCCCAGCATGCGCCTGAGGGCCTCCACTGGCACGTCCTCCTGCCCCACGTGGACGCCGTCCGCGTCGGCCGCGTAGGCGACGTCCGCGCGGTCGTCCACGATGAACGTCGCCCCGTACGATGAGCAGAGCTCGCGTATGGCGCGCGCCTCCTCGACCATCCTCCTGGCCGGCGCCGACTTCTCCCTGTACTGGACGATCCTTATCCCCGCCTCCAGGAACAGCCTGGCCGCCTCCACGTGCCCCATGCCGAAGTCCCTGCTCGTTATCCCATATATTCCGGGTGGAACCCTCGCCACGCCCGCCCCACGGCATCCGCGATTATAGTCGTGTCGGCTGGGCCGCGCCGGCACGAGGTTTTTTAGGACCATGCGCCCAACGACTTCCATGGGGCAGGAGCTAAGGGCCAAGGAGGAGGATCCGTACAACAACGCCCTCGCGCAGCTGGCCTCCGTCGCCCAGGTCATAGAGATAGACCCGGAGTACTACGAGATGTTGAAGACGCCGAGGAGGGAGATAACCGTCTACCTCCACATGAAGCTGGACGACGGCAGCGTCAGGAGCTTCGTGGGCTACCGCGTCCAGCACAACAACGCGAGGGGCCCGTACAAGGGAGGCCTCAGGTACCACCCAATAGTGTCCCTGAGCGAGACCCGCGCCCTCGCAATGCTGATGACGTGGAAGACCGCCCTCATAGACGTGCCCTTCGGCGGGGCGAAGGGGGGGATAGCCGTGGATCCCTCGTCGCTCCGCGAGGACGAGCTGGAGGAGCTGACGAGGAAGTACGTGGACGCCATACAGTACAACATAGGGCCTGAGATAGACATACCTGCGCCGGACGTGGGGACAAACCCCCAGGTTATGGCATGGATAATGAACGAGTACTCCAAGCTCAAGGGCTACAACGTGCCGGCGGTCGTGACCGGTAAGCCGGTGGAGCTGGGCGGCTCCCTCGGGAGGAAGGAGGCCACTGGTAGAGGGGTCGCGATAATAACCAGGGAGGCCCTGAGGGAGATAAAGGGGAAGGACATCAAGGGGGCTAGGGTGGCCGTCCAGGGGTTCGGGAACGTAGGGTCGAACACCGTGAGGTTCCTGATGGAGATGGGCGCCAAGGTCGTGGCGATAAGCGACATAGGGGGAGGGAGGTACTTCCCGGACGGAGTGCCGGTGCCATTCGAGAAGCTCTACTCCGACTACCTGGCCGTCGGCACGGTCGGGAAGCTACCCTATGGAACCCCCATAGGGAACAAGGAGCTGCTGGAGTCCGAGGTGGACGTCCTGATACCGGCGGCGATAGAGAACCAGATAACGGAGGTGAACGCGTCGAGGGTTAAGGCCGACATAATAGTGGAGGGCGCCAACGGGCCAACGACCCCCATGGCGGATCACATATTGGAGAGGAACGGGGTGGCCGTCATACCGGACATACTCGCGAACTCGGGGGGCGTTCTGGTCTCCTACTTCGAGTGGGTGCAGAACCTGGAGAGGGAGCAGTGGCCGCTGGAGGAGGTCAACTCAAAGCTCGAGGCCAGGATGGTCAAGGCTTTCAAGGACGTCCACGGGATGGCCGTGAGCAAGGGCATAAGCCATAGGCTGGCCGCGCTCACGATAGCCGTTGACCGCGTCGTGAGGGCGATGAAGCTGCTCGGGTGGCACTGAGAGGCGGGCAACGATAATAACGGGGCGGGGCCCAGGATACACGTGAGCTACACCGAGAGATCCAAGGGGCTCTTCCTGGATACGGGGACCAGGTTCCCCAGGGAAATAATATGGGCGATGGGCGCCGTTAAGGCGGCCGCCGCCAGGGCTAACCGCGCGCTGGGAGTTATGGACGGCGCAATGGCGGCCGCCATAGAGAGGGCGGCGCTCGAGGTCATGGAGGGGCTTAGGGACCAGGAAATAGTCGTCGACGTGTTCCAGACGGGGTCCGGGACCGGCCTCAACATGAACGTGAACGAGGTCATCGCCAGGAGGGCGTCCGAGATCCTGGGGTCAAGCGTGCACCCTAACGACCACGTCAACATGTCCCAGTCATCCAACGACGTGGTCCCAACGGCGATAAGGGTGGCCGCCATCAGCGTCGCCGAGTCCCGCGCGATGCCGGCCCTCCGCGCCCTCTCGTCCGCCCTCCGCGACCTGTCGTCCAGGACCGCATCGGTGTACAAGTCGGGGAGGACCCACCTGAGGGACGCGCTCCCCGTGACGATGGGCCAGGAGTTCGGGGCCTACGCCTTCGCCCTCTCGAGGGACGCGGAGGCCCTGGCCGAGGCCCTTGAGCCCGCGAGGGATCTGCCCCTCGGGGGCACGGCCGTGGGCACCGGCCTGAACTCGCCTGAGGGGTTCGCGGAGATCGCGGTGGCGGAGCTCTCATCGATCACCGGCCTCAGGCTTCGCCCCGCGCCGGATAGGTTCGCCCAGATGAGGCTCCTGACGGACCTGGTGGGGGTCAGCTCCGCCCTCCGGTCGGCGGCGCTGGACATCATGAGGCTCTCGCAGGACCTCAGGCTCATGTACTCGGGCCCCGCGACGGGGCTGGGCGAGATAGACCTGCCGGGCCAGGCGGAGATAGCGGGCAGCAGCATAATGCCCGGCAAGACGAACCCCGTGACCGTGGAGGCGTGCCTGCAGGCATCGGCGCAGATAATGGGCCTGGACCACGCGATCCAGCTGGCGGGCCTCCTGGGCGAGTTCGAGCTGAGCATGGGGATACCGCTCGCGGGGTACGATATTGTTCTCGAGATGCGCCTGGCGTCCGAGGCCGCCTCCAAGCTCGCGGGCGTGGTGGCTGGCGTGGTGCCGAACGCCGAGAGGGCCAGGAGGTATGCGGAGAGCAGCCCCGCCCTGATAATCCTGATATCCCCGATCATAGGCTACGAGAGGGCCTCGGAGATCGGGAAGAGGCTGGCGAAGGGGCTCTCGATAAGGGACGCCCTCAGGGAGCTGGGGCTCGAGGAGGCGGAAATAGATAGGCTGCTCGACATGGAGAGGCTCGTGAGGCCGGGCGTCCCGGCCAGGGAGCGCAGGGGGCCCAGCGCCGGCCAGGGGCGGAGCTAGGCCTCGCGGCCATCCATGCCTGGACGCTATGTCTGGACCTCGGCGAAGAGCTATAAACAAAGCGAACGCCGCCCCATCGTGTCCGAGGTAGAGGAGCTAGCCCGGTGGATCTCGGCCTCCAGGTGCGCCGTGGCTCTGACGGGCGCCGGGGTATCCACCGCCAGCGGGCTCCCCGACTTCAGGGGTCCCTCCGGGATCTGGAGAAAGCTGGATCCATCCAAGTTCGAGATAGGCGCCTTCCAAGAGGATCCGGACTGGGTTTGGCGCATGTTCGTGGAGCACTTCCTGCCCGACGCGGACCTGAGGCCGAATCCGGCCCACCTGGCGCTGGCGGAGCTCGAGTCTATGGGGAGGCTTTGCGCCGTGATAACCCAGAACGTGGACGGCCTGCACCAGAAGGCGGGGAGCCGCAACGTCATAGAAATCCACGGATCTGTGAGGACCGCCAGCTGCACGTCCTGTGGCCGCCGCTTCGAGATGTCCTACGCCGCATCCTACGTCAGGTCAACCGGCAAATCCCCGAGGTGCCCTGAGTGCGGCGGGCTTCTGAGGCCGGACGTCGTCTTCTTCGGGGAGCCTCTGCCGCACGACGCGCTTCGCTCCGCGATCAGCTATTCCTCGGCCTCGGACCTGTTCCTCGCGATAGGCACGTCCCTCACAGTGTCGCCGGCCAACATGCTCCCCCTTAGGGCTAAGGCCCACGGGGCCCGCTTCGTGATAGTGAACGGCGAGGAGACGGAGATGGACGACGAAGCTGACTTGGTGATAAGGGGAAGGGTCGAGGAGGTCCTGCCGCTCCTCGTTCAGGAGGTCCGCCGCCTCACGCCGCGCCGAGAGCACACGTCGGACAGCGGACACCCATCGCAGCTCGGATCGCTCAGGGAGCAATGCGCCCTGGCGACGCTCACGAGCCCCGCGTGCATCAGCTTGTAGTAGTAGAGGTCGCGCGGGATTGACCCCTCTACCGCGGCCTTCCAGGCCTCATATCCGCCCCTCACCTCCATGCCCACCCTGGAGAGGACCCTTAGGCTAAGCCTGCTGGCGGGCCACGTCAGGACGTTGCACCCGAACAGCAGTATGCTGTCGGCCGTCTCCTTGCCTATCCCCCTCACGGAGAGAAGCACGTCCCTCTCGCAGATCCCCCTCGGCCTTCCCGCGGCCGCCCTGGCCAGCTCGATCAGCCTCCTCGCCTTCTCCTGGGGCATCCCGGACCTCCTGATCAGGGCCGCCACGACCCGCTGATCGGCCCTGGCCAGCTCCTCCATCCTCAGGAGGCCGTGGCGCCTGAGCTCCTCCAGGGACTCGAGGGCAGAGCTCCAGCGCGACAGCTGAACGAGAACCGCCGATATTGCTATCTCCTCCAGGCTCCCCAGCCCTCCCCACCACCTAGGGGACTCCGGATCCGATGGGTACCAGCCGTATTTAGGGAGGAGCGAATCCTTCACGCGCTCTATCCTTAGGAGCACCTCCCGCGGGACGTCCACGCGGCTCCGGGACCCCATCAACTTAAAGATGTGGCACCGCGCACTTCAGGAGGACATGGCGGCGAGCGGTACCTCGGATGGATCGCGCCAGCCATAATCGGACGCGGGATCCTCGTGCGATCGCAGGTCCATATCGATAGGTCCCTTGCAGGCGGGCCAGCAGATGCCGCGCGGCGTCCTCGAACCCCGCGCAGCGCTTCGTGGACAGCTCGCGCATCCTCGAGAGGATCTCCTCCTTCTCGTAGTCCGGCAAAGAGTACTCGGCCACGGCGAAGGTCACGGAGTCCTCCATCTCCACGTGCGACTTGATCAGCTCCACGTAGCGGGAGGCGACGTCCCTCGAGCGATTCTCCCTCATCTTGCTGATGAGGCGCCTGGCCTCCTCGTGCTGCTCCAGCGCCTCCTCGAGGAGCGCGTCCTTGCCGAGCCCCCTCGACGAGAGCGCCGGGAAGAGCGCCAGCTCCTCCTTCGCGTGGTGGCATCCGTCGACGTAGCGGGCCAGGAAGTCCAGCTCCTGGTCGAACGGCCCCAGCAGCTCGAGGACCTCGAGGTTCTCCAATATGATCACGTGTTCCCCCTGGAGCTCCTCGGTAACTAGGATCATTTGCCGTGCTATGGGGATGCTCTTTGGAAGTTAACGTTTGCGTGGGAAGGGTGTTAGGCAGGACCGCGTGGCCCGGCCCCCAGATGGCCGGTGGGTTGGAGCGCCGCTAGGGCTCTAGCCCTGGCCGGCCAAGCGCGCTAAACGCCGTCAAAGCTCAGCGCCCTTAGCTTTCAATTCCCATGTCAAATTGGCTCATACATATAAAAAATTTTTAATAAACTCCGCGCCCGACCGGCCCACATGGCGGCGATCCCCGGCCCCCCTTCGTGGAGGGGGAAGGTCAAGGACGTATACGACATGGGGGATCGGCTGTTGCTGGTCTTCAGCGACCGCGTCTCCGCGTTCGACTCCGTGCTCCCGGATCCCATACCCGGAAAGGGCGAGAGCCTGAACAGGATGTCGGCTCTTCTCCTGGGGATGAGCTCAGGGGTCTATCCGAACCACTTCCTCAGGCTCGTCGACGCCCGCTCGATGGAGGTGGTGAAGGCCAGGAGGATAGACCTTGAGGTAATAGTGAGAGGGTACATATACGGCTCGGCGTGGCGCGCGTACTCCGAGGGCAGGCGCTCGGTCTCCGGGGTCGAGCTGCCCCCTGGCCTCAGGCTCGCGGATCAGCTGCCGGAGCCGGTCGTGACCCCCACGACGAAGAGCCAGCAGGGGCATGACGAGGAGATAACGCCGAGGGAGGCCGTGGAGGCCGGCATAGTCGACCGCGACGAGTGGAAGGAGCTGGAGGAGGCAAGCCTGAGGCTATACGAGTTCTACTCGGGGGTCGCCCGCTCCAGGGGCCTTATATTGGCCGACGCTAAGTTCGAGTTCGGCAGGGTCGAGGACCGCATAATCCAGATAGATGAGCCGCCAACCCACGACTCAGCCCGCATATGGCCCGAGGCGTACTACGAGCCTGGAAGGCCTCAGGAGGATCGCTGCCTTGACAAGGAGTTCCTCAGGCAGTACCTGAGGAGCGCCGGGTGCACGACTTGCAGGCTCCCCTCTATCGTGATAGATCAGGTCGCCAGGAGGGCCAGGGGCGCCTACGAGGTGATCTCCGGATACTCCCGCGTTGAGGACCTCGGGCTCCTTGGGCTCGAGGAGGTGATCTCCCTCGCCGGCGGAGAGCTGCGGAGTGGTGGGCATACGTAGGCCCGGGGGGAGCGTCGCCCCCGACCTTTACTGGTCGCTCCTGAGCCTCAACCACAGGGGGCAACAGTCCTATGGATTCGCGGTCCCTGGGGAAGGCGGGATCAGGAGGGTCGTGGGCCTGGGCCCCCTTCCGGACGCCCAGCCCGAGATCCCCGAGGGGGAGGTCGGGATCGGGCACGTCAGGTACGCGACGTCCGGCGGCAGCTCTGCCCCGGAGCTCCTGAGGGACGCGCAGCCGGTCGTCGTGCGCGGGGGAGGGATGGAGCTCGCCCTGGCCTACAACGGGAACCTGGTCAACGCGGCCGAGCTCAGGAGGGAGATGGAGGCGTCCGGCCTGCGCCCGAGGACGGGCTCGGACGCGGAGCTCCTGGCGCTGGAGATCCTCAGGGCCCTGGAGTCCTACGACCTGCCCGGCGCCATGGCGCGCGTATCTTCCAGGGTAGAGGGGGCCTACTCGATTGTGGGCCTCCTGGACGACGGCACGCTCTTCGCCGCGAGGGATCCGAACGGCATCAGGCCGCTCTTCCACCTGGAGTCGGACGACCTGTTCATGGTGGCGTCCGAGACCGTCGCGTTCGACATGTGCGGCCTAAGGGATCCCTCCCCCGTTGCCCCAGGGGAGCTCATAGTCAGCTCAGGGGGCTCCGTGCGCCGCTACAGGTACGCGCCGAGCAGGAGGGAGCGCATCTGCTCCTTCGAGTTCGCTTACTTCTCGAGGCCGGACTCCGTCCTGGGCGGGAGGTACGTTTACGAGGTGAGGAGGGAGCTCGGCAGGAGGCTCGCGATACGCCACGCCGACGTGGCGAACCGCGTGGACTGCGTGGTCCCCGTGCCCGAGACGGCGATCGACGCGGCCTATGGGTTCCACGAGGTGACGGGGAAGCCGCTCGAGGCACTGATATTCAAGCACAGGTTCGTCCGCGCGAGGGCCTTCCTGTCGACCCAGGACGTCAGGTCCTCCCTCATAAGGAGGAAGTACAACGTGTCCAGGAGGGCGGCGGGGAGGAGGATAGCGCTCATAGACGACAGCATAGTGAGGGGGGACACACTGAAGTACCTCGTCTCCGCCCTCAGATCCGCCGGGGCGGCCGAGGTCCACGTGTTCTCCACCTTCCCCATGATCTCCCACCCATGCTTCTACGGCGTGGACATGGCGACGTACGGCGAGCTGGCAGCGTTCGGCAGGGGGCCGAGGGAGGTCGCGGAGCTCATAGGGGCCGACAGCGTGAACTATCAGGACCTCGAGGACTTCCTGGACGTAGTGGGGCGCGACGCCTGCGTCGCCTGCGTGACCGGGCTCTACCCGACCGAGAGGGCCTCGGCGCTGGCCTCGGCGGCCCTGCGCCGCCCCAGGCCGGGGGGGAGGATAACGGAGGTGATGGGCTAGCTTGGGAGGGATACTGGGGATCCGCGCGTTCGGCCGTGGCTGGAGGGTGGCGGCTTTCATGCGCTACGGGCTCCTCGCCCTTCAGAACAGGGGGAGCGGGGGAGTCCGCCTGGCGACCTTGGGGCAGGAGTTCCGCGAGTCGTCCGCCGGGTCCGCGGATCGCCTCGAGGATCCGCCGGGCGAGGCGGGGGTCGGGGCCGTGCTCTCCGGGCACGACTCCTGGTTCCACGTGTCGGAGGGGCTCGCCGTCGCTGGGGATGGCCGCCCTGATGAGGGCTGGCAGAGGTTCTCCGACTCCCTATACGAGGCCCTGAGGTCGAGGGATCCGGCGGGCGCGGTCGCGGACCTCGTGGCCGGGGCCGGCGGCCGCTACTCGTTCGTCGCCCTTTCGCGGGAGGGGTTCCTCGTCGCGGGCCGCGACGCCGCGGGCTCCCTCCCGCTGGAGGTGGGCTCCATGGGGTTCGACATGGGGGCAGTAGCGTCGGAGTCCGCGGCCCTCGAGGTCATGGGGTTCGAGCACGTTGCCTCGCTGCGCCCCGGCGAGGTGATGCTGATGGGGCCCATGGAGGTCGAGAGGAGGAGGGCGGGCGCCCGCGATCCGTCGGCCTGCTCCTTCGAGTACGTGTACTACGCGAGGCACGACTCGGTGGTCGACGGCGTGCCCGTCTACTCAGTTAGGGAGAGGCTTGGCGAGGTCCTGGCGGAGGAGGCGCCGGCGGAGGCGGACGTCGTGATAGGGGTTCCGGAGACGTCCCTTCCGGTCGCGGCCGGCTACTCGAGGAGGTCGGGAATACCCCTGGCGTTCGGGTTCGTCTCGAGCGTCGGCAGGATAAGGACCGCGGGGCTGGCATCGCCCCTCGAGAGGCTCGCGGGGGTCCAGCTGAAGCTCAACGTGATAGGGTCCTCCGTGGAGGGCAGGGACGTCGTCCTCGTGGACGACAGCGTGGTCCGCGGGACCACGCTCAGGAACGTCGTCTGGAACATGAAGAGGAAGGGGGCGAGGAGGGTACACGTGAGGATAGGGAGCCCCCCGCTCGTGGGCGGATGCCCCCTCGGCAGGGTCCCGCCGAGGGACGAGCTGATATCGTCCGGGGCGCCCGAGGACGCCATAGCTGCGGTCGTCGGCGCGGATAGCCTGCGCTTCCTGAGCCTCGAGGGGCTCCTGAGGGCGCTAGGCCGGCGCGGCCTCTGCACAGCTTGCTGGGGGGGCGGGCATTGAGGGTCCTGGGCATAGG
>CAYFFS010000026.1:0-18400 GCA_964342765.1 uncultured Nitrososphaerales archaeon | reverse complement strand
CTGTGCCTTCATCCCGGTGGAGTCGACGGCTACGGTCACCGGCCCGTTCGACTTCACGAGGGCCTCGTCGAGGTCGATTCAAGGCGGTTTATCCTCCTCGTGGTGTAATTTGGAACTGGGAGGTTCGGTATGAACCCGGCGAGCGACCTCACGAATCCCTCCGCCTGGCGGTAGGGGAGGTGGAATGGAGCGCGCACTATGGCGAGGAACCTCATGTATGAGCTGGGATGATGGAAGGGCTCCTCCTTCCCCGCGTTCTCCTCCTCCAGCTCCATCACGTCCCTGTCTATGAGAGCCCCCTCCTCACGAGGTCCTCGTCCTATCTGGACCAGTCCCTCCCCGCTATGGTGGACACTGATGTTTCCGGTGGAGGTGGAGATAAGCGTTGACGGCTTCATGGGAGAGCCATCAACTCGGGTCATGCAACACAGCATCATAGAGCGCTAATTGCTGTGTTTCACAATCTATATTTATTCAGTTATCTAATTACTGGATGGCACTGCTAGATCTGACCGTTCTATATCGTCCGATCCGAGCCCCGGCATGGCACCCCCACATCGGTGCCCCCGTCCTAGCCAAGGCATAGGACCTCATCAGGTCGTACGCCCAGAAGCGCTGCATAGCCTCCGCTAGGAGCCCCGCACGCTCCTCGCCCTGGGCTCTCCCCGAACTTCCTCTTCGCGGCCGAGAGGAACGCCTCGGCCACCCACCTCATCCCGTAGTCCACCAGTGGCCACTCCTGATATCCCAGGGCTTGACGGAGCCTCACCTCCTCCCCCCTCCTGCCAGGCGAGTCAGGCCTGGCGCTGCCCCTTATCCTGATCGCGGCCTCCACGGCGACGTCGGAGAGGGCCTCGAACAGCTCCTCCGAGTCGTATGCGCCGTCGCCGTAGAGCTTGGTCACCCTCCTCCCCTCCGCGTGCAGCCTCCCGACCTCCGGTGCGGCGGCCTCGGGCTCCGAGGGCCCCTCGCCCTGCACGCCCGCCTCGACGGACGGCAGCTTTCTCCCCACGTCCACCATCACGATCACCTTCACGAACTTCCTCCTCGCGCCGCCGTACATCCCGTACCTGTACTCGCCGGCGCTCCCCCCTGAGGCCGGTCGCGTCCAACGTGGCCTCCACCTCCTCCGCGGAATGCAGCGCTATCTCCGGGACAATGCGGCCCACCCTGCGCCATATGGTCACGTAGTCCGGGTAGGCCGGGATTATCCCCATGCCCGCCAGGGACCTGCAGAGCCCCTCGAGGGCGCGATAGTCGAGCCACTGGTGGAGGATCGCCAGGAAGGTGAACAGGAAGTCCGGGAACTCGTAGCGCCTCCCGGTTCTCTTCTTCTTTCCGTTCATGGAACCCAGCTCTCCCTCCACCACCTCCCATCGCCAGCTGGCCGTTCCGCGCCCCCGAGGAGCTCGAGGGGGAGGATGAACTCGCCCCTGGCGACAGCTCCTCGTTGTACCTGGGCCAGTCCCTGCCATCGACACATTTATTGCCCCACCTCCCCCATTCCCGGCGCGGCCATCCGCCGCCAGAGCCCATGCTGACCACCACAAGGACGGAGGCGGGGGCTGGCCGCCCTTATTGAGTTGGCCCTGGGATCGCGCGCTCGGCCCTTGACGGAGGATCGGCCGTTCGATTCATGTCATATTGGATAGTTAAATTAAATATAGATTGCGAAACACAGCAATCCTCTGAGCGTTTTTCTTATTTTTGACGTAGTTCTGTTACCGTAGTGCCTTATGAAAAGCGACGTAGTGGCCAAAATCTTTGGCTTATACCTGTAAGCACGGCGTATAAGATCCGTCTCATCCACGTTATAGGGTTTCATCATTTGATATTGGTCAGATAAGGCCACCTCTGCGCCTCGTGGGCGAACTCGTAGATAATCTCCCTTCACGGATCAGGACCCCGGTAGGAGATGCCTTCCTCGGGAATACTATCTTCGCCCCGTGGTCGAACTTCGTGACATTCTCCTCGTAGACGATCTCCACCTGGTCGTCGGTCAGGGCGAATCCCCCGCTCTTACATTCACTCCACCCTCCTCATCTACCTGGGCCTGACGAGGCCTCTGCTCTAGGAAGCTTTAATGTAGGCGCCCTTGAGCCCTCATGTGAAGGTGCTCATCGCGGCGTACGATCGTGGAAGCTCCGGCATAGCATCCTACACCTTGGAGCTGGCGAAGCTACTCTCCAAGAGCATCGACGTCTCGCTGCTCTCCTTCCAAGAGTTGGAGGACATAAGCGTCGAGCAGGTTGTAGTCTCCTTGAGGAGGGGCTCCAGGGCTCTGCCGCTGCTGACCTACCTGCGGAACAGGAACACCGTGGAGGAGGCGCTGAGGGGCTTCGACCTAGTGCACGAGACGATCCCCCCTTGGGGGAGCTCCGCGGCCACCCTCGTTACCACTAGGTGGGGTTACGTCGGCTACCTTCACCTCTCCATCATACGCCTCTTCGGCCTCTCGTTCCCGGAGAACCTCGGGGCATTTCCGGTCACGCTCCAGCACCTCCTGATGGACCGGCGCTCGATGGCAAGAGCCAACTACATCGTGGAGGTGAGCAGGGAGGGACCAAACTTCGTGCCCCCGCCCATTGAGCTCAGGCCCTCCAAGTCCTACGAATGCCCCCAGAGGTTGCGCATATTGTTCGTGTCCAGAGACCTAGGGATGCCAAGGAAGAACCTAGTGACCGTGTTGAGGGCGCTCAGCAGGCTCAGGTCCTCCACAGAGCTCCATCTGGTTGGGGGCGGCAGGATCCCCGGCCCGAAACCTCCCGTGCCGATCATCAACCACGGATTTCTCCCCAGGGAGGACGTCCTCTCCCTCATGAAGGAGGTGGACCTTTTAGTGCTCCCCTCGACCTATGAGGAGCTTGGGTTCGTGGGCCTTGAGGCATACTCCGTGGGCCTGCCGGTGATAACGAGCGACATACCGTCCTTCAGGGCCATATTTAGAGCGAGCCCGAAGTTCCCGGCCAAGGATCCCGCAGCACTCGCCAAGCTCCTTGAATCGCTCACGTGCGAGGACCTCGAGAGGATCGGGAGAGGAGGCAGGGAGTACGCCGCGCGCACGAATGAGATTGCTAGGGCCAAGATATTGAGTATTTACGCCAAATTGATCAATGAGCGACGTAGGGATGCGATCTCCAACAGCCGCCATTCATGAGCCATTGTTCAGGCGCGTTGATATCGGACGGATAAGGAATCCGAGTGAGGGTTAAGGCGCGGATCGCCCCCAACCGGTTCCCCATGCACATCGACCCGATAAGAGAGCTAGCGGAGGCGATCCGCGCCTCCGCTATCTTCAGGCGGAATAAATGAGGAGAAGGCGCGTCGTCCCGCTCCACATGGCTCTCCTCGTGGGAGGTGGCGGAGGAGATCGGGGGTATCGCACTTCTCTGTGCTGGAATGGGCCCGCGCGGTGGCCTCCATGCCGGGATCCGTTCCGCCCAGGAAGAGGAACCTGGTAGCGGTGGACGAGGCCGAGCTCAAGGTTAACGGTAGGATAGTGTACGCGTGGGCGGCGATCGATGCGGACACAAGGGGGCTATTGGCGATGGAGGCCACCTGGGGGGCGCTCCTCTTCCTCAGGAAGGTCCTCGGGAGGTGCACGAACAACCTCTATTCGTGGTCGACGGGGGCCCGTGGTACGATTGGGCGTTCAGGTCGCTGGGGCTGAGCTATTATCACGAGACCTTCGGGATCAGGAGCAGGATCGAGAGGTCCTTCAGGACTCTGAAGAGGAGGACCAAGATCTTCGCCAACAACGTGAACGCCAGGAGGCTGCACTTGCGCGCATTGAACGTGATATTCCAGTATTATACAATTGGCTCAGGTACCACAGGGGGATAGGAGGTATACCAGCGCTGTCGTCGATTGGGGGTGTCTTATCTGACCAATATCCCAACATCCCTCGGTAAAATTGATTAGATGCTCCCTGCGTTTAGCGCGCGATGTCGAAAATACTGGTGACAGGGGGTGCCGGCTTTATAGGATCCACGTCGCGGAGGCGTTCGCGCGCGAGGGCCACGAGGTTGTCGTATACGATAACCTCTCTAGGACGAAGCTGCTGGGCAAGTCCATCGGGGATCCCGAGTACAACTGGAATTACCTGGAATCCATGGGCAACGTCAGGAGGGTGAAGGGGGATGTGCGCAACTTCGAGGCGCTGAGGAGGGCCGCCGAGGGCGTCGATCTGATAGTACATGCGGCCGCCCAGGTCGCCGTGACGACGTCGGTGGAGAATCCCAGGGAGGACTTCGAGGTGAACGCCCTCGGCACCTTCAACGTCCTGGAGGCCGCCAGGAGGGAGGACGCAGCCGTGCTCTACCTGAGCACGAACAAGGTGTACGGCGAGACGTGAATAGAATACCTGTGAGGGAGATGGAGACCAGGTACGAGTTCGCGGATCGCAGGTACCCGAACGGCATACCGGAGGACTTCCCGATAGACCTCACCGGCCACACGCCCTACGGGTCCTCGAAGCTGGCTGCAGACGTATACGTGCAGGACTACGCCCACACCTACGGCCTCAGGACGTGGGTCTTCAGGATGAGCTGCATATACGGGACGAGGCAGTTCGGCGTCGAGGACCAGGGCTGGGTGGCGTGGTTCGCGATAGCCGCGGCCACCGGGAGGACCATAACGATCTACGGGGATGGGAAGCAGGTGAGGGAGTGCTCTTCGTGGAGGACTTGGTGGACGCCGTGAGGAGGTTCGCTGGATCAGGGATAAGCGGGGTCTTCAACATAGGCGGAGGGCCCGGGAACACGCTATCCCTCCTGGAGCTCCTTTCGATGCTCAGGGAGATGGGGCTGAGGCCCGAGTACAGGTTCTCGGCTGGAGGCCGGCTGACCAGAAGGTGTACATCTCCGACATATCGCGCGCCAGGAGGGAGCTCGGGTGGGAGCCGAGAGTGAGCCCCAGCGAGGGCGTGAGGCGGCTCGTGGACTGGGTAAAGTCAAATTTGGGGATGTTTAAATGAGTCTGCTCCACGCGTCCGTTTTACGTGTACATGTGTAATGGTGGCACATAATATGAAGAACAAGATATTTATTATATTTAATATAGTAATCTATTTACTACCTAGCTACTGAGCATCATCGCTTGATCTGGTCCTCCATTGCAGCCAGATTCAGGCCTCGGCAGGGCAACCCTACATAGCCGCCCCCGTCATGGCTAGGGCGTAGTTCGATGACGAAGTTGACTGTCCACCCATAGCTAATTCTTATATTTTTGCCAGCTAATCGATTTCGCGTGAAGCTATCATTTATCGATGTTACAAGCGCCTTAACATCAGATGGCTATGGCGGAGCGTCAGTAGTCATCAAGAACATCGTGCCGAGACTTACGAGGTACTTCGAGGTCGATTATATTCCAAGCCTCCGCTCCATAATCTCCATGGGGGGTGAGGATCAAAAGGCTCGGCTGCTCTCCACGCTGGATTCAGTAAAGGAATATGGCTTAAACGTGCCAGACGCGGTGCTCAAATTCCTAGAAGATATGTCACCATGGGAAAATCCAAAAAGAAGGATAGAACTATACTTGAGTGCTACTACTAAACCCGCGGAGCGCCCCGATTATTACTTTGATGCGGACTACTGGTTTTATAACCTCTCCCCTCCCCTGCTTCGTCCTCTGATCTTTAGCCCCCCTCATTACGATCTTCTGCTCGGAGACGTCTACGCGCTGGCTAGGAGGAGCGGAAGGAAGGCTATCGTGCTCCTGCAGGGAGTAGGCACCAGATATTCCTCGTTCCCTGGCCACATCCCACTTCAATACCTCAGGAGCGCGGGGATGGAAGGTGCCAATGTTAAGGATTTGCTTAAATGGGAGGGCTACGAGATAGCACACTACGTATATAGCCGTGCTCTGAAAGGCCAAATCTTTAAGGGCGTGCTGGGCATGAGTAAAGGAGCCCTCGCGAATGCCGGATTGGCTGACTGCGAAAAGTGCAAAGCGCTCCGCGTGGGCGCCGCTTTCGACGCGGAGCTACTTGGCCTCAGGAACGCTTCCAAGGACAATTATGCCCTGTTCTTTGGAAGGCTAGTTACGAACAAGGGGGTGCTCGAGCTGCCCCGCATATACAAGCGCATGCGTAATGCGACGCAGGCAGACATGGTTATCGCGGGGAAGTTTTTTGATAGGCAAACCGAGAAGGCCTTCAACCAGCAGCTAAAAAAATTAGATGTAAAGGACGGTATTAAACTAACGGGATGGCTACCCATCAGAGATCTATACGAGACCATTGCTAGGGCTAAAGTGCTTCTCTATCCGTCCCACAGCGACTCCTTCTCGCTGGTCATCCTTCAGAGCTTGGCCGCGGGAACCCCGGTCGTGGCGTATGACATACCCGGCCCCAGGAGCGTGTTCTCGGGACTTCCGGCCGTCAAGTTCGTGAAGGAGTTCGACTGGAAGGCCATGGCAGACGAGGCTGTTAAGATTATGCGCATGCGCGATGAAGATTACTATAACATGATCAACGACGAGGAAGTTATGAAATTCCTTAAAGATCACTCCTCGTGGGACGATGCTGCAGAAGAGGTAGCGAATATCATCATGGAGCTCGCCGAAAGGCGATATGGCACCGAGGCCTAAAAGCCGGTATCGTGGACGGGCGCTGAACCGCGTGCCCTCGCCCTAGCCTTCGGCTGCGTCCTTCCCGGACTGCATCTTGCCTATGGCCGAGAGGAATCTATACCTTAGACGATTGAGCCGCGATTTCACGAGCTTCTTCAGCATACCCTTGGCAGCAATCGCGACGAGTGGTGCGTCGCGTTTTGAAATCGCATAATAGAAAATCGGCCTCCAGTAGGCGGACTCGCACACGTCCAGATCGATACCCATTTCCGCCAGGTACCTCTCCCCCACGTGCTTGATCGTGGAGTAATCGTTGAATGCCTTCGAGCCCAAGTAGGCGTAATCCTTCACGAAGCTGAAGCTAGCACTGTGAACCCTGTAGGAGGTCAGGCTTAAAGGATCATGCGTTATCGCGTAATTGCTTTTCAGAGCTTCCAAAAAATGCAGGTGATCTTGCGCAAAATTCATGCGCGCAAGCTCGTCTAGGTACTCAAGCGCGAGCTCCCGTCTCACAGCGATCGAGCTGGAGTTGAAAGCGAGGCGGGAGAAGGGATCCTTCAAGGGCATCCCGTGGGTAACCCTCTCGATCACGGAGTACTTCTCCGCCCGCGTGCGCGCGTACAGAAAGCCCTCATACCTGTGGTTGCATACGAATTGCACGTGTTGATTTCCCGCTTCACATGGAATTGGACGTCCTTGCTCATCGATTAGTTTAAAGTTGTTGTGGTAGTAGCCTAAATTGCTATCCTTCTGAAAAACTTCGTAGATTTTTTGCAATTTTTTCGAATCAAACATGTCATCATCGTCGAGAAAGGCGATCACCTCCCCCTGCGCCTCCTCGATCCCCGCGGCGTAGAGCGCTCCCCCGTTGCTTTTACGCACCAGAATCGGGGTTAGGCCTTCCGCTGCTAGCATCGATCTAACGTCATCGTCCTCATAGTTCAGGACGACCAGAACCTCGTAGAGATCGCGCTCAAGTGTTTGCGTCAAAGCGGACGATACCGCTTCCTTTAGGAAGCGCCTTCTCCCATTATCTACTATCACTACCGACAGATATTTTTTCATCCTAACTCACATTTATCGTCGGCTTCGTACTTATTATTGGCTTAAACTCACCGTCCCCATACTCATCCAGGTATTCGCGCTTCACACCCTCGCACAGATCCCTGTACGCGCATTCGGAGCACGCCCTCGTCCTTGCGTACTCCTGATAACCAAACCTCAGATCGCTTGAGTTGTTCCTAAGGAGGAGGCCGTCGAACACGGCCGAGGGCTTGTGCAGCGCTAGTATGCCGGCCGTGTAAAGTCCAGCCGCCACCCTGTACTTAAGCCACTCGCTCCTAAGATCTATCTTGCCCCTCTTGCGCAGGTACAGGTAGGCGATGTGCTCGGTGAACGCGGAGAACGGATACCCCCATTCGTAGGGATCGAACTTCCTGTTCCAGGAATTGACGATGTACATTCTATACTCCTCCGGGACGACGCAGTAGGGCGTGTACCTTATCGCGACCCTCACGGGGGCCCCCTCCAGAAGCTTTAGGGCGTCAACTAGGTAGGGCATCGCGTCGCTATACCTTACGAAGAGCTCCCTAGCGTTGACGTCGCTTGTAGTCCACGGATTCAAGAATATGAAATTCATGTTTTCCGGCTCGAATCCGAGCACGTACTCCACGTAGCTCCTCAACCCCTTATAATTAAGCCTGTTTATGGTTATATTAGTCCTGAGGGCTACCCCGAGGTCCTTAGCGATCCTCATCGAGGCAGTTATCCTCTCAAAGGCCCTGGGCACCCCGACGAGCGGGTCGTGAACCTCGGGGGAATGCCCGTGGAGCGAGAAAAGCGTCTCGTTGAGACCTGAGTCGACTAACTTCGCGTAAAGCTTTTGGTTGGAGATCGCTATGCCGTTTGTGATCATGCTGATCCTGCGCATGCCCAGCTCCTTGGCGTGAGACACGGCACTGTCGATGTTAGGCACGATGGTTGGCTCCCCGCCGGTGAAGTCTACGTCCTTGTAGCGGAGTTCCTTCACAATATCTAACTCTTGATTTATTAGATCGATTGGAAGGTTAGGCGTATGCAATAAAGCATGATAATAGCAAAATATGCAATTTGCATTACAACCAAATCCAATATGAATTTTTATCCTTTCGGTTTGTGGACGCGAACGGGGGTCGCCTTTCCACCCGGGGATCGTTGGCTCCATGTTTTACGGCTTGTTAGCCAACTTACCGTTTATTATGCTTATTGATTGTGGAATATTGATATTGGGTCAGATAAGGGCTCCGGGTAATGGTTAAGGAGCGGATCGCCTCCACCAACCCCCTATGCATATCAACCCAATAAGAGAGCTAGCGGAGGCGATCCGCGCCACAGATATGTTCAGTAAAATACCTATCGAGGAGAAGGCCCGCGCGGTCCTGATCTACATGGCCCTCGTGGGAGTCGTCTATGCGCGGGCCAAGAGCACGATGCACGCTCTGTTATTCCTGAGGAAGGTGCTCGAGAGGCGCGCAAACAGGCCAACCTTCGTTGTGGGCAGGGGACCATGCTACGGATGGGCATTCAGGTCCTTGGGGCTCACTACTACCGCGGGATCTAGCTCCGTCAACTTAAGCATAATCGACAGATCCAAATTCGGCAGGATACTCCTCCGAATTGTATCCGCACGATGCTCATCACAAATCTGGAGGAGGACCCCGCTCGCCATAATACTCTACGCCTCCACTTCTCCTTCAGGCACACGTCGAGGGCACTGGGAGCTATAAGGAGGAGCCACAGGAAAGTGGGTCCACAGGTACCCCCATACTGGGATCGTTTGACATGGACCGCAGGAATGTGCGCCCCATATTTTGTGGACGAGACCATGGTGGGCCTGGGCAGTACCCCGCTTGAATCTGGGCGGCCCTCCTTCGAGCGCACCCCGAGTCGGTCCTCCGGCTTCAAGCCCCTCCATAACTACGTGTCCATGAACGAGGACCTGGGGCCCGCTGAGGTGGGACCCTCCCCAACGGCTCGGAGCTCGGGAGGGTCCTAGAGTGGATAATCTCCCTGGGCTAGGGAGTAGGGCCTTAAGTTGACGGAGCCCCGGGACCATTTCGCATAGTTTTAATACAGCTATTATATTATTCTCTCTGTGCATCATCTGGAAGCAGTAAAGCGTTACAGGAAGGTCTACAAGAACTGGTTTAGCGTTCTCCTGGCAATGCGGCTTGGTAGGGAACGGATACACGTGGTGCTTAAAGATGGGAGAGAACTTGACGTTGATGGCGCTACAGCATATGGAATCTCTCATTTAGGTGACTTCGATATCATTGACTTAACTCCGGATGAAGTCACATTCATATTTAATAATCGTAAGCTAAGTTTTCGCGGCTATAAGTTAGCCGACATCGATTATGCTTTCAGGGATTATAGCTGGCTGGACGTGGAGGGCAAGGCTGTGCTCGATGTTGGGGCATCAATAGGGGACACAGCGATATATTTCTCGATTCGGGGGGCTAAAAGGGTCGTGGCATTCGAGCCGTATCCATATCCTTACTCGCTTGCTAAGGAGAACGTTGAGGCGAACGGCGTCCTTAATGTCACTTTGGTGAACGCCGGTGTCGGCGGCAACGACGGATTCATTACCGTATACACGGGCACGACGACCGCCTGGACGCCCTTGAGGCCTTCGGGGCGTGGTATTGAAGTACCGATTTACAGTTTGGATCGTGTGATAAGCGAATACGGTCCTTTCGACGTCATGAAGATGGACTGCGAGGGATGCGAGTACGACGCGGTACTGAACAGCGAGAGGTTAGCAGAGATGAAACAGGTGCAGATAGAGTACCACTATGGGCCCGAGAAGCTCACGAGGAAGCTTAAAGAACTTGGATTCCTCGTGAGATACAGTAAGCCAAGGAAGGTCTATAATAGCGAGGCATCAACATATACATTGGTCGGCTACATATACGCTCAAAGGTGAACGCCTTTAATCTATCGCGGGTCCGAGCCGATATTCCCTCGTGGGGTCACTAACACCTATTAGTGGAAGAGGGACTCTTAGTACGTCTAAGTGGGGCTATGGAATTATAGGGAATTTCAAAAAATTGATATCATGTACGCGCCGTGAGGCAGGCATCGATGGTCCCAGATGCCACCCTCGCTCCCATGCCACGATGGAGGACGCTCGTGCACAGCGTCCGCTAGGGCCCTGCCTCGCCCTGAGCAGGAACAGTACTCTCATCGAGTTGAAGGCCGCGGGGTGCTCCCGGCGTATGACAGAGGTTTGCGAAGTGGCACGTTTTATCTGGTCTTATACTATCGGAGTGGACAAAAACGTCCGATTATGTCAAGTTATATTTGGATACGTGGAAATCATCCGCGTAACCTCGTGGATCCCTGATCCGAGCCCTTGAAAAGGGAGAGGCGAACGTGAAAAAGGGAATTTGCCCACGGCGTTTTCACCATTAGAGACGAGGGCCTCAGCGACGATGTTGAATTAACGGCGGCGAGGTATCACGAAATATCTTAACATGTGATTGCTTAGGGCCTCAGCGATCTGCTATTTTACGAAACTCGCGGCGGAGGGCTACAAAGCACGAGCTCTTTCATTCTTTACTGTTTCAAACCCTCATAGGTACTCTCGAACCTCGGCCTCGATTTCGCCCCCGCCGCCCTCTGGCGTGTTTCAAACCCTCATAGGTACTCTCGAACCTGATCAGGTTGCCTGGGTTCGAGCCCGTCCCGAGCGTTTCAAACCCTCATAGGTACTCTCGAACGCGCGACATTCCTCGATGTGATGAACATTACAACCCAGTTTCAAACCCTCATAGGTACTCTCGAACTTCGGCTACTCGCTCTAGAGGTGAGACCATGATAGTGTTTCAAACCCTCATAGGTACTCTCGAACCCGTAGCTGATGCCACCCGCTTCTATATAAGCTTTCCATGGTCTAATTTCTTCGACATCCGGTCGATGGTCTCCACACGTGATATCGAACTGTTTAGACAAATGGTTAATACACATTGATAAAAGAGTGAGGTGCAACGGAACACCGCTCGCTGAAAACCCAGGGCGCGGCCATGAGGTGCGATCCGCCGAAGGTGGATCACGGCTTCCTATCGAACGGCTACGGCGCGGCCCTCATCTCGAGGGACGCGTCGGTCGAGTGGCTCTCCCTGCCCAGGTTCGACTCGCCGCCCCTCTTCTGCTCGCTCCTGGACGACAGGTTTGACTGCGCCCTCAGGATACGCGCAAGGGGGGCCAGGCCGGCGGGCAGGCGCTACGTGGGCAGGTCGCTGGTCCTGGAGACGCGCCTCCGCGCGGAGAAGGGCTCCGTGGTCGTGAGGGACCTGATGCCCAGGTCTGAGCCCGCCCCCCTGAGGATCATCAGGAGCGATGCCCACCTGGAGGTGGTCGCGAACCCCATGTTCAACTACGGCCTCGTGAACCCGGCGTATGAGCAGAGGGAGGACGGCGCCACGTTCACGGATCCTACCTCGAACCAGTCGCTCGAGCTGCGCATACGCTGGTCCTCCCCGCCGGCAGGGGGAGGTGGAGGCTCGCGTCGTGCGCCAACGACCTGGGGCTCCTCGGGGAGCACGTCGACGCCGAGACGTGCGAGGCCAGGGGGAACTACCCCCACGTGTTCCCGCACGCGGGCTTCGTCCACGCGCTGGCAGAGCTCTCGGTGAACGCGCCTCCCCCGGCCGCTAAATGCTTCCCGGCTCCGCCCGGGGATCGCCCGAAAATCACCGTTTGCCCGGCCCCGGATTCCATTCCGCGCTAAATATTTATAGCGGCCGAGCCGGCCACCCTGCGAGATCAGGTGTAGAGTAGTTGAGGCTGCCCATATGCCTCACCGACGCCAAGATAGGCATACTCTGTCCAAGGTGCGAGGCCAGGCTCGAGAAGGGGGAGATAACCGGCGTAGACGTGGAGGTCTCGTTCGTCCTCGCGAAGGCCGTGAGGGAGCTCCCAGTCCTCGACTCGATAACGCTCGTGAGGGCGCACGAGGTGGAGGGGGACCTCGTCCTCGTCCTGGGCTCCGGGGACGCGAGGAAGATACTCTCGGACCCGGCGGCCCTCAAGAAGCTCAAGGAGTACCTGAGGCACGACAGGATATGGATAACGGAGGAGGGGGACGACAGGAGGTTCATCGAGTACCTCCTCCACCCTCTCCGCGTCCTCACCCTTAACACCGTCTGGCTGCCCGACGGCTCAAGGACCAGCCGCGTCCTGATAGCCGGGAGGCCCGACCGCGAGTCGGGCGTGGACCTGGCTAAGGCGAAGAAGATAATTAAGGCCCTCAGGGGGCTCGATCTCGAGATCCAGTTTGAGAGGGTCCCGATTAAGAAAAGGGCTTTTCCTTGACGCGATAGGGCCGGAGCTGGAGGGGAGGACGGTAGAGGTAACCGGGTGGGTTGAGGAGCAGAGGGACCTCGGGTCCCTCGTCTTCCAGGTCCTCAGGGACAGCAGGGGGGCCGCCCAGGTAGTCTACGAGAGGTCCAGGATGGGGGAGGCGCTCGAGAGGGTCCGCTCGACCACACTCCAGAGCTACGTGTACGTCAGGGGCGAGGTGGCCAGGGGGAGGGGCCGCAGGTTCCCGTTCGAGATAAGGGCGTCGGAGTACGAGGTCCTGGGGCCTGCGAGGCACCCGCTCCCGCTTGATCCCTCCGGGTCCGTGCCAGCGGGGCTCGACGTACGCCTGGACAACAGGCCGCTCGACCTGAGGAACCCGAGGACGGCGGCGATATTCTCGATACGCGCGAAGTTCCTCAGGGCAGCGAGGGAGTACCTGAGGTCCCAGGGGTTCATAGAGGTGAACACGCCCAAGATAATCGGGTCCGCCGCGGAGGGAGGGGCCGACCTGTTCGAGCTGGAGTACTTCGGCAGGAAGGCGTACCTGGCCCAGAGCCCCCAGCTCTACAAGGAGCAGCTCACGATGAGCCTAGAGAGGGTCTTCGAGATAGCCTTCTACTACAGGGCGGAGAAGTTCAACACGCAGAGGCACCTGAACGAGTTCACGAGCGTGGACGTCGAGGCGGCAATGTTCTACAAGGAGGACGCCATGAAGCTCCTGGAGGGGCTGGTCGTCGAGGCCGGGGGGGCGGCCGTGGACGAGTCCAGGAGGGAGTTCGAGGTCCTCGGGCGCGAGCCGCCCAGGGCCGCGGGCCCGTTCCCAGTCATCACCTACTCCCAGGCGCTGGAGGTCCTCAGGTCGAAGGGCCTGGAGCTCCCGTTCGGGGAGGACCTGGGAGGGGAGGCGCTGAGGCTCCTGGCGGAGGAGCACGGCGGCTACTACTTCATAGTGGACTGGCCCCTCGACGCCAAGCCGTTCTACATACACCCGAAGGGGGACGGGCTCTCGGAGAGCTTCGACCTCATGTTCGGGCAGCTGGAGCTCGCGAGCGGGGGGCAGCGCATACACGAGAGGGCCCTCCTGGAGGAGAGGCTGAGGGCGAAGGGGCTGGACCCCGAGGGCTTCAGGGACCACCTGAAGTTCTACGACTGGGGGATGCCCCCGCACTCGGGATGGGGGTTCGGGGCGGACCGCTACCTCATGGTTCTGACGGGGACGGGGAACATAAGGGAGGTAGTGCTCTACCCGAGGGACCCGACGAGGCTAACGCCCTGATCAGAGGGCCCCGTACGTCTCGTTCCACTTCTCGTAGAGCTTGACCCTCTCTGCCACGAGGCTCGGCCTCCTCTGCCTCACTATCTCCTCGAAGTCCTTCATCCTTATGGGCCTCGGCTTGCTGTTCGGGTCGCTGGCCTTCCCGCTCTCGAAGAGCTCCGTGACGACGCGGAGCTGCGCGTCCTGGCATATGTCCCTTATGTCGCTGGCCGAGTAGCCCTCGGTGATCTTCGCCAGCTCGTCGAGGTCGACGTCCGAGTCCAGCGTGAGGGGCTCGGTGTACTTCTCGAAGAGGAGCCTCCTGGTCTGCCTGTCCGGCGGCGGCACGTAGATCCTCTTCTGGTAGCGCCTGAGGAAGGGCTCGTCCAGCATCCAGGGCTTGTTGGTGGCCGCCAGCACGTAGAGCTGGAGGTTCTTGCCCTTGTCCGCGAGGCCGTCCATCTCCTTCAGGAACTGGTTCCTCACCCTCGTCTCGCCCCCGACCTCCTGGCTGTGGACGGAGAGCAGGGAGTCGACCTCGTCTATGAATATGACGACCGGCTTGGACTCGGCCAGCCCACGCGCGTAGGCGAAGAGCTTTGCGACGTTCTTCTCGGCCTCCCCCAGCCACTTGCTCATTATGGAGGCGGCGTCCACGCTCAGGAAGTACCCGTCTATCTCGTTCGCTATGGCCGCCGCGAGCATCGTCTTGCCGCACCCCGGGGGGCCGAAGAGAAGTATCCCCCTGGGCCACCCGAGCGGGAAGAGGTCAGGGCGCTGATAGGGGTACACTATAGCCTGCCTGAGCGCCAGCTTGGCCCCCTCCAGCCCCACGACGTCCTTCGTGCTCACGTTGGGCTTCTCAGTCACGAGGAGCTCCTCGAAGCTCGCCTTGACGGTCTCGACGACGGGGGCCACCCTGACGCCGTCCCCGGGGCCCTGGTCCCTCCCCGGCTCGGCCTCGGGCCCGTAGACCCCCCTGAGCCTCTGAAGAGCCTTTATCCTCTCCTGGTACGCCATCGCCTTCTCGTAGTAGAGCTTGTTCACCGGGTTCTCCGGGTAGAGCCTTATCAGCTTCAGCAGGGCCTCCACCGCGTTCTGGTACTTGACTATGGCCGCGGCGTAGTTGCCCTGGCTGTCCAGCCTTATGGCCTCGCTGGCGTAGCGGGCGGCGGCGTCCTCCAGCTCCTCCCCAGGGTTGCGCATCATGTCAGGACGCCCTCCTGCTCGCCCTCCTCGCGCGCCCTCACGAACCCGGCGAGGGCCTCGCTGAACCTGTCCTCGCCGACGTCCTTCGCGGCGCTGAGTATCCTCGAGACCTCCTCCTGGGACTCCGGGACCTCGAACTTCCTCATTATCAGCTCGGAAACCTCGTCTATCGCCTCGTCTATTATGTCCTGGACGTCGAACTTCTCCGATATGCCGGACGTCACGTCTATGCTTAGGCTCTCGGACGGCGAGGCGGCCCCCATGACCCAGGCCAGGGCGTCCGCGAGCTCGTCCGTCACGGCCCTCAGGTTCCCGGGTATCTCGTCGAGCACGTCGCCTATCCCCCTGAGGGAGCGGGCCGCGGCCGCCAGCTCCCCGGTTATCATGAGGTAGTACTGGACGTTCTCGAGCCTCAGTATGGCCTTCTCAAGCGAGAGGTCAGCGGCCTCGAGGAGGCCTATTATCCTCTGGACGTCCCTGTACTCGGAGACGCGCAGCGCCAGCCTGTCCTGCCTTCCGCCCGCGGCCGCCGAGGATATGCTCGCCTTCAGCGATGCCTCGCGCTCCCTCATCCTGTTCAGCATCCCCAGCAGGAGGCCCCTCCTCCCCCTGAGCACGCGCAGGGCGTCCTCTATGCTCGCCAGGGCCCTCGCCCTCGCGTCCACCCTCCTCCAGGGAAGCCTCAAAGCGGACCCGCCCAACAAGAGCGTCACCCCTGACTATCGTGATGGATGTGGAGAAAAATGGAGGACGGGCTTAAGCGGGAACCCAGTGGGACGCTCAGGACTTCTGCCCGAGGCCCACTCCCAGGCCGCTGTCGTAGCTCGGGAGCTCGGGCAGCTTCTCCTTCATCCTCTGCTCGGCTATCGCGGAGGCCTCCGCCAGTATCCTCTCGGCGTCCTCGTTGGCGGCCTCGAAGTTGACGCTCAGGCCGCCCATCTGTCCGGCCTCGACCAGTATGCTGCTCAGCAGGTTGTTGATCTCCGACACCTCGTTCTCGGCCTCCGGCATCACGCTCATCAGCCCGGCCTTGACCCTCTTTATCACGCTCATGGCGGGCGCCAGCGTGACCACGACGTCGCCGAGCGTCGTCGCGGTGTTGAGCCTGAGCACTATCTGCTCGAGCGCGACCTTCGCCTGCTCCACCAGCTTCTCCATCTTCCTGAGCTCCGCCAGCTCGTTGGCGTAGACGGTCGCGTGGGTGGAGTCGTGCTTCTGGAGGTACCTGACTATGGTCTCGAAGAGCCTCTGGTCCCTCTCCTTCAGCCTCCCGGAGAGGGCGTCCAGCTTGGATATCTGGATGTTGATCTGCCTAATGGCCTGCTCAAGGCGGTCCTTCAGGGGCCCCTCGGGCGCGATGCTCTCCCTTATCCTGGCACCGACGCCCTGCTTGGGCTCCTGCTGCCACCTCTTGGCGAACTCGCTCATGTTCGGTGAACCCCCAGGCACGATCCATTGATCTCGGTTTTGTCACCGAGGGTTCGGGGAGGGCGGTGACAAATCCCTTAGAGCGGGGCGTCTAGGGGGCGCGCCAAGCCGGGGCTTATCGGGGAGGCGCCGGGCGAAGGCGTGGCCGGCTCGGGGATCGTGGAGAGGCTGAGGGAGCTGGGGCTGAGCGACTACGAGTCAAGGGCGTACGCAGCCCTCCTGAGGTGGGGTCCGCTCAGGGTCTCGGACCTGGCGGTGAGGGCCGGGATCCCGCGCACGAAGGCCTACGAGGTGGCCAGGTCGCTGGCGAAGAAGGGGCTCGTCTCCCTCGACGGGAGGCCGCTCACCTGCTTCGCGCTGGACCCCGAGGAGGTCCTCGGGGAGCTCGTCCAGGAGGAGGAGAGGAGGGCGAGGAGGATGAGGAGGGCGCTGGAGGAGATCAGGAGGGCGAGGGCCGCCGCCCAGGACGGGCAGGGCGGCAGGTACTCGCTGGTCTCGGGGTCCGGGGCTGTGGAGAGGATCAGGGCCCTCGCCTCCGGGGCCTCCAGGAGCGTCCACGGGATCCTGGACCACTGGGGGCTGGAGCTGGCGCTCGAGGCGAGGAGGGAGCTGGAGGAGGCGGCCCTGGGCGAGGTGGACGTGAGGCTCGTAGTGGACGGGTACGACGAGGACGTGGCGAGGCTGGCGGGGCTGTCGCCGCTGGCGCGCGCGGGCCCCCACGGCGGGGGGTGGAGCGCGCTGTCCTTCGACGGCTCGACGGTCGTTGTCCTGGACAGCGGCGCCGGGGTCGGCGCCGTCCTCGAGTCCCCCCCGCTTGCGGGGGTCGTGGAGTCCCTCTTCGAGCGCATGTGGGCCTCAGGGATGCCCGTTGACGCCTTCGCGGAGCTCGCGAGGCTGGGCGTGCCGGGGGCCGCGGACATTGCCTCGGGCGGGGCCGAGATCTACAGGGGGATGCTGGAGGCCGCCCCCGAGCTCCCCCAGGAGCACCTGGCGCGTCTGGCCGACGCCGCCTACTCGAGGTTCCTCGGCGTGCTCCCCGAGCTGGACTCGGAGCCCCCGGAGGCCGCCATGGCCATCTGGGGGGCGCTCCTTCGCGGGGGGCTGCCGGGCTCCACCGTCAGGTACGACCAGTTGACGAGGATCATGACCGTGGAGTACGACGGGGCATCGAGGATGCCCCCGACCCCCTTCTTCCTCGCGTTCCTCGGGTACCTGAGGAGCAAGGGGATGGAGCCCTCCGTGGTCCACATGTCGAGCGAAGGGGGGCGCTCCGTCCTCCAGCTCAAGCTCCGCTCGTCCCTATCGTTTCAGACCGCCTGAAACTGTAGCGATCCGAAGCGGCAGGGACTTCGACCTCGCCCACGGATCACATGCGATCACCGTGGGGTCATGGGTCGCCGTCGAGGCCAGCGGCGTGGGCCTCCCATCCACGGGTATCCCGCCTAGGCTCAGAGCAGTGCTCCCATCGCCGAGGCGGTCATCCGCGCGGCGCCGCAACTCGCTAGAGTGTTATAATATGATATATTTAACCATTACTGCCCCACAAGGCCGGTCCTCTAGGGCGGCCTGATCAGCAGTAGGGCGGCGCATGCGGCC
>CAYFFS010000025.1:0-19364 GCA_964342765.1 uncultured Nitrososphaerales archaeon | reverse complement strand
CACCTCGTCCCCCACGGAGTCGAGGAGGTCCTCCCCGACCACCACGCGCTCGGGGAGCCTCATCAGGTGCCTCCTGCCGGCCTCTCTGAGGCGCAACGACGGGCTGCCCGAGGGCCCGACGATATATCAACTTTGGCGCCTCCGAGCGCGGTTTCGCACAACGCTTATTTGCATCCACCCCTAAGGCGGGGCGTCCTCTGGGAGGGTGCCGAGCTTGCTAGGGGATTCCAGGGCCGCGGGCCTCGCGCGCATGACGGGGACCACGACCGTCGGCCTGACCTTCGACGGAGGGGTGGTCCTCGCCACCGACAAGAGGGTAACCATGGGCTACTTCATAGCCCACCGCCAGGGCAGGAAGATCTACCAGATAGACGACCACCTGGGGATCACGATATCGGGGGTGGTGGCCGACGCCCAGGCGGTGATAGACGTCCTGAGGTACGGCGCCAGGCAGTACAGGGTTGAGCAGGGGAGGCCCATGCCCGTCAGGTCGGCCGC
This sequence comes from uncultured Nitrososphaerales archaeon, assembly GCA_964342765.1. Lineage (GTDB taxonomy): Archaea > Thermoproteota > Nitrososphaeria > Conexivisphaerales > Conexivisphaeraceae > Conexivisphaera. Next base: position 18,866 of record CAYFFS010000025.1, on the reverse strand, counting down.
TTCCATGGCGGCCAACCTCTTCTTCTCCTACAGGCTTTTCCCGCTGGTCGCGGACGTCCTGGTGGGAGGGTACGACGGGGCGCCGGGCCTCTACAACATAGATTTCTTCGGGGCAGTGAGCGAGGAGAGGTACCTCTCGACGGGGAGCGGCTCGCCCATAGCCTACGGCGTCCTGGAGACCGGCTACCGCGATGGGCTCGGCGAGGACGAAGCCGTTGCGCTCGCGATAAAGGCCGTCCACTACGCCATGAAGAGGGACTCGGCGTCCGGGGACGGGATAGACGCCGTGGTCATAGACTCGAAGGGCTACAGGGAGGTCCCGCCTGAGGTAAAGAGGAGGATAATCTCAGCGCTTGAGTAGGCTCCGGGACTGATCATGAACCAGGCCGCCTCGGGAAATCAAAGGATCATCGCGAGGATACTCGAGGAGCTGGGCCCTGACGCAAGGGTCACCAGGATAGAGTACGAGGGCCCCAGGATAGCGATCTACACGGATAACCCGGCCTACTTCGCGGGGAACCCCGGGTTAATAGGGAAGCTCGTCGTCGAGCTGAGGAAGCGCATAATAGTGAAGGCTTCAGAGTCCGCCCGCAAGCCCCCCGAGGAGGTTAGGGACTACATAATGTCCCTCGTCCCCAGGGAGGCCGGCATAAGCCGCGTCTTCTTCGACGAGGTCCTCGGTGAGGTGCTCGTTGAGGCCGCGAACGTCGGGCCCCTCCAGATACCCCAGCTCTCGGAGCAGGAGTTCTTCGCGCGCACGGGATGGAAGATACGCGTGAGGCAGGCGTCCCCCATACCGTCGCCCTCGGTGGACCAGATGTACTACGCGCTGGCGGACTTCGAGGAGCGCACCGCTTTCCTCCGCAGCGCAGGGGAGCGCATATTCAGGGAGCGCGTGTACCCGAGGTCGGAGGTCGTCCTCACGGTCCTGGGGGCGGCCCGCGAGGTCGGAAGGTCGTGCCTCCTGGTGTCGACCCCGGAGAGCAGGATAATACTCGACTGCGGCATACATCCGGGGGCCAGGGGCCCGCTCAACTCGTATCCCAGGCTCGACTGGCTTGACTCGTCGCTCGACGACATAGACGCGGTCGTGATATCCCACGCGCACCTGGACCACGTGGGGTTCCTGCCGGTCCTGTTCAAGCATGGGTACAGGGGGCCCGTCTACATGACCGAGCCAACACTGGCCCTCTCCACGCTCCTGCTGATGGACGCCCTCAAGGTCTCGCAGTCGGAGGGGAGGCAGGCCCCCTACAGCGGCGAGGACGTCAGGACCATGATAGCTCACACCGTGACCTTGCCCTACAACGTGGTCACCGACATAACGCCGGACGTCAAGCTCACGCTCTACAACGCCGGCCACATACTCGGCTCGGCGATAGTTCACCTGCACGTGGGGGAGGGGGCCCACAACGTAATATACACGGGCGACTTCAAGTTCGACAACACGCGCCTCTTCCAGGCCGCGTACTCGAACTTCGTGAGGGCTGAGACGCTGGTGATGGAGAGCACGTACGGATCCCGCTCGGACGTCATGCCGTCGCGCCCGGAGACGGAGCAGGCGTTCGCGGCCTCCATAAAGAGGACGCTCGAGGGCGGGGGCAAGGTTCTGATACCCGTGCCCGCGGTCGGCAGGGCGCAGGAGATAATGCTGGTGCTGAACGACCTGATGAGGTCCAGGTCGATACCCGAGGTCCCGATATACCTTGAGGGCATGTTAAAGGAGGCAACCGGGATCCACCTGCTCTACTCGGACTACCTATCTCCCCTGCTCAGGTCCGAGGTCAGGGATGGGGGGTCGAACCCGTTCCTGGCCGACTGGTACACGGTCGTCGACAGCCCCAAGAGGAGGGCCGAGATAGTCCAGGAGAGGGGGCCGTCCATAATACTCGCGACCTCCGGGATGCTCGAGGGAGGCCCATCCGTCTACTACTTCGCGGAGCTCGCGGAGAACCCATCGAACAAGGTGCTGTTCGTCTCCTACCAGGTCCCGGGGACCACGGGCCGCCGCGTCCTGGACAGCCCGACGAGGGAGGTCAGCCTTCTCGACCCCGGGACGGGCAGGATACGCATAGTGAAGGTGAACGCGGAGGTCGAGCGCATAGAGGGGTTCAGCGGGCACAGCGACTTCAACCAGCTCACGAGGTACGTGGCGAGGCTCCAGAGGAAGGTCAGGAGGGTCATAGTAGTGCATGGGGAGCGCGGCAAGGCCGAGGAGTTCGCGCTCCACGTGCAGCAGCGCCTCAAGGTAAACGCGTACGCGCCCCAGCTCCTGGAATCGATAAGGCTCTACTGACGGGCCTTCAGGTGCCCATGTCCCTCCATATCCTGACGCCGGGCGGGGTCAGCACTATCCTGTCCTCGCCAAGCCTAGCCATGTCTCCCCCCATTGATATTACGTATTCATATATCTGATTTATGACCTTAATAGTTGTCTCGCGCCCCCTCTCCAGGAGCGGGGTTATCCTGGCGATCACTATGAAGTTGTTCCTCACGTCCTCCTTGACCTTCCTCACGTCCTCCTCGGACCTTATGGAATAGCTCGTGACGTAGTATAGGACCTTCTGGCCCTCGTCGCGCTCCGCCCGGACCCCGCTCATCCCACATGTGCATCAAGGCGCGCTCTGTTATAAGAATTGGCCCGCTTCTGAAATATTGTAAGATTTATTTCAATAATTTTTTAATTAATCTTGTGACATCTTCGCTGCGTAGCGCCTCCCAGGCCTCGTCCCTCAGGTGGTGGACGTTCCTGACCACGGGCCCCTTGGACATCGCCTGAAGGTCCCTCGAGGGCACGAGGGCTATCCCGACCGCCACGGGCCTGTTGTAGACGCCCTCCCTGACCACGACGGCCTCGCCGGCCTCGAACTCCGTGTACCTGACTATCCCGGGCCGCATCACGTTCGCCCCGTTCACTATGGGCCTGACGGCGCCCTCGTCAACCACCACCTGCCCTCTGAGGCTCGAGATGCCGGCCTCGTCGGTCAGCGCGGGCACGTAGGCGCCGTGGGATCCCACGAGGATGGCGCCCTCCTCCGTCACGAGTATCGAGAAGCCCTTGGCCTCGAGCTCCGCGAGGGGCGTCAGCTCGCGCCCGATGGACTTCCTCAGGGCCTCCGACAGCTCCCTCGATTCGCGCTTCGAAAGGTAGCGAAGCTTGAGCTCCTGCACGCCCTGAGGGCGGTCGGGCGGCGTTTATCCTTTGGGGATGGGCGGCATCCTCGTTGGATCCTCACGCGCACTTTGAAAAAGCATCCCAAGGCGGGCTATAATTAATCGTTAAATGCTAATAATTAGATCTTTTGTTTAACATGTATTCCGCCTGATAAGCCGGCGTTCCTCGCGAAAACGACCGAGATCGTCCGGATCTCCTATAAAATGCCTCAAATGACTCTTATCTCCCGAATTCCAGGACCTGGAACCTTTATAAATGATGCCATCCAGAGGACTTATTGCAGGCCCACGGGTGGAGGTCCACGTGCGGTCCCGATCGGGGTTGAAATCGGACTAAAGTAGGATTGAAACATCTCCATCCCCGGCTCCCATGGCACCATGTAATGGCCGTTGAAATCGGACTAAAGTAGGATTGAAACAGGTAATGTTTGTAGCGAATCCGCTCGCCGCCCTCCCATTCCTCGTGTTGAAATCGGACTAAAGTAGGATTGAAACGAGCGGCGCGAACGTTATTATCGGGTACTGCCAGCAGGGCGCGTGCGCACGGGAATATTCGTGGGGAGGTTCCAGCCTTTCCACAAGGGTCACCTGGAGGCCGTGCGCTTCGCCCTGGGCATCGTGGATCGGCTGGTCATCGTGATAGGGAGCGCCCAGAGGAACTACGAGCCGCGCAACCCGTTCACGCTAGGGGAAAGGGTCGAGATGATATGGAGGACCCTGAGGGAGGAGGGGCTTCTCGACAGGGTCCTCATGGTGCCCGTCTACGACGTGGAGAACCATGCAACTTGGGTTAGGCTCGTGGAGGTATCCGTGCCGAAGTTCTCGCACGTGTTCTCAAACGACCCCCTGACGCTGGAGCTTTTCCGCGCGGAGGGCTACGAGGTCGTGGAGGTGCCGCTCCTCAACCGCCCCCTTTACATGGCCACGGAGGTCAGGCAGAGGATGGCCAACGGGGGGAAGTGGGAGGACCTGGTGCCGGCCCCTGTGGCGCAGTACCTGAAGGAGATAGGCGCGGAGGAGAGGGTGCGCCGCATAATGGGCATGCAGACGTAGGCGCGGCGGCATAAGATATATGGCGCCTGGGCGGATCGCCAGACGTGACGAGGGTCGTCGTGACCGGCGCGAGCGGAAGCGGGAGGGGCGAGTACATAGAGGGCGCCGTGAGGGCCATCAGGGAGTCCGGCGGCAGCGTGAAGGTCTTCGACGTGGGCTCCATGATGTTCGAGACGGCCGAGAACCTGGGCGTTGAGATACCCGAGGGCAGGATACTCAACCTGGCGCCATCCACCCTGAACTACCTGAGGACGACGGTCTTCGAGAAGATACTGAGGGAGGCCCGCGACCACGAGAACGTGATAGTGAGCACCCACGCCTGCTTCCGCTGGAAGAGGCACCTGCTGCAGGCCTTCGACTTCTACTACCTCAACCTGCTCTCGCCGGACATCTACGTCACGGTAGTGGACTCGATAGTCGACATGAAGAGGCGGCTCGACTCGACCCCCCACTGGAGGGACAGGCTGGGCCTCAAGGACCTCCTGGTGTGGAGGGACGAGGAGACCTTCCTCACGAAGTCCATAGCGGACTTCCAGAGGAAGCCGTTCTTCCTGCTGCCCGCGAAGCAGCCGCCCGAGACCCTGTGGCGCCTCATGAGGAACCCGAGGACCCCCAAGGCCTACCTGAGCTATCCCATGACGCACGTGGGCGAGGAGGACGCCCGCGACTTCCAGGAGCGCCTCAGGTCGTTCGCGCAGGAGCTGCGGAGGAGGGGGCTCGTGATATTCGATCCCGGGGAGGTCGAGGACTCGGAGCTGGTGGAGGGCAGGGCGCAGCTGGAGGGAGTGGATCCCTCGGAGGTCGAGCGCGTGAGGGAGGACGTCTACGACCAGACGGTGGCCAGGGACTACCAGCTGATAGACCAGAGCGACTTCGTCATAGTCTACTACTACGTGCCCGTCATGTCGCCGGGGGTCCTCTCGGAGATGACCTACGCGTTCTCGAACGCCAAGGACGTGTACGTCGTTTTCAGGGGGCCCGAGAGCCCCTTCTTCAGGTACTATTCGACCAGGATATTCCGCGACGAGGACGAACTATTCTCGTTCCTCGAGGGGAGGCTGTCTGGGACATGAGGTGGTACAGGGAGCTCCCCCACATGTCCGACGCGCTCATGGAGGCCTACGGCAGGACCATGGGGGAGGCGTTCGCGAACGCGGCGAGGGCCATGATGTCTGTCATGATGGACGTTAGGAGGGTCAGGGGGATCCTGGAGGACCGCTGCGAGGTCGAGGCCGCGGACCTGCAGGGCCTGCTCTACAACTGGCTTGAGTGCGTCCTGAACAAGCTCCAGATAGACGGCAACGCGTTCACGAGGTTCAGCGTCGACCTCGACGAGTCCAAGCTCAGGCTATCCGCAAGGATGAAGGGGGAGCGCTACGATCCCTCGAGGCACGGCATGGGCAGGGAGGTGAAGGCCGTCACCTACCACATGATGGAGGTTGGAAGGCGCGGCGACCTCTACTACGTGAGGTTCCTCCTCGACCTGTGAGGTGGCCCGGGACGATACTTGAGGAGGCACTCGGCCTGCTCCTCGCGGCCGCCAGGCCAAGGGGCTGGGAGTACGTGGGGCTGGAGGGGCTTCTGGGAAGGGTGCTCGCGGAGGACCTGGCGGCCCCCCACGACCTTCCGCCCGCCCACGTCTGCCTGAAGGACGGATACGTGGTGAGGGCTGGCGGTTGGCCCGGCAGGGCCAGGGTGATCGGGTCTTGCGGCCCTGGGGAGGTCGTCCGCGGCCCTGGGGAGGGGGAGGCGGTCGAGGCCTACTCCGGGTGCCACGTGGAGGGCGATGGGCTCGCCCTAGTCCCGAGGGAGGAGGCGGCGCCCTCGGAAGGATGGGTCCACATAGCGAGGGATCCGGCCCCCCTTGAGAACCTAGCGCCCAGGGGCTCGAGCGCGAGGTCCGGAGACGTCGTCCTCAGGAGGGGGACCGTCGTGGGGCCCCTCGACCTGGAGCTGGTGGGCATACTGGGGAGGAGCTTCGTCCGCGTCTATCAGAGGCCCCGCGTGGCGCTGATCTCGGTCGGAAGCGAGCTCTCGCTCGAGCCCCCCTCGAGGACCACCCGCTACCTCACGGTGGGGTCGATCGTGAGGGCGCTGGGCGGGGAGGTCATCAACGCGGGGGTGGTCGGGGACTCCGTCGGCGAGGTTGAGCGCGCCCTGGAGGAATCCCTCGCCTCGGCGGACGTCGTCGTCACGATAGGCGGCTCGGGCCCCAGCTCGCGCGACGTTACCTATTCCGCAGTCGAGGCGATGGGTCCCGAGGCGGCGTTCCGCGGGATAGACGTCGCGGAGGCGGCCAGGAGCGGCGGCGCCGTGGTGCGCGGGAAGCCCGTGATAGTGTTGCCCGGCCCGAGGGGACCCGCGCTGAACGGGGCAGCGCTGCTCCTGGCGCCCGTGGTGTCGGCCGCGGCCGGAGCCCTGGATCCGCCATACCTCTCCCTGCGCGTCCCCCTCGCGAGGCCGATCGTGGCCCGCTCGAGGAGCATCGTGTGGGTTCGCCTGACGAGCGAGGGGGCGGAGCCCGTCCGCCAGGACTACTATTGGGCGGGGATCTCGGGGGCCGACGGCTACTTGCTGGGCGGCCCCGGGGAAATATCCGGGGTAGTCGAGGTGCGCCTGCCGGCGTTCCTGCGCCGCCCATTCCCATCCGACGCGTAGCCGAGGCCCCGGCGCGCCTCACGGCGCCCGGAGCGCCGCCCACTGCCCATCTGAAGGTCCCGGATCCCAGTCCCTCCGGCGTTGTGTCCGTCCGCGAACATCCCTCGTTGCTATAACCCGGTTCTGCAAAATTTATTACCAATACATGGCCCCGCCCGCCGTGCCCCCTGGCCCGTTCGATGAGGCGCCCCAGGAATACGACGCGTGGTTCGAATCCAACCCGAACGTCCTCGAGTCGGAGGCGAGGCTCCTGGCCTACTTCCTGGGGAGGAGGAACCCAGGGAGGGCTCTGAGCGTTGGGTGCGGCAGCGGGCTCTTCGAGCTCCGCCTCAGGACGGGCTTCGGCATCGACATACGCGAGTGCGTTGAGCCGTCCAGGATGGGCGAGATCGCGGAGAGGAGGGGCCTGAGGGTCGTCAAGGGGGTGGCAGAGGAACTCCCCTTCGGGGACGGGGAGTTCGATACTGTGATTATGAACGGCGTCCTGGATTACGTGTCGGATCCGAGAAGGGCGATCCTGGAGGCGTATCGCGTCCTCAGGAGAGGGGGATGGATAATAGTGGCGGACGTCGTGGCCGAGGGCTCCTATGGCCTGCTCTACAGGCTTGCCTCGATCGTCGGATGGGAGGAGCTGAGGGGGCTTTCGCCCAGGAACCCGTACCCGATAGAGATGGTCCGCGCCGCCCGTTGGCACACGTCGGAGGAGATAGAGTCCCTGCTGAGGGAGGCCGGATTCGTGGATCTGGAGTTCGCCCAGACCCTCACGAGGCATCCGAGGTACTCGGACGACTCGCCGGAGGATCCGCTTCCGGGGCGCGACCGCGGCGACTACGTGGCCGTGAAGGGCGTCAGGCCTTGAGGACTTCCGAGATCCTCTGGCGCTCAGCGGAGGACGTCTACGCGGGCATACTGGCCCACCCGTTCCTGGTGGAGCTCTCCAAGGGGGAGCTCAGGAGGGAGGCCTTCGTACGCTTCGTTTCGCAGGATTACCTATACCTCAACAGGTACAGGTCGGCCCTGGCCGCCGCGGCCTCCAGGGCGGGGAGTCCGGAGGCCTCGGAGCTGCTGGCGCGCATGGCGGCCGACATCAGCTCCACAGAGCTCGCGCTGCACCTGGACGTGCTGAGGGAGCACGGGGTACGCGAGGAGGACCTGGAGCCATCTCCCGCCACCCTCGCCTACACGAGCTACCTGCTGGCGCTGGCCTGCGCCGCCCCCTTCGAGGAGGCGCTCGCCGCGCTGCTGGCCTGCTCCTGGATATACTTAGAGGTCGGCAGGGAGCTGGCCAGGAGGGGCCCTCCGCCCGATCCCCTTTACCGCAGGTGGGTTGAACAGTACTCGGGCGAGCAGTACGAGAGGGAGGTGCGCGATCTGATAGCCCTCGTGGACTCGCTGGAGGTCGATGGGCGCGCGCTCGCGGCCATGAGGAGGTCCTACAGGACCGCCGCGGTTTACGAGTACATGTTCTGGGACGACGCCTACAGGGGCGCGCGCTTCCCCTACGGCCTGAGACCTCCCTAAGGGCGCACCGAGTAGCTGCCCGACGTGAACTTGAATATCATGAGGAACGGGACGCCGGCTATCCTCCTGACGGCCGCCGGGTGCGCCAGCCCTCTCCTCAGGACCTCCCCCACTATGGCCTCCCCCACCAGGTTCGCTATCGCCGCCTCCTGGACGAGGGACACCGCCTCCTCGAGGCTCAGGACCTCCCCTGAGAAGTACTCCGGGGATATGTCGACGGTCAGCTCGCCCTCCGAGAGGCGCCTCCCGAGGAGGTCCTCGTCGCACACGTTCACCATCAGCAGCTCCCTGTAGGTTATCCTCCTGACCGAGAATCGAGGGCTCCCTGCGGGCTGCAGTCACTTCACCTCGCGGACGGGGCTCTTGGCGCCGCACGCCTCGCACACGAGGAAAGTGACCTTGCGCTCCTTGACGAGCTTCGTGTCCGGGCTCCCGCACACGGGGCAGATCACGTAGTCCTTGAAGTAGCGCTGTATGACGCGCTCTATCGACTCCCTGTCCTTCCTCCCCAGGAGTATCAGCCTCAGGTCCTGGTCCAGGTTGGCGGAGGTCGCCAGCTCCTTTCCCATGAACACTGCCAGCCCCTGGGGGTCCCTGCGCATGACCTCCGCTATCTGGCGGAAGTTCCTCAATATGGTCCTGTTGCCGACCCAGACTATGTCGGGGGAGGGCAGCTCGAGCCTGCTGGCCTTCTCGGAGCCCTCCTTCCTTAGGTGGTCCTTTATCCTCTCCAGCAGCGTGACGAAGTCGTCCACCACGTTGGGGGCTGCGCCCACGAGCTATTTATCCGTTCGGAGCCCGTCGCATCTCGTAGAGGTCCAATGGAAGGTCGACCCTGAACGGGGAGGAGGGCCCTGGATCCAGCGTCGGCACGTCGCCCCTGCCGCCGAGCGCCGCGTAGATGGGGTCCTCGAGCCTGAGGTCGTCCTTCCTCATGAGCAGGTAGCTGACGCCGCCCGGCGCCGCGTCAACCCCCACGCCCAGCGCGCGGGCCAGGGAGGTCGCCTTCACGAGCTCGGAGGCCGAGCCTGAGGCGACGACCATCGCTGGCGATCCCTCGAGGGCGCTCGCCAGCGCCATCTCCTTGGCCCCCGCGGGGCCTCCCACCGCCAGCAAGTAGGATCCGCCCTCCCCTAACATCTCCGAGAGCGGGGGCCTCCCAGCCCTCAGGGCTAGGTCCGCCACGGCCGCGGCCACGGCGGCCATCGCGTCCTCCTCCGAGTGCCCGTCTTCCCCCAGGTCCAGGTCGACCCTCACCAGGGCCTCCTCCCCTCCTATGCAGCCCGCCATCACGCCCACGTTGAACCTGTAGTGATCCTCCAGGCGCTTCTCATACGGCATGGGGGGTATCATCACTATCACGGCGCCCCTGGGCCTCCAGGCGCCCAGGAACAGCCGCGCGGCGCGGACCCCCCTATCGGAGTATCCGTCCACGAGCAGGAGGACCCTCGCGCAGCCGGGTAGCCCCGTCGCGAGGGCCTTTATGCGCTCCAGGAGCTCCTCCGCCGACCTCATGGAATCCAGGGCGCCGAGGTCGGCGGTCGCCATGCCCGGCATGCGCTTCGACGCCTCCTCCAGCACCGAGGAGGCGCGCGCACCGATCGCGATGGCGCAGCCTATCATCGCGGCTCACCCAGGTTTGGTGGATCCTCATATTAAACGCTGAAGGTTAACCGTCCCTGACGGCCGCGAACTCCGCGTTGACCAGCCGGGCCGCCGATGCCGTCCACCGTCCCCGGGTGCGCCCGCCGGCCTATTTTCTTCCCTTTTTCGGTCCATCGGGCCCCTGGCCTCAAAGGGAAGCATCGATGAACCGAGGTAAATGCTAATATTCCAATAGCCTATCGACGAAGTGGGACGGATGCGGTACTACATCGAAACCTACGGGTGCGCAGCCAACCAGGCCGACGGCGAGATAATGTCGGGGCTGCTCGAGGGCGCGGGCCACGTCCCATCGGATGGCCCCGAGGGCGCGGACGTGCTCGTGGTCAACACCTGCGGCGTGAAGTCGCCGACGGAGGACAAGGTCATCAGCCGCCTGAGGGAGCTCTCGAGGCTCGGAAGGCCGATAGTGGTGGCGGGCTGCCTCCCCCTGATAAACTGGGCCAGGCTGGCCAGGGAGGCCGACTTCGGGGCGGCCCTGACGCCGCGCAGCGTCCACAGAGTAGTTGAGGCTGTCGAGGCGGCGGTCGCAAACCCACATGGGAGGACGCTCCTGGACTCCCCGGCGCCGCCTGACAAGCCGGCGCTCCAGCGCGCCCCCCGGGGCCTTGTTGGGACCATAGAGATAGAGGACGGCTGCCTTATGTCCTGCAGCTTCTGCGCGACCAAGTTCTCCAGGGGCGTCGCGCACAGCTACAGCGCGCAGTCAATAGTCGACGCTGCGCGCAGGATGGTCGAGTCGGGCGTCCTGGAGCTCCGCCTCACCGGCCAGGACGTGGCTTCCTACAGGCACGGCGCCCTGGGCCTCCCTGAGCTCGTGGAGCTCATCGCGTCCGAGGTCCCCGGGAACTACCGCATCAGGATAGGGATGATGACGCCCGTCCTGGCGTGGAGGATCCTGGACGGCCTCCTCCGCGTCTATCGCCTGGACCGCGTCTACAAGTTCGCGCACGTCCCAGTACAGAGCGGGAGCGACCGCGTCCTCCGCCTGATGAGGCGCGGCCACGGCGCCGAGCTGGTGCACAGGCTGGTCGCCGCCCTGAGGTCGGAGTTCCCGATGCTCACCCTGGAGACCGACGTGATAGTCGGCCACCCGGGCGAGGAAGAGGAGGACTTCGAGATGACCCTGGAGCTCCTCAGGGCAATGGAGCCCGACGTGGTCAACCTCTCCAAGTACTGGAACAGGCCCGGCACGGAGTCGAGCAGGATGAGGCAGCTCCCGAGCGAGGTGATATCCGAGAGGAGCAGGAGGGCGTACCGCGAGGTTCTGAGGATCATGGACTCCCGCAACTCCAGGTGGGTCGGGTGGAGGGGCGTGGCGCTCGTCGTCGAGCCCGGGAACAGGCCCGGCACCGTCGTGGCGAGGAACGACTGGTACAAGCCGATAGTGCTGAAGGGTGGCCCGGAGCTCCTGGGCAAGTGGGTCGAGGTGCGCGTGACCGGCCACACGCCGGTGCACTTAAACGGGGAGCTGATCTCGGAGGAGGGACGTGGGCGGCCGGAGGACGGCATACCTGGCGAGGTTCGCTCTCCCTGACGCGCGCGGCGAGTGGATAAGGGACGCCGCCATAGTCGTGGAGGGCGGAAGGATAGAATCCGTGGGGCCCCGGGGCAGCTTGGACATCGAGGGGGCGGACGTCGTGGACCTAGGGGACGTCGCGGTCATCCCGGGGCTCGTGAACGCGCACGCGCACGTCGCCATGACGCTCCTCAGGAACTTCGGCGACGGCCTCCCCCTTCACTCGTGGCTGGAGCGCGTGTGGGACGTGGAGGCCCTCATGGACGAGGAGGTCATCTACTACGGGGACGTCCTAGGGCTCGCCGAGCAGCTCAGGTCCGGGATAACGTCCTTCGTGGACTTCTACAACGTGGAGCCCATGCTCAGGGCCCTGGAGGGCCTGGGGGTCGGCGTCAGGGCCGTCCTCACGCTGGCCTTCATGGACCGCGTCAAGTACATGGAGGAGGAGAGCTGGAGGAGGGTAGGCAGGATAGGCGATTACCTATCTATGGTGCGCGAGCGCGGGAAGGGGATGCTGGGGCTCGCCCTGGGCCCCCACGCGCCCTACAGCTGCAGCGAGGGGATGCTGAGGGCAATATCCGAGGCTTCCGCGAGGCTCGGTCTCCGCGTCCACGTTCACCTCTCCGAGACTGAGGAGGACGTGTCCAGGGTCCTGGGGGAGGCGGGCGCCACGCCGGCGGCCTACCTGGACAGGCTGGGCCTCCTGAACGAGCGCCTGATAGCCGCGCACGGCGTACACCTGACGGACGAGGAGATAGCGCTCATGGGCAGGAGGGGGGCCAGCGTCGTCCACTGCCCGAGGTCCAACTCGAGGCTGGGCGTCGGGGTTGCCAGGGTGGGCGAGATGGCGAGGGCCGGCGTCAACGTGGCCCTGGGCACAGATGGGCCCGCGAGCAGCGACTCGCTCGACCTCTTCGAGGAGATGAGGCTGATGGTCTACCTTCAGAGGGCTACGAGGGGGGATCCGGCGGCGCTCGCGTCAAGGGACGCGCTTTACGCGGCGACCCTCGGGTCGGCGAGGGCCGCGGGCCTGGAGGACGTGGGGGCCCTCAGGCCCGGCTTCAGGGCGGACTTCGTCGCCCTCGACCTGAGGTCCATCTCGATGAGGCCCAGCTGGGACCTGACCACGGGAATAGTGATGTCGGCCGGCAGGTCCGACGTCAGGCACGTCTACGTTGGAGGGGAGCCCGTCGTGCGCGACGGCGCCCTGGCGCTCCGCGGGCTCGAGAGGGCCTTGGAGAGGGCTGAGGCCTTCCGCGACGAGGTCCTCGGCCGCGGTCAGCGCCACGACTCCAGGTAGCGGCGCTGCTCCTCCGTGAGGGAGTCTATCGTTATCCCCTCCACCGCGAGCTTCCTCCTGGCGACCTCCTCGTCCAGCTCCTCCGGGAGCAGGTGGACGCGGCGCTCCAGCTTCCCCCTGTTCCTCACCAAGTAAAGGACCGCCAGCAGCTGCGTCGCGAAGCTCATGTCCATGACCTCTATGGGGTGGCCGTCCGCGGCCACGAGGTTCACGAGCCTCCCCTCGCCTATCAAGTAGAGGCGGCGCCCGTCCGGCATGAGGAACTGCCTCACGTTGGGCCTGACCTCCTCCTCGGAGGTCGCCATGGCCCTGAGGGACCTGACGTCCACCTCGACGTCGAAGTGCCCCGCGTTCGCCAATATCGCGCCGTCCTTCATGACCCTGAAGTGCCTCTCCGTCAGCACGTTCACGTTGCCCGTGCACGTTACGAATATGTCCCCGACCCTGGCCGCGTCCATCGACCCCATCACCTCATAGCCGTCCATGTACGCCTCCAGCGCCTTGAAGGGGTCGACCTCCACGACTATCACGCGCGCCCCCATGCCGCGGAGCCTCTCCGCCACGCCCTTCCCCACCCACCCGTAGCCGAGGACGACCGCGCGCTTGCCGCCCAGCTGCACGTTGGTCGCCCTCAATATCCCGTCCACCACGCTCTGGCCGCTTCCGAAGCGGTTGTCGTACAGATGCTTGCTCCTGGCGTCGTTCACCGCGATCACGGGGAACCTGAGGACCCCCTCCCTCTCCATTGCGCGGAACCTCATCACGCCCGTCGTCGTCTCCTCCGTAGCCCCGTAGATCCTGTCCGCCACCCCCATGGAGTGCGCCATGACGGAAAGGTCCGCGCCGTCGTCCACCAGTATCTGAGGGGAATCCATGAGCACGCGCCTGTGGTTCTCCTCGTACTCCTCCTCGCTCTCCCCCCTCCACGCGTAGACGCGGTGGACGAGCTCCGAGAGGGCCGCCGCGACGTCGTCCTGCGTGCTCAGGGGGTTCGAGGAGGTTATGGACACGCGCGCCCCCAGCCTCTCCAGGCTCATCGCCAGGACGGCGGTCTTCGCCTCCAGGTGCAGGCTCATGCCGACGGCGACGCCCTCGAGCGGCCTCTCGCGCTCCATCTCGGACACGAGGGAGGACAGGACGCGCATGCGCGCGAGCGCCCATTCTATCTTCCTATGCCCCATGGGCGCTAGCCCAGGGTCGCGGACCAGGCTCACGCGCCAGCTCCGCGGCGCCGGTTAAAATGTGAACCGCCAACGGTTTATCGGGGGGAGGCGAAGTCCCGGGCGTGGCGGACGTGCTCGTAGTTGGGGTCGGCGTCGCCGGCTCCTACTTGGGGGCCAGGCTCGCCGCCGGCCTCGACGTGGAGGGGCTGGAGCACCAGGACCTTGAGAGGTACAGGTCCGTCTGCGCCTGGGCCACGAGCCTCGACGGCATGAGGCCTTTCATGAGGCGCGTCGGCGTGGACCTGGACGACTACGTCCTCGCGGAGGCCGACGGCGTCCAGGTGGAGGCCGGCGGCCGCGTTCACCTGGTGCCGACGAGCGGCCTGGTCACCTTCGATAAGCCGGCGCTCATCCGCAGGCTTGCGAGGGAGTTCCGCGTCAGGTATCCCGTGCGCGTCAGGGAGGCGCCGCCCGGCGCTCGCCTGGTCGTCGACGCAACGGGGGTCCAGAGGGCGGTGGTGGGGAGGGCGCGGCCAGGCTCCGACCTCGTCCTGCCGGCTTACCAGCTGCGCGTGCGCTATCGCGAGCCGCCCATCGAGGGCTTCTACGTCAGGCCCTTCCCGAACTACTCAGGGTACCTGTGGTACTTCCCCCTGGGCAGGGGGGAGTTCTTCGTGGGCGCCGGCGACCTGCGCCGCAGGCACCTGAGGTATCTTTCGGAGTTCCTCGACTCGCGCAGGCCTGACGAGGTCCTGGAGAGGGGAGGCAGGCCCATAAGGATATCGCCCCCGGGGATCCTGGAGCCCATATACCGCGGGCGCGTCGTGGCGATCGGGGAGGCCGCGGGGTCCGTGCTCCCGATCCTGGGCGAGGGCATACTGCCGAGCATAATGTCCGCGGAGGTCCTGGCGGACGCTATCGAGAGGTCGGGGCCGGACGCGCTCGACCCCGGCCGCTACGCGAGGGATCTAAGCAGGAGGTTCTCAATATTCAGGGCGGCCTACAGGTTCGTCAGGAGGAAGCAGGAGGGAACCTGCAGGCTCAGGCGGCCCTCCTGCGCCCTGGACGCCCTCAGGCTGGCCCTCTTCTTCTCGTCCAGGTGGGGGCGCAGCGTGACCGGCGTGGCGCCCGGCCTCGAGCACGTCAGGCTGGCCCTCGGCCCCATATAGCTAGCGCACTTTAATTATGAACTAATGAAAAGGGGACGTCGTCAGACGTGCCCTGGAGGCGTCGCGTGCTCAAACAGCTTTATGCCCTGGCGCTGGCCTCGCTCGTAGGGGGCTCCAGCCTCGGCGCCTTCCTCTCAATATATTGGGGCACCCGCGCGTATCTTGGCGACGTGGCTGCAGACCTGATAGCGCTAGCGGCCTCCACGATAGTGCTCCTGGTAGTCATGATCCTGGCCTATAGGTTGACCGAGGAGCTCGTGAGGAGGGGGATCCTCCGAGGATCAGCTCGTTATGTGCCCCAGCAGCAGTATGGCTATCGCTATGCCGTATATGGCTATCGTCTCGCCGAACGCCAGTATGACTATGCTCCAGGTGCGCAGCTCGGGCTTCTCGGCCGTGGCCGCGAGCCCCGACGATCCTATCCTGGCCATCGCTATGCCGGCGCCTATTGCCGCGAGCCCGAAGGCCAGGCCAGCCGCCAAGAGCCCCAGCCCCGCGTTGCTCGACGAGGTTGCGGCCTGCAACATCAGCAGAAAGCCTAAGAGCAACATCAGCGCTCAAGAGGCCTAAGGACTTTATTTAAGTATTTTGGGCGCGCGCCTCACGGCGCACAAGGCGATAGATCTATAATTATTATAAGTAATCTTCGATTCCACTCCCTCGGACGAAATTTATATCCAGCATGGCCTTACCTTCGCCGAACTGAGTTGGCTGCTGGCTACGTTGAGGCGGTCAGCGCGCTTTCGAGGGGATCCGACGTCGTGAAGCCCGACGCCAACCTCCTCAGGAGGCTGACGCCCGAGGAGGCTCAGGCGCTGCGCAACCAGGGAATGAAGGTCTGCTACGTCTCGGCCTCGCTCAACGGCCACAGCGTCCTGGCCGAGTTCCCCCTAGTGGTATACGCCAAGGACAACAGGATAATAAGGCAGGTTCCCTTCTACATACCCGACGGCGTAAGGCGCTGGAAGATAGTCACGACCAAGAGGGGCGTCTTCGAGAGGCCGAAGAAGGCCCCGACCTATCCCGTCTCCTTCGCGTGGAGGCAGAGGGTCTACTCGCCGACCAGGGTCAGGTACCCGCTCAAGAGGGTGGACTGGAGCCCCGAGAACAGGAACACCCAGAACAGGGGCAAGAGCAAGTTCGTCCGCATATCGTGGGAGGAGGCCATCGACATAATCGTGAAGGAGATAGAGAGGATAAGGAAGGTGTACGGGGACACGAGCGTCGTCCTTGTCCAGGCCGACGGCCACGGCCAGTCCGGCTTCCTCCACAGCGTCCACTTCTGGGGCCATCACCTGTTCAACGCCCTGGGAACCGGCTGGATACACCAGAACAGGAACCCCGACAGCTGGGAGGGGTACTACTGGGGCACTAAGCACGTCTGGGGGTTCGACCAGCCTGTGGGCAGGCCCCCGAACGACGCGGTCTGGGACGACGTGTTCGAGAACGCCGAGATGATAGTGATGACGGGCGCCGACCCGGAGACCACCGCGAACATGTGGCATAACATGTTGAGCACGCACTTCATGCGCTGGATAAAGCAGGCGGGGATCAAGGTAGTGGCAATATCCCCTGACCTGAACTACACGAACGCGGTCTTCGCCGACAAGTGGATACCGATAAGGCCGAACACTGACGCCGCGCTCTACTTCGCGATAGCCTACCTCTGGATCCAGTGGGGGACGTACGACAAGAAGTTCATAGAGACCCACACGGTCGGCTTCGAGGAGTTCAGGGACTACATACTCGGGAAGGAGGACGGGGTCCCGAAGACCCCCGAGTGGGCCGAGAGGATAACCGGGGTTCCGGTCGAGACTATAAAGGCGCTGGCGAGGGCATGGGCCAAGAAGAGGACGACCCTGGCGATACACTACGGAGGCCCCAAGATAAGGGGGATACTGTCCCACCTTGCGGCCAGGGCGGAGGCCTACGTGATGATGATGCAGGGGCTCGGCGCGCCCGGGAGGCAGTTCGCCAGGTTCCAGCTGCCCGCATTCACGCTCACGGGCAACCAGGTAATCGGGACGCTGCCCAGCTATCCCGAGGTCGTGAAGCACGGCGCCCCGGTGAACCCCGTCATGTCCTACTCGTACGAGCTCGTGCCCGGCGAGCCCATATATCCGCCTCCCAAGGGCGCCATACCGCTCATAAAGACGCTGGTCCCCGACGCGATACTGAATCCGCCGGTGGAGTGGTACGGCTCCGGCTCCATAATTGCGCCCACCAAGGATCAGTTCAACAAGTACAGGTTCCCGCCCACTCCGGATCACCCCGGCATACGCATGATATGGAACGAGAACTCCAGCGCCCTCACGTGCTGGAACGACGCGTGGAAGTGGGCGGAGGCCTTCAGGAGCCCCACTGTAGAGTTCATAGTCACTATACACCCATGGCTCGAGAACGACGCCTACTTCTCGGACCTGGTGCTCCCAGCGCAGACGGTCTACGAGCACGAGGACCTCGTCAGCGCCAGGTGGGCCGACATGGTCACCATCTACTGGCAGGACAGGTGCGTAGAGCCGGTCGGGGAGTCGAAGAGCGACTACGAGATACACAAGATGGTGGCCGACAGGCTGGGGGTTGGCAAGGTCAGGCCTGGGTTCAAGTGGCCCACCGAGGAGTGGTTCCCCGAGCCGGAGAAGTTCCTCAGGACAATGTACGAGCAGACGCTTGCCTACACCAAGTACGGGATATCCTGGGAGGAGTTCAAGAACAAGAGGAAGATAGTGATCTACGACGCTCCGACGCCTGAGGAGTGGGAGAGGATAAAGAACACCGTGGAGATGATACCTGGAGCCCCCGTCAAGGGAGGCCTGAGGTGGTACTACGAGCTGCCCGAGGGAAGGGGACTGAACACGAAGAGCGGGAAGCTGGAGTTCGTCTCAGGGTGGCTGAAGGACTACTTCCCGAACGACAGGCTGAGGCCCCCGCTTGCTAAGTGGGTGGACCACGAGGAGCTCCCGACCTCCCCGAAGGCTAAGAAGTACCCGCTTCAGGTGATGTCGAACCACCCGAGGTGGAGGCACCACGCCCAGGGCGACGACATGCCCTGGATAAGGGAGATACCAACTGCCAAGATAAAGGGTCCGGATGGGTACTACTACGAGCCCCTCTGGATAAACCCGAGGGACGCCGAGAGGAGGGGCATAAAGCACGGCGACATAGTGAGGGTTTACAACGACAGGGGATCGGTGCTGGGGGCAGCCTACGTGACGGAGAGGGTGAGGGAGGGGGTCGTGTACATGGACCACGGATCAAAGTTCGACCCGATATCGCTCGAGGACAGGATAGACAGGGGAGGCGCGATCGATCTGATAGCCCCGTCCACGAAGTGGATATACGACAACTACCAGCCGGGCCCCGTGATCGCGCCTGAGATGCCGGTGAGCGGATACCTGGTCGAGGTGGAGAAGGTGGACATAGAGGAGCTGAGGAGGAAGTACCCGGAGGCGTTCGAGAGGACCTCGAAGATGAACCCGGCCTACGGGCCCGGGTACGAATCTTGGGTGGTGAGCTGAGCATGAAGTACATGGTAATAGATGTGGCGAAGTGCACCGGGTGCTACCTCTGCCAGCTGGCCTGCAAGGACGAACACGTGGGCAACGAGTGGCCTCCCTACGCCAGGTCCCAGCCCGAGATAGGCCACT